>NZ_CAMEFJ010000072.1 GCF_945915485.1 uncultured Agrococcus sp.
AGATTCGCTACGCCGCGTCAAGGTCGATGCTCTCTGATGCGCGCCATTCGACGATCCCCTCGGTCACCGCGCGCGCATCGAACCCCCGTGCACGGAGAAAATCCGCGGCCTCGCGTGCGAAGCGGCAGAGCTGCCCGCGACAGTAGATGACGACAGGAGCGTCCTTGGGCAGCTCGTGGAAGCGTTCACCGAGTTCCGGCATCGGAATCGACACGGCTCCCGCAAAGTGCCCGGCCTCGTACTCTTCGCGCGGCCGAACATCCAGCACCGTCATGCGGGACTCGATCGCCGAAGTCTCGATGGTCGTCGAAGCCGCCTCGTCGCGGAGATAGTCGTCGACGACATCCCGCATGCGCGGGTAGCGCGCAATCGCCACCCGCTTCGCGGCCGTGAACAGGGCGGCGACGTCGTCGCCCGCCAGTCGGTAGTGGATGGTCGTGCGCTCGCGGCGGGTCCGGACGAGCCCCGTGCGCTTCAGCGTCTGCAGGTGCGACGACGTCGTGGTCAGCGCCATGCCCGACAAGGCGGCGAGGTCTTCGACCGAGTGCTCTCCCTGAGCGAGGATCTCGAGCAGCTCGAGCCGCCGGTTGTTGGCGAGTGCCTTGAGCGACTCGGCGAACGCCTCGAAGACGACATCCCTATCGTCGCTATGAGCGAAGCCCACATTATTCCGATCATCCATGGAATAACAATATAGTCGGGTTTCTCGCCGGCGCAACAGTTCCGCCCGCGGTTCCCCAGTCTCGTTACCCGTGCCGATTCCCGGTCTATGCCGATGCTCATCGAAATTGCGATGGCCTCCCCTTTTAGACCGAGAAAAGGCGGGGCTCATCTCGTTCGTGTCGGGTTCAGTCGTGTTTCTTCTCCGAGACCCTCGGGCTTCCGTGAGGCGAGAGCGCTGCTTCCCCGTCGGTCTCGGCAGCTCGGGTCGCCGGGCTCGGCGCGGCAGCGCTCGGCATGCGGGCATCCACCTGGCGCGTCCTCGCGAACACGTCGGTCAGCGTGCGGTGCGATGCGAAGAGCACGATGACCCAGGCGATCGCGAACGGCACGGCCGTCAATTGCACGAGCCAGAACGCGAGGTCCACGACCAGTTCCGCGATCACGCCTCCCCCTGCGACGAGCGCATCGCGCACATCGCTCGCGGTCATCCACAGCGCGGCCGGCAGGATGCTCGTCGAGAACCGCAAGAACCTGCGCCAGAATCCGGTGCGGCCTCCATCCACGCGCGTCACGGACGTCCAGGTCACCCACTCGCCCACGGTTGTTCCGCGAGCCAGGACGAGCACGAGCTGCACGGCCAGCGTCACGAGCAAGACGCCGAAGTACACGCGCATCCCGATCTCATCGCTAATGCTGATGCGACCCGTGACGTACCGGGCGGCGACAGTTGCGACGGCGGCGAAGAACTGCGGCACGAAGCCGATCGTCAGCAGGTCGATCAGCACCGCGGAGATAGAACGCCACCGGGTATATGGGCGAGCCGTCAGCCGTGCCTTGCGATCGGTCGACGGCTGGCCGGGCAACAACCGCAGCACCGGGGCGATGAGCGCGCCGATAGCGGCGCCCGCGGTGTTCATGATGAGGTCGTCGGCGTCGAAGACCCGCCACTGACACGGGAACAGTCCGAATGCGGCCGTCAGCTGGGTCACCTCGATCAGCAGCGAAACGGCAGCGCCTGCCACCACGGTCAGGAACCACCGCTTCGTCACGAGCTGCTGCACGAAAACACCGAGGGGTATGAACAGCAGCACGTTCAGCCCGAGCTGGGCAACGACCTGCCGCAGAGAGGCGGTGCTCGTGCCGTCGAGAGCGTCCCGAATGTCATCGACGAACCCGCCCGGCCTCAGATTGCTCCGCATAGGGTGCGAGCACGTCTCCGCCCAGTCGCCGGGGAACGGCAGCATCGTGTACCCGGCGAGCGCGAACGCGTAGACGATCGAACCGAACAGGATGATCGTCGAACCCCAGCCGAACGTGCCGGTGCGACGCCAGTGAATGATCAGATACGGCAGCGCGATGACGAATGCGACGAAGCCCGCCCCGAGAAAGGCGAGGCCTGCGGTTGTGGCGTAGGTGTTGAGCACGGCATCCATTCTTCACGGTCGAGGAAGCGCAACTCGACTTCGCACCCTGAATCGTTCTCGCGGATGACAGCGAGGGGTCTTAGGCGGATGCCCGCTTACGCTTGCGTGCGCGCACGACCAGCAGCACGATGCCGGTGGCGAGAATAGCGAACCCGGTGAACGAGGTGATCCAGCCGAAGAGCGACATCCCGAAGGTTTCCTCTCTGAACGCATCGACGTTGCCGCCGCCGCCCAGGAGGAACATGAACGCGATCAGGAGCAGCGCGCCGCCACCGATGAGCAGAACCAGGCTGCCGAAGACGATCGCGGCGATGCCGCCTCCCAAGAGACCGCCGTATCGCGGGGCCGGGGCCCGCTGTTGCGTGTGCGTGGCGAGGGGACTCTGGACGATGCCCGGCTGAGGGGGTCCGCCGGCGTACGGGTTGTGAACGCGGGGGCGCTGTTGCGACATACACGACTCCTGAAAGTAACAGTTCGACCCTACGCACTCCACCTCCGCGTACGGTGGAAGCATGACTGAAACCCCGCAGATTACCCTGAACGATGCATCGTCGATTCCCGCAATCGGCTTCGGCACCTATCCGCTCGTCGGTCGAGAGGGTTTCGAAGCGGTCTCGAGCGCCATCGACGTCGGTTACCGTCTGCTCGACTCGGCGGTGAACTACGAGAACGAAGGAACCGTTGGAGCCGCGATCTCGGGCTCCGGAGTCGCCAGCGACGACATCACGGTGCAGACCAAGCTCCCGGGCCGCCACCACGACACCGACGCCGCCGTGCGATCCGGGTGGGAGTCGCGCTACCGCCTCGGAGTCGAGCAGATCGACGTGCTGCTCATCCACTGGCCGAACCCGATCACCGGAAAGTACCGCGAGGCATGGCGCGGGCTCGTCGAACTGCAGCGGCAGGGAGTCGTGCGCACGATCGGCGTCAGCAACTTCACCGAGCAGCATCTGCGAGACATCATCGACGACTCGGGTGTCGTGCCCGCGATCAATCAGGTGGAACTGCATCCCCGCTTCCCGCAGCAGGAACTGCTGGCGGCTCATCGCGAGCTGGGCATCCAGACGCAGGCCTGGAGCCCGCTGGGCAAGCGCAAGCCCGCGTACGAAGATGATGCCGTCGCCTCCGCAGCGGCCGCTCACGGGGTGAGCCCCGCACAGGTCATTCTGCGCTGGCACTTCCAGCGCGGCGTGATTCCGCTGCCGAAGTCCGCGACTCCGGTGCGGCAGGCGGCGAACCTCGGCATCTTCGGGTTCGAGCTGACGCATTCGGAAGTCGCGGCGATCACGGCGCTCGGTCGCGCAGACGGACGCCTCTTCGACGGCGACCCCAACCAGCACGAAGAGCACTAGCCTCCAACTGCACCCCGCGCCGGTACTGACCTCTGACTTCGTCAACTTCTCGGTCGTCTGACGATGGGAAGGCGTTTCTGCGGCGTGTCGTCGCCCAGCGACCGAGAAGTTGGCGGCGAAGAGGAGTTGACGCGGTTGCGGAGGTGGGTGACAGACAATAAGGAGCGGGCCCGGCGCATTGATCGCCGGGCCCGCTCCAGTGTCGAGAACTACTTCGCGGTGTAGCCTCCATCGACAGGGATGTTCGCCCCCGTGATGTAGGAGGCACCGGGCGATGCCAGGTACGACACCGCGTGCGCGACATCCGCCGGCTCGGCGACGCGTCCCAGCGGGATCGCCTCCGAAACCTCGCGCTCCTTGGCTGCCGGATCGTCGAATGTGCCGAGCCACTCCGAGAACATCTCCGTGCGCGCCATCCCGGGCGCGACGGAGTTGACCCTGATGCGGTGCGGTGACCACTCGACGGCGGCTGCTGTCGTGAACGACCGCAGAATGCCCTTCGAGGACGAGTAGATACTCATCTCCGGAACACCGATCGACGCGAGCCGACTGGTGATGTTGATGACCGCGCCGCCTTCGCCCTGCTTGATCATCTGCCGTGCGGCCGCCTGGGCCATCACGACGGGAGCGAGACCGTTGGTCTCGTACAGGTGGCGGATCTCGTGCACGGGAGCGTGCTCGAGAGGCGCGTTGTAGTCCATACCGGCATTGTTCACCAGCACATCTACTCGGCCGGTGGCCGACAGGGCCGCCTCGACGACCCTGTCGGCTGCGCCGTCTTCCGTCAGGTCTGCCTGCACGAAGTGCGCGGCTTCCCCGATGGAGTCGGCAACGGCCTTGCCGCGATCGGCATTGCGCCCCGTGACGATCACCTCGAACCCGTCGTCCGCCAGCCGGCGTGCGATATCGATACCGAGGCCGCTCGTTGCGCCCGTGACGATTGCGGTTGCCATATGTTCTACTCCTTTGGTTTGTTGATCTTGCCGATGAGGATCTCGCCGGTCTTGACGCGGAGGTGGTCGTCGTCACCGGGCACGCCCTCGCCGCGAAGCGAACGACCGGCGGTCTCGTTGAATGTGAGTACGGCCACCAGACCGATCGCCGCCATCAGCGTCAGGTAGAAGCCCGGGATGTAGGGGCTGCCGGTTGCACCGATGAGCAGCTCGTTGAAGAACCCGGCAGTACCGCCCAACAGGCTGGTTGCGACGTTGTAGCCGAGCGCGAATCCGGCGTAGCGGACCGTGGTCGGGAACAGCGCCGGCAGCGTTGCCGAGATATTCGCCAGCAGCATCACCAGGAAGATACCGAAGATCGCCAGACCCAGGATCTGCAGGAAGACGACGCCGGTGTTGAGCAGGTAGATCGCGGGGAGCGACCCGACGAGGAAGCCGATGCACGCCGTGATCAGCAACGGACGACGGCCGATCTTGTCGGAGAGCGCACCGATCGGGATGATGATCGCCATCATGACCAGCTGCACGCCGACGAGCATGAACCCGGAGGTCACGTTCGACATGTCGAGCGATGTTTCGAGGTACGTCGGCATGTACGTGAGCACGAGGTAGAAGGCCGAGTTGATCAGTACGACCAGACCCATGATCTTCATCAGCTGTTTCGGTTGCTTCGTGATGAGGTCGCCGAGCACCTTCCATGCGGAGTCCTTCGCCTCGCCCTCCTGCTTGGCCTCTTCGAAGGTCTCCGACTCATGGAGCTTCGATCGCATCCAGAGCGCGAAGAGTCCGAGCGGCAGGGTGATCCAGAACGGGATGCGCCAGCCCCAGTCGTCCATGAACTCGTGACCGAGCGTGAGCTCCAGCACCGTGACGAGAATGGCCGCTGCCGAGAATCCGAGCAGGGTACCGAACTCGAGGAACGAACCCCAGAATCCACGGCGGTTGTCGGGAGCCTGCTCTGCCATGTAGACGGCAGCGCCGGCGTACTCGCCGCCCGCGGAGAATCCCTGGATAATGCGGCAGAGATACAGCAGGGCGGGAGCGGCCCAGCCGATGGTGTCGTACGTCGGAATCAATCCGATCGCGAACGTGGCCACAGAGATCATCAGAATCGTGAAGACCAGGATCTTCTGGCGGCCGATGCGGTCGCCCAGGGGGCCGAGGATGGCCCCACCGAGCGGTCGCACCAGGAACGAGATCGCGAAACCGAACAGCACCCAGAGGATCGCGCCGCTCTCGCCGTCGGTGTCACCGAAGATCTGCACGGTCAGGTATCCCGTCAGGTACCCGTAGATTCCGTAGTCGAACCATTCGATGGCGTTACCGGCCATCGCGCCCATTACGGACTTTTTGACGTTTTTCTTCTCCGCCGACGTGAGATCTATCTCACGGGTGATCGGCGGGAGCTCTTTCGAACTCCTCTTTGCTGCTGACATTAGGGATTCCCTTCTCTGTGATTCAGTTGGGGTCTTGTTGAGAGCCGTCGCTACCCGGCGGCAGCGACCTCACCGCGACTCGCCCACTGCGACACTGCAATGCGCGCGTATGCCCTCGCGGCGAGCTCGAGATCTGCGATCGGAACGCTCTCGTCTGGCTGGTGGGCCTGATTCCGGATGTCTCCGGGACCCATGATCACGACGGGGCAGCCGTGATGCTGATGAACGAAGCCGCCCTCACACGCGGCTGTCCAGGCTTCGACAGGGCTCTCGAACCGCTCGAGTTCGAGTGCCCTGACGACGTCTCGTGTCAGGGGATGGTCGGCTTCGGTTTCGAACCCGGGCATCTCCATGAGCTGCTCGACGCTCGTGCTGCATCCGTCGAGGGTGTGTTCCTGCTGGATGAGCGCGTTGAGACCCTTCATGGCATCCGCCCCCGACTCGTGGGGCATGAGGCGCCGGTCGACGAGGAGCTCGCACAGGTCGGGCACGATCGATGTTCCGTGCCCACCGCGGATGCGACCGATGCTCCAGGACGCCGAGCCCAGCAGGCCCTTCGCACCGGCGCGAAGTCTCTCGTGATCACCGGCGACGAGCAGTGCGATTCGGCTCGCGGCCGTGATCGCGTTCACGCCGTCCTCCGGCCGGCCGGCATGGGCGGCTTTGCCATGCACCGTGACTTTGAAGTTCGCGGCACCTCGGCAGGCAACCACGGTCGCCATGTTCGTCGGTTCACCCACGATGCAGCAGAGGTAGTCGCGAGTGTCCTCTTGCAGCTCGCGCCGCATCCCGAGCGACAGGTCTTCTTCGTCGGCCGTGACGAGAATCTCGATCGGGATGCTCGGGTCGACCTGAGTCACGGCAGCGGCTGCCTGCATGATCGCGGCGAGCCCGCCCTTCATGTCGACCGCGCCGCGGCCGTATAGCTTGCCGTCGACGACGCGCGGCATGAATGCGCTCGTGACCTGCCAGCCCGTGCCTTCGGGGACGACGTCGGAGTGGCCGAGGAACAGGATGCCCGGCTCGTCCGGCCCGAACTTGATGGAGAGGTTCGGGCGGTCGGGGGCGACGCTTCTGCGCTCTGTTCGTCCCCCGAGACGAGAAGCGATCATTTCGAGCACCTCGACGGTCTTCACCTCGGTGCCGCCGGGGTTCTCGCCCTTGGCCAGGATCAAGCTCGAGGTGTCGGCGACGATCGTGGCACCATCGATCAGCGCGAGTGCGTCTTCGAGGTCGGTCACGCGGCCCCTCGCTCTCCTGCTGCTCGGTACAGAACATCTGACAGCCTACGCACACCTTCGTCAATGCGCGCTGGTTCGTTCGTCGCGAAGCACAGCCTGAGCGCGTTTCGGAAGTCGCCTCGCGTCGAGAACGCAGGACCGGGAATGTAGGCGACGCCGGCGTCGATCGCATCGGGCACGAGCGCCTCGGTATCGACCTGAGACAGCTGATTTTTCAAGGCGAGCCACAGGAAGAAGCCACCGGAGGGATCGGTTGCGACGGCGTCGTCACCGAACGTGCTTGCGAGCGCTGTGCGCATGCGGTCCCGGCGCTCGCGGTACATGGGGATGACACGCCCGAGGTGTTCGTCGAGGTATCCGGCCTTCATGAAGTCCGCCACGAGGTGCTGCATGGGAACGGACGTGCAGGTGTCCATCGCCTGCTTCGCTGCCACGATCAACGGTGTGACTTCGGGGCTGACGTCGAGCCAGCCGACGCGCAATCCGGGTGCCAGAATCTTCGAGAACGTGCGCGTGGAGACGATACGCGGGTTGTTCGGGCTGAGCTCGTGGAATGTCGGCTGCCGCTCGCCCTCGAACCGCAGAACACCGTAGGGGTCGTCGTCGACGATCACGGCGTTCCAGCGCTCCGCCAGCTCGAGGAGCCGCTCACGGCGGTGGGCCGGCATCGTCGTGCCGGACGGGTTCTGGAAGTTCGGGATGCAGTAGATGAGTTTCGGAGTCGCACCCGCGAACCGCACGAGGTCGGGGAGCGCGTCGACGACGAGACCGTGGTTGTCCGTCGGCGCCTCGAGAAGGCGAGCGCCGTAGGAGAGCGCCGTCGCGTTCGCATTCGTGTACGTCGGCCCCTCGACGATGACGACGTCGCCGGGATTCACGAACAGCTTGCACGCGATGTCGAGCCCCTGCATGGCCCCTCCCGTGACCGTGATCCGGTCTCCTGAGGTCGGGAACCCGTGCGACTCGGTCAGCGCCACGATCTGTTCGATCAGCGCCGGCTCGCCCGCCGTCTCGCCATAGTCGAAACGACCCTTGCTGTAACGGCCGGAGATCTCGTCGAGCTGCTCAACGGGGATCAAGTCCTCGCCGGGAGCTCCCATCGCGAATTTCACGATGTCGTGGGTGCGCCCGGCGAGCAGTGTTGTCGATGAATCGATGACGCTGCCAACGAAGTCGTCGGTGCGACGGGCAAGAGGAAGTGCGTTCGCAGTGCTGGTTCGGTTCACAGTGCTCACCCCTTTACGATCAGTTCACGCGGTGCATCGGTGAGGACCTCGACACCGCTGTCGGTTACGGTCACGGACTCCGAAATCTCGCAGCCGGTTGATGACAGCCACATGCCCGCGATGAGGTGGAAACACATGCCACGCTCGAGCACCGTGTTGTCGTCGGCCCGTATCGATACGGTCCGCTCTCCCCAATCGGGCGGATAGCCTAAGCCGATCGAATAGCCGAGCCGCG
Source organism: uncultured Agrococcus sp. (assembly GCF_945915485.1). Taxonomy (GTDB): domain Bacteria; phylum Actinomycetota; class Actinomycetes; order Actinomycetales; family Microbacteriaceae; genus Agrococcus. The sequence goes on from NZ_CAMEFJ010000072.1 coordinate 8,531, forward strand.
AATCCTTTTCGAATCCCGCCGCGGTGATGTGGCGCTGCCAGAGGCCGTGCGCATCGGCAACGGACATGCCGGGTCGCATGCCCTCTATGACGAGGTTGAGCCCCTCCGCCGTCACCTCGGCGAGCCGCTCAAGCTCCTGCGAAGGTGGTGAGAGCGACACGGTCCGCGCGAGCGGTGCGTGATATCGCTGGTGAACGCCGACCAACTCGAGCGAAACGGCTTCCTCGTTGAAGCGCGTGTTCGAGTACGTCAGGTGCGGGGTATCGACCGCCTCGCCGGCCATCATGAGCGGAACGATCGCGGGATAGTCGCCGACAGTGTCTGCTGCTCCGAGCGCCTGTGCGCTCTGGATGATGGCCATGAGTTCCGGCTGCGGCAGTCCGGCCTCGATCGCATCGACTGCCGTAGCCATCACGTGGCTCGAAACGCGTCCAGCTGCGCGCATGAGGTCGACTTCGGCGTCGCTCTTGACGACGCGAACCCAGTTGACGAGTTCGTGCGATTCGATCAGCTCCCACTCCGGCAGTGCCTTGGCCAGAGCCAGGTAGCCGCGAACGGCGAAGAAGTGCGCATCTCCTTCGACGCCGACGCGCATCCGTTTGCCGTGGCCGGCCCCGCGGAAGCGCTCCGCAATCGCATCGAAGGGGTGCCGGTCGACGCGGTGCACGTACGACTCGGGGTAGCCGTCGACGTCGACGGAATCCGGGAATACCGTGCGGTGCGCGCCCTGCGCATCCATTGCGCGCGTGATGAGCAGCGGCTGCTGATCCGGTGTTACGAGCATGGCCTGAGGGGTGTAGAACGACCAGGCGTTGTACCCGCACAGGTAGTGGATATTCGCAGGGTCAACGACCAGCAGCGCATCGAGTTCGGCTTCGGCCATGCGCGCTCTCGTCGCGGCCAAACGGCGTGCATACTCTGCTGCGTTGATTGCCACAGACGCTCCTTGGATTCAATGGTGTTTGCCGGCCGCTGCTTGTGCGGCGCTTGTTGACCGTCGGCGGCCGCGCTGTGCGCGCTTCCTCCTTACCGTCCGCTGTGACGACGCTGCGCACCCTTACGCGGCGTCCGAGTCTGCTTTTCGACCCGGTCGCCTATGGCCACCGTACCCTCACTTGGATTCAGCTGCATTTCACGGTTATGTACGTTACCGTTAAGCAAATATGAAAGTAGGTGGATGTGCTCGATGTTTCGAGGCTGAGGCTGCTCGCAGAGTTGCGCCGGCACGGCACGATGGGTGCGGTTGCCGAAGCGCTCAGCTACTCGACCTCTGCCGTTTCGCAGCAACTGACGAAGCTCCAGGGTGAAGTAGGAGCCTCTCTCTACCACCGCGTCGGGCGTCGGCTCGAACTCACGCCTGCGGGAGAACTGCTGGCGGACGAGGCGGATGTCGTGCTGGAGGCCGTCGAACGCGCGCAGTCGGCGATCGATAACGCACGCGGTGAGGCCGGAACCGTGCGACTCGGGGTGGTGCCCACCATCGCGTGGACGAGCCTCGGCGACATCATGAGCGTCGTCGAGCGCGATCACCCGGCGCTGCGCATGAGCGTTTCGACGTACGAGCCGGAGTCCGGCAGCGTCGCCCTCGCGAATCGAAACCTCGACATCATGCTCATGGACGAATATCGCGGAATGCCCCGGAAGCGACAGAGCGGGCTCGTACGGGTTCCGCTCATGCGGGACCCGGTTCGCGCAATACTGCCTGCCGGAGCCGACATCGATACACCCCCGGAAGACCTGGATTGGGTGTTCGAACCCTTCGGGTCGGAGGCAGCGAGATGGGCGCTGGCCATCTGCAGAGAGCAGGGAATCGAACCCACGGTCCGCTACTACACCCCCGATATCGCGCTGCAGCGGAAACTCGTGCAAGACGGTCTCGCGGCGGCGTTTCTGCCGGACATCATTCGACGCGATGCACACGGCTACCGAGCCGTGCCGGGGTTCCCGGACGACCTGTACCGAACCCTCTACGCGGTCACACGCCCCGGCAGCTCGCGGCGCGCCTCCGTCGAGACCGTCGTCGACGTGCTGCGCACCTGCATTTCCACCAGGCCGGTTGCGTAGCGCCCGGGTGGGCGTTTCATAGCGCCGGGCCGTAAAATCTAGATCGTGACACGTCGAAGGAACCCAGCCGCGTGGGCCGCTTTCTGGCTCGGCCTGATAGGGCTCGTGCTGATGCCGATTCCGCTCTTCGTAGGGCTGATTCTCGGAGGAGGGCTCGCGATCTTCGCGGGCGTGACCGCGATCATCGCGCTCCTCCGATCGCGGCACAGGGACGGCAGGGGCATCGCTCCGGCCGTGTGGGCGCTCGTGTTCGTGGCACTCACCTTCGGCGGCATCAGCGTCGGAGGCGGCGTTATCTGGTAGCCGTCGCCAGGATCTTTCGTGCGGTCGTTGCCACGAGCGCGATGAGGAGCGCGATCAAGAGAACGTCCGCGGCGATGTAGACGTAGTGGAGCCCGCTGCCGCCCTCGCTTGCTCCCGCTATCACCGCATCCGTTGTCGCGTGCATCAACGGCCGAACCACGAGCGCCTTGACCGCGAGCGTGAGTGCGACCGCGATGCCGAGTATCCACTCGGGGCGCGACGCTCGCCCTCGCCACATCGCAAGCAGCAGCGCGAGCGCGATGACGCCCTCTGCGATGTTCATGGCCGCGAAGACGAGCCTTCCGATGCCCAGACCGAGCGGAATCGTGATGTCGGGCGCCTGAAACTTCAGGGGAGCCTCGATGAAGGAGATGCCGAGGATCAGCCCCAGCCAGATGCCGGGCAGGAGGATACGGAGAGCACGCTGCAGCATGCCTTCAGGATACGGCCGGGAGTGATCAGTCCTCTCGCGCCCAATCGCGGACGGGTGTCATCGCTTCGAATCCGGCCGACACGTAGGTGGCCACGGCACCCATGTTCGAAGATTCCGTTGCGACGCTCGCGCTAGAGGATCCCATATCGCGGAGCGCTGTGGCCGCCGCGCGCGTGACCCGGGTGCCGTATCCGTGACCGCGCTGCTCCCTGTGGACGCCCATGGGCTCGATGAGCCCCGGGCGACCTTCGCCGGCGGACCACACGGCCGTGACCGCAACCGTCTCACCGGACTCGTTCAGCGCCGACAGGATGCGTGCGGAATCGAAGAACGGTCCTTCGGATGCTCTGCCCCAGCCGTCGATGAGGTTGCGGAGGCGTTCGGCAGGCAGGCGAGTGCCTCGAAATGCCGACCAGTGGACGCGCCACCAGTCTTCCGTTTCACCGGGAGCGATGCTCTCGATTCGGATGTCCGGCTCCTCTATGGGAAGACGGAGGTCACGACGCAGCGGGGTCCAGGGTTCGTCGAGCGACCATCCGCGCGCTGCAAGGCTCTCGTCGAGAGCAGGAACACCGCGGACCTCGATGACAGCCGCACCGGGTGCCAGCATACCGATATCGGGAGCTGCGACATCATCCCCAATGCGCTGCGCCAGAACGGCATCGTCGCGATGCTCGGGATGCACCGCGAAACGCAGGAGGCCGGGGCCGTCGAGGAGCGAAACCGCAAGGATGCGTTCGTCGTTCGACCAGACGCGCACGGCATCCGCCGTTGCCGGGGTACCCTTCAGCGAGTGCCACCCGAGGTCGCCGGGGTGGAGCTGCACGGGGCCGTCGTCGGAGAGCCACTGTGCGAGCGCCTGCCCGACGTGTTCGAGCTCCTCGACACCGGAAGTTCGGGTGCGGATCATCGTCGATCCCTTCCTGATCGTCAGTTGCGTGCTCGGCGTCTGGCCGGCTCCACGATCGCGGAGCCTTGCAGATTAGCACGGGCTGCGGCACCGTAGACTGAGGGGCGGTGCTTGATGGACCTGCACCGGATCGTAACGAAGATGAGGCCGAGGCTTTGAGTCCCGAAGAACCTGCTCCCCATCGCCGTGAGTCCCTCCGCAGCCTGCTCGGTGGCGGACGCGCGGCGATCGAAGCGACCGTGCCCATCCTGGCCTTCGTCATCGGCTGGATGGCCAGTGGCAACGATGTTCTCTGGGCCAGTGGTGTCGCGGTGGCATCCGCCCTCGTCGTGCTGGTGCTCGGCCTGGCGCAGCGGCGGAAGCTGCGGGGCCTGCTGCTTGGGCTGCTGCTGACGACCGTCGCCGCCATCCTCGCCGTCTACATGGGCGACGGGCGCTACTTCTTCCTCGTGCGCATCCTGTCGAACTGCGCGAGCATCGTGATCTGGGCGATCTCGATCGTCATTCGATGGCCGTTCCTCGGCATCATTCTGGGCGCCATCGTCGGCACGAAGACGCGCTGGCGCCGCGACCCCGTACTGCTGCGCGCCTACAGCAGAGCGTCGTGGATCTGGGCCGCTTCCTACGCGTTCCGAGTCGTCGTGCTGATGGCGGTCTGGGATCGCACTTCGGTCGAGGTGCTCGGCGTCGTGCAGGCGCTGACGTCGTACCCGGTACTCATTGCGTGCATCGTCATCTCCGGCTGGGTGCTGTTCGGATCCATTCCGAAGCTGCATCCCGGCATCCGGCATCCGCAGGTTCCCGATGAGGTAGCGGGTGCGGAGTTCGAGGAGGAGCCCGTTTCCGACGACGTGCTCGACATCGACCAGTCCGACGCGAAATAGCGCGCTGGAGCTCTAGCGCGGGGGTCCTTTCGGACCGCCGCGGCGACGCCAGCGCCGGCGGCCGTCTCGGCTGCCGGTTTCGCACTTTGGAGCTCTTGAGCGGGAGCTCTTTCGGACCGCCGCGGCGACGCCAGCTCCGGTGGTCGTCTCGGCTGCCGGTTTCGCTTTTGGAGTTCAGCTGGCTTGGGTTTTCGCGTACGTGGAAGACGCGGTTTTCACAAGCGACTG
>NZ_CAMEFJ010000073.1 GCF_945915485.1 uncultured Agrococcus sp.
CGCCAGCGGGTGCGCTGAACTGCTGGCCGCCTGCCGGAGCCCCGTACTGGTCGCCTGCAGGAGCGCCGTACTGGTCGCCAGCGGGTGCGCTGAACTGCTGGCCGCCTGCCGGAGCCCCGTACTGGTCGCCCGCAGGAGCACCGTACTGGTCGCCCGCGGGTGCGTTGAACTGCTGGTCGCCGACGGGAGCTGCCGGTGCGCTGAAGTCATCGTTGGCAGGAGCACTCGCGCCGAAATCGGTCTGCGGGGCCGAGCCGGGTGCGTCGGCGGCGGGCGAAAACTGCGAGCCCTGCTGCTCGTTGTTGAACTGCTCGTCGTTCGGATTCGACGAGTTCGTCGGGTCGGTCATGATGCCCTTTCTGGCTTTCGTCCTGTGCTATGCACGCTTGGGATGTATCTAAGCCTATTGTGTTCTTACGTTCCTGTGAACCAGCAGGACACGATAGCATTGGCAGTCGAGACGTTCGAGTGCTAATAGTGTGACCGGGGAGGTATTGGGGCATGGTTTCGGATCGCGGACTGGAAGTCCTGGGCGCGATCGTGCACGACTATGTTTCCACGAAGGAACCTGTCGGGTCGAAAGCCATCGTCGATCGACACAACTTCGGCGTGAGTGCTGCCACGATTCGCAATGACATGGCGGTCCTCGAGGACGAGGATCTCATCGTCGCTCCTCACACGTCCAGCGGACGGGTTCCCACCGATAAGGGCTATCGTCTCTTCGTCGATCGTCTGCAGAGGGCGCACGGTCTGACGAGTGCGCAACGTCAGGCGATCAGCAGTTTTCTCGATCCTGCCGGTGACCTCGAAGACGTATTGCACAGGTCAGTGCGATTGCTGTCGCAACTGACGAGCCAGCTTGCGGTTGTGCAGTATCCCGGCCGCGAAGTTGCCGCAGCCGCTCGCGTGGAACTCGTGGACGTTGCCGATAGAAGGGTTCTGGTGATCTTGATTCTCGAGTCAGGATCGACAGAACAGCGCGTTCTGGAACTCGCGGAGACGATCACGGAAGCCGAACGGAGGATCCTTGCCGCATCCTTCAGCGAAGCCGTCAAGAACCGGGAGTCCGACATCGAGCTCCACGGTATTGAAGACCGGGAACGAAGAAGGGTCGTCACCGACGCCGCCGCGCGCATAGGACGCGTCGTGGGGCTGTTGCTGCGGCCGCGCGCTACAGACCGACTGGTTGTGGCGGGTACGAGCAATCTCGTACGAACCGAGAGCGATTTCAGCGGTAGCATCATGCCGGTTCTGGAAGCTATAGAAGAACAGGTAACATTGCTTCGTCTGTTCGGTGAAATGACGATCGGGGAGCAGGAAGTGGCCGCGAGTATCGGCCGAGAGCACTCCGGGTTCATAGAAGAGGCATCGATCGTGACCGGCGCATACGGGCCGTCGGGAACTGAGATTGCGCGGGTCGGCATCGTCGGCCCCACGCGCATGGACTACGCACGCAATATGGCAGCGGTCAGAGCGGTAGCCCGCTACCTCTCTCGGCTGCTCAGTGAGGACGTATGACAGACCACTACGCAACACTCGGTGTTGAACGCGACGCCAGCGCAACCGACATCAAGCGCGCCTACAACAGATTGGCTCGCGAGCTGCACCCCGACCACAACGCTTCACCGGAGGCCGGTGAGCGCTTCAAGCTCGTCAATCACGCTTACGATGTGCTGTCGAACCCGGAGAAGCGCGCCGCCTATGACCGGGGCGGCGATACCGGGATGGGCGGATTCGACTTCGGCGACATCTTCGGTCAGTTCTTCGGCGGTGGCCGAACACAGGGGCCCATCCCTCGCAGGCAGCCCGGCCAGGATTCCCTGCTTCGATTGAGCCTCACGCTCGACGAGGTGATGTTCGGCACGCACAAGGACATCAGGGTGCAGACGGCGGTGCTGTGCGGTACCTGCAATGGTGCGTGCGCAGCACCCGGTACGCGCGAGGAGACCTGCGACATGTGTCAGGGTTCCGGGCACGTGCAGCGTCAGGTGCGTTCTCTGCTCGGCACGATGGTGACGCAGCAGGCGTGCCAGCACTGCCGCGGACACGGAACGGTGCTGCCGCATCCCTGCCCGGAATGCGACGGCCACGGACGCGTTCGCGCTGAGAACGTCATTCCCGTTGACGTGCCGGCGGGCGTCGACACGGGCCTGCGCATCCAGCTGCCCGGCAAAGGCGAAGTCGGTGAGGGTGGCGGCCCCGCGGGAACACTCCACCTGGAGGTCGATGTCAAGCACCACGATGTCTTCAGCCGTGACGGCGACGACCTGCTCGGCACGCTCGAAGTTTCGCTTCCCGATGCGATGCTGGGGGCGACGGCGACCGTCGATGCACTCGACGGCCCGGCGACGGTGTCACTGCAGCCCGGCGTCATGGCCGGCGACGTCATCACGGTCTCCGGCAGAGGCATTACGAAGCTCCGCGGCTCTGGGCGCGGGGACCTCAGGCTCGCCGTGCAATTGATGACGCCCGGCAAGCTCGATACCAAGAGCCAAGAGCTGGTCAAGGATCTCAGGAAGCGCATCGGGGCTCCGGCGCCGAAGCTCGCGAAGTTCCAGCAGGGGCTGTTCGCGAGGCTCCGGGATCGCTTCCTGCGCTAATGGCGCACTGCTACCTCCACGTCGATCTGACGGTGGCCGAAGTCGGGCAACGCGTGGAGTTGAGCGAGACGGAAGGGCGACACGCTGCAGTCGCGCGGCTCCGTGCTGGAGAACGTGTCATGCTGACCAGCGGCCAGGGCACGCTTGCCGAGGCGACGGTGCTCGAGGGCGGCAAGCGCTCGACGGCACTCTTCGTCGAATCAGCTCGTGAGGTCCCTCGGCCGAAGACGCAGATCACGCTCGTGCAGGCGCTCGCAAAGGGAGAGCGATCGGAGATCGCTGTTGCAGCCGCGACGGAGCTCGGCGTCGATGCCATCGTGCCGTGGCAGGCCGAACGCTCGATCGTGCAGTGGCGAGGGGAGCGGGCCGCCAAGGGCGTCAAGAAATGGCAGTCGGCCGCAACAGAGGCCTCCAAACAGGCGATTCGCCCGTGGATTCCCCACGTGACCCCGCTTGCCGCCACGAGTGATCTACGTGGCCTGGCTGCGGCGCTCGTCGTGCTGGATCCCGAGTCGGAGCTGCCCCTTGTCGACGCGCTGGAGCAGAGGAGCACCGCGTTCGTCGTCGGCCCCGAGGGCGGCATTTCGCCGTCGGAACTGCAGGAACTCGAGGATGCCGGGGCGAAGCGGGCGCGCCTCGGGCAGGAAGTGCTGCGCACTTCCACGGCCGGCCTCGCAGCAATAGCGGCTGCCTCGCCCGCGCTCGGTCGCTGGTGAGCGATAGCATTATTGCCATGAGCGACGAAAGCGTGTTCACGAAGATCATCAACCGAGAGATCGAAGCGAAGATCGTTGCGGAGAACGACCGCATCATCGCGTTCGAAGACGTGGCACCGCAGGCGCAGTGCCATGTGCTCGTTGTTCCCAAAACCACCGAGTACGCAACGGTGGAGGAGCTGGCGGCCAGTGACCCGATCCTGCTGGCGGAAATGGTCTCGCTGGCTCGTCCCATTGCGGTTGAGCGTGGCAACGGAGACTTCCGCCTGGTCTTCAACAATGGTGAAAAGGCGGGCCAGACGGTGTTCCACGTCCATATGCACGTGCTGTCGGGCCCCGAACTGAGCGAGGGAAATATTGCCTGAATCGGAGGCTGTCCGAGAAGTCGACGGCGTAGCCATGGTGCGACTGCTCGGCCCTCAAGACCGTCTACTCACACGCTTGGAAAGAGAGTTTCCGCTCATTCGCGTTACCGTGCGCGGAAACCAGATCGCGGTAACGGGCGATGACGAGCAGGTCGCACAGGCTATGCGTCTCGTTGACGAGATGGTCTCGCTCGTGGCGTCCGGGACCGACCTCGGTGTGCAAGAGGTAACAGAAGGGGCTCAGTACATGCGAGAAGGCGCGCAGTCGTTCAACGATGCGGTTGGTGAAGTCATCCTGCAGCGCGGCAACAAGGTCATTCGGCCCAAGACCGAGGGGCAGCGTTCGTACACGGACGCGATAGAAGAGCACACGATCGTGTTCGGCATCGGACCGGCGGGCACGGGTAAGACGTACCTCGCGATGGCGAAGGCCGTGCAGGCGCTGCACCGCAAAGAGGTGAATCGGATCATTCTCACAAGGCCCGCTGTTGAGGCCGGTGAACGACTCGGCTTCCTTCCCGGCACGCTCACCGACAAGATCGACCCGTATCTCCGGCCCCTGTACGACGCGCTCAACGAGATGATGGACCCGGAGATTCTGCCGAAACTGCTCACGACCGGCGTCGTCGAGGTTGCGCCGCTCGCATACATGCGCGGCAGGACGCTCAACGAATCGTTCATCGTGCTCGACGAGGCACAGAACACGACACCGGAGCAGATGAAGATGTTCCTCACGAGACTGGGGTTCGGTTCCAAAATGGTCGTGACGGGAGACTCGACACAGGTGGATCTGCCTGCGGGTACGAGCGGACTCCAGGTGGCGGGCAGGGTGCTGCGGGGCATCGAAGACGTCCACTTCTCGAACCTCACGAGCGCGGATGTCGTGCGGCACAGCCTGGTCGGACGCATCGTCGACGCTTATACGGAGTACGACCAGCGGCAGATGGCGAAAGAGAAGATACACACAGAACGCAGAGGCAGAAAGTGAGCGTCGAGCTGCTCAACGAGTCCGGCTGGGAAGTCGACGAAGCCAGGATCGTGCGTTGCGTCGAGTTCTGCCTCGCAGCATTGCACGTGCATCCGGCCGCGGAGACGAGCGTCGCCCTCGTCGATACCGAAACCATGGAGCGTCTGCACGTGCAGTGGCTCGATCTCGACGGACCGACGGACGTGATGTCGTTCCCGATGGATGAACTTCGCCCGGGTACCCCGGAGCAGCCCACGCCTGCCGGACTTCTCGGAGACGTCGTCCTGTGCCCGGAGGTCGCCGCTGAGCAGGCGCGGGAGGCGGATCACGACTTCATGCAGGAAGTACTCCTCCTGACGGTTCACTCCGTCCTTCATCTGCTCGGTTACGACCATGCGGACGAGTCGGAGAGGACGGAGATGTTCACGCTCCAGGATGATCTGCTGAAAGAGTTCATCGCCGCCGATGCTTGAGCTCACGTTCTTCCTCATCGCAGCCGTGTTGATCGGTCTCGGCGCATGGCTGGCCGCATGTGACGCAGCACTGCAGGTCGTTTCGAGAGCGGACCTCGAGAAGATGTCCGAGAAATCCCGTCGCCCCGGCGAACAGCTGCGGCGGATCGCGGACGCCATGACCGTGCACAGTATGGCCATCAACTTCGGCCGAGTGCTGAGCGAAGTGCTCGCCGCGATCCTCGTCACGCTCGCCGTCGACTCGCTCGTCGGCGACTGGTGGTGGACGCTGCTTATTGCAGGGCTCGTCATGGTGCTCTCGTCGTTCGTCGTCGTGGGCGCCTCGCCAAGAGCTGTCGGCCGGTCGCGCCCTGACAGCCTGCTGATGTTCTCGGCACCGCTCATCCGCACGACCCGCACGGTGCTCGGGCCGCTTGCCGAACTCATCGTCGCGATCGGTGATCGCATCACGCCGGGCCGGGCCCGGGCGCACGCGTTCGCCAACGAATCGCAGCTGCTGTCGATGGTCGACGAGGCCACGGACCGCCAGCTGATCGAGGAGGACGAGCGAGAGCTCATCCACTCGGTGTTCGAGTTCGGCGAGACGACGGTGCGTGAAGTCATGGTGCCGCGGACCGACATGGAGACGATCGAGGCCGAGGGAACCGCTGAGGAGGCTCTCCGCCTATTTCTCGAACAGGGGCTCAGCCGCATCCCGGTCGTCGGGGAGGATCTCGACGACGTTGTCGGCATCCTCTATCTGCGCGACGTCGTGAAGTCGAGAGTGTGGCGACCCGCCGAGCGCGAGTACGCCAAGGGGCTGGCGCGACCCGCGCACTGGGTGCCCGAATCGAAGAAGGCCGACGACGCGCTGACCTACCTGCGGCAGCAGCAGGTGCACGTGGCCATGGTGGTCGACGAATACGGATCAACGGCGGGCCTCGTGACGCTCGAGGACCTCGTCGAGGAACTCGTGGGTGAGATCGAGGACGAGTACGACAGAGCGGTTGACGACATAACGCTCGTCGCTGAGCGCGTCGTCGATGTTTCGTCGCGGACCCTCGTCGAAGACCTCGGCGATACGTTCGATCTCGAGTTGGACGACGACGACGTCGACACGGTGGGAGGCCTCGTGCAGAAGCTGCTGGGGCAGGTACTGGAAATCGGTGATGTCGCGGAGTACGAGGGGCTGCGATTCGAAGTGCTGACGCTCGATGGCAAGGGGCGCCAGACCGGGCGCATCCGGGTAACGAAGATGGAGTCGGCATGAACTTCAGGGCAGGGCTCATCACGTTCGTCGGCCGCCCGAACGCGGGAAAGTCGACGTTGACGAATGCGATGCTGGGCGAGAAGATCGCCATAACGTCATCGAAGCCGCAGACGACGCGCCGAACCATCAGAGGCATCCTGACACGCGAGCACGACCAGATCGTCATCGTCGACACGCCCGGTATGCATCGACCGAGGACGCTGCTCGGGCAGCGTCTGAACAGCATGGTGCGGGAGACGATCGCGGACGTGGACGTCGTCTGTCTTTGCATCCCCGCTGACGAGGAGATCGGGCCCGGCGACCGTTTCATCGATAACGAGGTCGGTACGAACGAGCGTGCGAAGAAGGTCGCAGTCGTCACGAAGTCCGACCGCGTCAAGCCCGCACGCCTCGCGCAGCAACTGACCGAGGTCGCGGCGCTGCGGGAGTGGGACGCCGTGATTTCCGTGTCCGCTGCGCAAGGCGAACAAGTCTCAGAGCTCGTCGACGTCATCGCGGACCTGTTGCCGGAATCGCCGAAGCTGTACCCAGATGAGCAGGTGACGGAGGAAGTCACTGCGGACAGGATCGCGGAGCTCATTCGCGAGGCGTCCCTGGAAGAAGCGCGCGATGAACTGCCGCATTCGATCATCGTGACCGTCGACGACACGATCGAACGAGAGGACGGACTCATCGAGGTCTTCGCGAACCTCTGGGTCGAACGCGACAGCCAGAAGGGCATCGTCATCGGGAAGGGCGGCGAACGCATCCGGCAGATCGGTCAGGACGCACGCGCCGAGATCGAAAAGCTCGTAGACGCGAGGGTGCACCTGGATCTGCGGGTCAAGATCGCCAAGGAATGGCAGGGCGACGCGAAACAGCTGCGCCGATTCGGGTACTGAGGGGTTACCCGTAGCGCGCGAACGCGTCGAGGATCTCGAGCACGCGATTTGCGGTTCTAGACGGATTTTATTGGTTGAGACGGCGTCCCGACCCGTAATAACCGTCCGGGGCGGTGGGCCACGACGGTTACCCGTCCTCCGCAAGTCTGCCAGGGACTGCTATCAGCGCGAGTTTTAGCTATTCGTATTCATGCTCGCTGGACGGGTAGGCGCCCGTATGCACATCCTCTTGGAATGCCTTCGCGGCCGCTTCCAGAGTCTCGCCGATCTGGGCGTATTGCTTGACGAAGCGCGGGATGCGCCCGGTCGTGAAGCCCGCCCAGTCGGTCCAGACCAGCAGCTGACCATCGCAGTGCGGCCCGGCTCCGACGGAAAGCGTCGGGATGCTGAGCGACTCGGTGACGGCCTTCGCGGCCTCCGACGGCACCATCTCCAGCACGATCGCGAACGCTCCTGCTGCCTCAATGGCCTTCGCGTCCTCGAGCAGCTGCTGGACACCTTCATCGCCGCGCCCTTGAATCACGTGACCGCCGAGCCCGTGCTCAGACTGCGGCGTGAAGCCGACGTGCCCCATCACGGGGATGCCCGACTCGACGATGCGGCGCGTCTGCTCGGCCACGCGCACGCCCCCTTCGAGCTTGACAGCGTGCACACCGGTTTCCTTCATGAAGCGCGTCGCCGTGTGGAGCGCTTCGAGCGGGCCCGACTCGTATGAGCCGAACGGCAGATCGGCCACCACCAGTGCCCGCTGCGCACCCCGTGCGACGGCGGAAGCGAGCGGAATCAGTTCATCCACCGTCACGGGGAGCGTCGTCTCGTACCCGAAGACGGTGTTGCCCGCCGAGTCGCCGACGAGCATGAAGTCGATGCCGGCGCGATCGAAGATCGATGCTGAGAGGTAGTCGTAACTCGTCAGCCCCGTGATCTTCAGCCCTTCGCGCTTCGCTTTCGCGAAGTGCCGGACTCGGATTCGTTTTGGAGCGGGTCCGGAGGACGAACCGGCGCTGGAACCGTAGGCTCGGATTTCACTCATATCCAGATTCTAGTTCGTTGGGGCATGTATGGTCCCTGTCTTGCCTGCACGCTGGAGCTCAGGAGAAGGAATCCTTTCGGATTCCTTCCGCGACACCAGTGCTTGCGGCCGTCTCGGCTGCCAGGTGCCGATCCACCGGATCGGATTTCACTCATGCAAACATCCTACGCTCAGCGGAGCACTACTGTTGAGGGAGCAGGAAAGGGGCGAAATGAGCAAGCAGCGAGACTCAGTGCTGAGGACTCTGGAGGAACGGGATGTCCGCTTCGTTCGACTGTGGTTCACCGACGTCGTCGGTGCCCTCAAATCGATCGCAGTCGCACCCGCCGAGGTCGAAGCCGCTATGGAAGAGGGTTTCGGCATCGACGGTTCGGCCATCGAGGGGATGACGAGAACACAGGAATCGGATGTCGTCGCGAAGGCCGACCCCTCGACGTTCCGGCTACTACCGTGGCGGAGCGAATCGGCTCCCACGGCCAGAATGTTCTGCGACATCTATACGCCGGACGGACAGCCGGCGGCCGCCGATCCCAGGTACGTTCTGCGGCGTGCACTGAAGAAGGCCGCAGATCTCGGCTTCACGTTCTACACGCATCCCGAGGTCGAGTTCTATCTTCTGCGCGGTGTCGCCAACGGTGACCCGCAGCCCGCGGATCGAGCCGGATACTACGACAACGTGCCCGGCGGAACAGCTCACGACTTTCGCCGGCAGAGTGTGCACATGCTCGAGGATCTCGGTATCTCCGTCGAGTTCTCGCACCACGAGGCGGGCCCGGGGCAGAACGAGATCGACCTGCGCTACGCCGACGCACTCACAACGGCCGATAACATCATGACGTTCCGGACGGTCGTCAAAGAAGTCGCCATTGCGGAGGGCGTGCACGCGACGTTCATGCCGAAGCCGTTCGCAGAACATCCCGGCTCCGGTATGCACACGCACCTGTCGCTGTTCGAAGGCGAGCAGAACGCGTTCTACTCCGCAGGCTCCCAGTACCGGCTCTCGAAAGTCGGGAGACAGTTCCTCGCCGGCATTCTGCACCACGCCCCCGAATTCACTGCCGTCACCAACCAGTTCGTGAACTCCTACAAGCGCCTCTGGGCGGGTGACGAAGCGCCCAGCTATGTCTCGTGGGGGCACTTGAATCGATCCGCCCTCGTCAGGGTCCCTCTTTCGAAGCCGGGGAAGGCCTCATCAGCGCGCATCGAGTACAGAGGGCTGGATGCCGCGGCAAACCCATATCTCGCGTACTCGGTGCTGCTCATGGCGGGTCTGAAGGGCGTCGAAGAAGAGTACGAGCTTCCGGAGGAGGCCGTCGACGCCATCCCCTCGCTGACCAGGCTCGAACGAAAAGCGCTCGGGTACGCTCCCTTGCCGGAGAGTCTGAACCGTGCACTCGAGCTCATGGAGGACTCCGAACTCGTCGCAGAGACGCTCGGCGAGCAGGTGTTCCAGTTCTTCCTGCTCAACAAACGGGAAGACTGGCAGCGCTACAGGGCGCAGGTCACGGCATGGGAGCTCGATTCGAATTTGAATCTGCTCTAAGAGGTTAAGCCAATAGGGTGATGAAGCGAGGATGCGTGGTGCGGTTTTCGGGCAAGGTGGCGGAGGAAGGGCGCAGTGGAGCTGCGTTCGACGACGGCAACGCAGCACGGGAGCCGCACCGCACATCGCAGCCACCGTCCCTATTGGCGCGACCTCTAAGAGCCCTCGGCAGATAGGTAGCGACGAATGCGAAAGCAGTCACTGCGTGCACAACTGGCGTCCGCGAAACTGGCGGAGCCCAGCGCAGCAGCAGCCAGGATCGAGGATTCAGAGGCCTGGATTCGAGACCGCGTGCTCGGACATCTGGGAGACTATGCGGTCGCAGCCGACCCCGACGTCGCCGTCTGGCGAACGGTCGAGTTGCTCGAGCGCGGGATGCCGCAGGAGTTGATCGACGATGATGACGCGCGGATTGCGCTCATCCGATTGGTCGGGGCGTCGGAGGGGCTTGCCGAAGTCGTTATCCGCGTCGAGCACGCATCGAACGAGGCAGCGCATCCTCGCCCGGTGCGATCCGCGGAAGAGTACAGGAAGCTGCTGCAGGATTCGGTCGTCGGGCTCGACCGAGACGACGCGTTCGTGGCTTTGCGGCAGGAGTATCGACGAAGGTTGATCGAGATCGCCGCGTTCGATCTGGCGCACCGAGATCCCTTCGACGGCCTACCGCAGGTCGCAAGCGCCCTGAGCGACATCGCCGCGGCCGCCTTGGAAGCTTCCCTGACGGTCGCGCGCCAAACGGCGCTGACCCGCTTCGAAGCGGCTGATGTCGAACGCGTCCAGTTCGCGGTGATCGGCATGGGGAAGCTCGGCGCCCAGGAGCTCAACTACCTCAGCGACGTCGACGTCATCTGGGTGCACGGGGCGGAAGACGAGCTCGATGAAGGCGTCGCCGCGAGGATCGCACAGTTTCTCGCGCGCGAGACGACGGCCGGATGCTCTGCCCTCGCGGTCGAGTCGCCCCTGTGGGAGGTGGATGCGAATCTGCGACCGGAGGGCAAAGACGGCGCCCTCACTCGCACGCTCGCATCCCACGTCGCCTACTACGACCGGTGGGCGAAGGACTGGGAGTTCCAAGCACTGCTGAAGGCGAGGTACGTAGCGGGGGACAGGCAACTCGGCCTCGCCTATGAAGAAGCCATCGCGCCCTTCGTGTGGTCCTCGTCGTCACGCGACGACTTCGTTTCCTCTGTTCACCGGATGCGCGAACGCGTTACCGACAACATCGCGCCGGAAGAGGTCGATAGGCAGCTGAAGCTGGGGCCGGGAGGGCTGCGGGACATCGAGTTCACTGTGCAGCTGCTGCAGCTCGTCCACGGGGCGGCCGACGAATCGATTCGGCAGCGGGCAACTCTGGATGCCCTGCGAGCGCTCGACGAGGGCGGCTACATCGGCCGACAGGACGGGCAGGAGTTCTCCGAACACTACAGGTTCCTCCGGCTGCTCGAACACCGCATCCAGATGTGGCGTATGTCGCGCACCCATCTCATGCCCGCTGACGAGGAAGACCTCAGACGCCTCGCCCGTTCCGTGGGGATGACGAGCGCCGACAAGCTCACGAAGCGCTGGCACGCGGTGCGGAGGGCCGTGCGTGAGCTCCATCAGCGGATCTTCTACCGGCCCCTTCTTGCGGCGGTGGCTGCGCTGCCGGACTCGCACACGCGACTGACGAGCGGACAGGCGGCCGACCGACTCACCGCGATCGGCTTCGCCGACGCGCAAACGGCGCTGTCGCACATTGCGGCGCTCACATCCGGAGTTTCCCGTCGAGCTCAGATACAGAAGCTGCTGCTACCGGTGCTGCTGCAATGGTTCTCCGATGGCCCCGACCCCGACGCGGGGCTGTTGGCCTTCCGCAGGCTGAGCGAGGCGCTCGGTGAGTCGCCCTGGTATCTGTCGATGTTGCGAGACTCTAGCGTCGCAGCAGAGCGCTTGGCATTCCTGCTGTCGACCTCGAAGCTCATTGCGAGCCTCATGGAACGCATGCCGCAGTCGGCGTCCTGGATCGGCGCATCCGATTCGCTGGAGCCGTTATCGGAGCAGGCACTGCTCGACGAGGCTATCGCCCTCATGAAGCGTCATATCGACGATGAGAAGCAGGCGGGCGACGCCCTTAAGAGCCTTCGCAGACGCGAACTGCTGCGCGCTGCGATGGCAAGCGCGCTCGGGCTCGCGGACGCGCTGCAATCGGCAGCGGCGTTGGTTTCACTCGGCAGGGTTGTTCTGCAGGCAGCGCTCTTCCTCCACGGAGGCGACCGTGACTTCGAATTCGCGATCATCGCAATGGGACGAACCGGCGGCAGCGAAGTCGGTTTCGGCAGCGATCTCGACGTCATGTACGTGAGCAGGGGAGACGAAACCGCGACTGAGCGTGCAACAGCGCTCGTGCGCGCCATCAATCACACCGTGACCGATCCGGTCGTGAAGTTCGAGCTCGACGCGGGCCTCCGGCCCGAAGGTCGAAAGGGGCCGCTCGTTCGTTCTCTTGAGAGCTATCGGCGGTACTACGAGCGCTGGAGCGACACGTGGGAGGCTCAGGCTCTGCTTCGTGCAGCACCGTTCGTGGGTGACACCGAGCTCACGAAGGACTTCTTCTCGCTCATCGATCCACTCCGTTACACGACACGGTTCACGGGTAAAGACGCACGTGAGATCCGGCGCATCAAGGCCAGGGTCGAGGGCGAACGACTGCCGCAGAACGCCGACCGGAGGAGACATTTGAAGCTCGGCGCAGGCTCCCTCTCGGACGTCGAGTGGCTCGTGCAGCTGCTGCAGCTGCAGCACGCCGGCGAATTCTCCTCTCTCCGCACACCTTCGACACTCGAAGCCCTGGGCGCGCTCGGCCGCGCCGAAATCGTCTCCGTCGAGGACGAAGCGACGTTGGAGAGCGCATGGATGCTGTCGTCGCGGCTGCGTAACGCGCTTGCCTTGGCTCAGGCCCGCACGATCGATGTCCTGCCCTTTGACCGGGTGCACCTCGAAACGATCGCGCGTATCCTCGCTTATCCGGCCGGAGCCGCGAGCACGCTCGAGGATGACTATCTGCAGGTCACCAGGAGGGCGCGACGCGTCTTCGAGCGGCTCTTCTTCGAATAGATGCTGGCTTCTACGAAACCCATGTCGTCAGGAAACCCAAACACTGACCACTCATGAAAAACGGACTCTTGAGTCAGTGTTCTATCGCAGTCGGTCACTTCGTCCGTTCTTCGTGCTCGAGCTGAGAAGAGTCCGCACGAACCGTTATCGCAGAAGCGATACCGACTCGTGCGGACTACAGCGAATTCAGAAGCGTTCTCGTGCACGAACCGCTGATATCGAGCTAGACCCCGTAGTAGAGCTCG
>NZ_CAMEFJ010000074.1 GCF_945915485.1 uncultured Agrococcus sp.
GACTGCGCCACAAATGGCTACATCATGATCAATCCGTCGAATCCGGATGATCCTGATGACCCTGACGAGCCGGAAGTTCGTCCCGTGACGATAGAAGACGTCCAGCGGTTCGCGCCCGATGCGCCGAACATCGTCGTCGAGCCCGAAGGCTGGGGCCTGGTCGGCAAGCCGGTGAACGTGTTCTCCGATTCAGGCGAGCAGACCACCCAGGGCGAGATTCTGGATATGCCGGTCACGATCCGGTGGATTCCGGTGAGCATCACGATCGACTACGGCGACGGCACGGTCGTAACGAGCGACGATCAGGGCGCTGCCTGGGGCGATGCCGAGTACATGTCGGAGACGGTGACATCGCATATCTATCGTGAGCCCGGCGACTACGTCATCTCGGCGGAGATCGAGTACGCGCCGATCGTCGAGATCGATGGGCTCGAGGTAGTTGTCCAGGGCACCGTCTCCACCGCAACGAATGACGTGCCGATCAGTATCTACTGGGTGAAGACGCGATTGACTCGCGGGGATTGCGAAGCGTTCCCGGATGATCCGGGCTGCCCCGCGTAGCCGCCGGGAGCATCCAGACAGTCCGCGGGCCGTATCGGCGATCGCTTGACACAATGGTGGGCATGCGCATCCTCGTAACCGGTTTCGAACCCTTCGGTGACGACACCGAGAACGCCAGCATCACCGCGGTCAACATGCTCGACGGCCGATGGTCCGACGAGAATGTGCAAATCGTGACCGGGGCGCTGCCCGTCACGTTCGGAACCGCCGGCACGGTGCTGCACGAACTCGTTGCCAGATACCGGCCGGATGCCGTGCTCGCGGTCGGTGAGGCCGGCGGCCGAACGTCCGTGACTCCCGAATCCCGAGCGGTGAACGATATGGATGCGCGTATCCCCGACAATGCGGGTCTGCAGCCCCGTGCGCAACCGATCTTCGAAGACGGCCCGAAGTTCCGCGAGTCTGCGCTGGACGTCGAAGCGATTGCCGATGCCGTGCGCGGGGCCGGTGTAGCGAGCGAAGTGAGCGACGATGCCGGCAGGTTCGTCTGCAACTACATCGCCTACCTCGTTGCCGGGCTGGAGGTGCCGGGCGCGTTCATCCATGTGCCCGCTGTACGCTCCGAGGGGGAGGCGAGCACGGGTGCTGAAACCGACCCCGGCACCGTGCCCGCAGCATCCGAGCTGGGCTTTGAAGACCTTGCCACGGCACTTGAGGCGGCCGTGCACGAGACAGCGCGGCAGCTGCAAACCGAGAATCCCGCGGCCGAGTAGCGACGCCCTTTTGGCTGACGCTCAGCCTTTCCCGGCTAGAAACGTGCAAGCTGGCCGTATGGAGCACAACGGACCTTCGTCTCTTCTCGATCACGACACGATGATCATGCAGCAACGGACGAATTTCATGTCGAACGATTTCGACATCCTCGACGAGCACGAAGCGGTCATCGGCCATGTTGCAACGGGCGGCTCGGCAGCGGGCAGATTCTTCATGGGCAGTCGCGAGCTAACGCTGCAGGACCACGATCGAACACCCCTCGCAGTCATAACCGACCCCGTGAACTTCGGCTTCGACAAGTTCGAGATTCATTTCAGCGACGGCTCACTGCTGGCCAACGTGCGCAAGCGGTTCACGTTCATTCGCAAACGCATCGATGTTGAAGTCGTCGACGGGCCGGTCATCGAGTTGCACGGCAGACTGTTCGACTTCGACATTCAGTTCTCGATCGACGGCAACACGGTCGCTGAAGCGACGCGGAAGTGGGCGGGCTTCGGCCGAGGCTTTCTCGGCCACAGCCGCTATGCGCTGCTCTTCAGCGTGCCGACGCCTCCCGCTGCGAAGCTCGCACTCATCGGCGGGATGCTCGCGCTCGACCTGATCAGGGCCAAGGACAGCAAGAACAACTAGCGCCCTCGGCCGAACCCGGCACGGTTCGCGGGCCGGTCCTTCAAAGCGTATCTCGTGCAGTCCGGGCATCGCGTGAGGAAGTCGTGCGTGCAGCCGATGACATGTTCGAGAAACTTCGCCGCGTCTTCCAGCTGGGCCCGCTGTGAGCGGATCCGTCGCAGTCTCAGATCGATAATCTCGGCACGTCCCTTTTCGTCCCTGTGCAGTACCAGCCGTATTTCGGCAAGGCTCATGCCGACACTTTGGCAGGACTGAACGATGCGGAGACGGCGAATGTGCTCCTCCGTGTAGATCCGATGGCCCGATTCGGCACGGTCGGGGACGACAACACCCTTATCGTGCCAGTGCCGCAGCACGTGAACTTCGATGCCGATGCGCTTGGCAACCTCCCCGATCTTCAAGTACGCACTTCCTTCCGTCTTGACCTCAGGTCGACCTGAGGTTCTAGTGTTATCCCATGCTGACACACGAGCCGTTGCTGCCTGAACCGATTCCCATCGTCGTTGACGGAACATCGATCTCCACTCGGGTCCTGGCGCCGGCGAGCACAGCGGTCGGCGACGTCGTCCTGTGTCACGGCACGCCATGGTCCGCGCAGGTCTGGGCCGGCGTCGCGCGCGACTTGAGTCGGAACTATCGGGTGTTCCTCTGGGATATGCCAGGTTATGGTGACTCGGAGAAGGGACCGGCAGTGGCGACTGACATCCGGACACAGGCGCAGCGGCTGGTCTCACTTATACAGACATGGGGTCTTCGACGGCCCCATGTGGTCGCGCACGATATCGGCGGCGCGGTCGCTTTGAGAGCGCACCTGTTGCAAGGGATGGAGTACGCCGATTTGTTCCTGTGGGATGTCGTCACGCTCGACCCATGGGGGTCGCCTTTCTTCCAGCTGGTGGCAGAAAACGCAGACGTCTTCGCTCAACTTCCTGCGAACCTCCACTCCGCTCTGGTGAAGGAATACATTGTCGGCGCTGTCTCGCGGAATCTATCCGCTCAGGACATTGAGGCACTTGCATCTCCCTGGCTGGGCTCCACTGGTCAGGTGGCGTTCTACCAACAGATCACCGCGCTCAGCGCCGCCGACACCCGCCCGGTAGCAGAGGCTCTGGCCGACACGCGTTGTCCGACGCGCATCGGCTGGGGCCGAGACGATCCCTGGATTCCCCTTCGGCAGGCGTACGAGCTCCAGTCCAGGCTTCCCGGGACCCCGGATGTCGTCGCGCTCGAGGGCGTGGGGCATCTGTCTCCTTATGAAGACTCCTCCGCGGTAGCCGCAGCTCTTCGCGAGTGGTTCGCGTGATCCCCGGGAAGCCCGGTTAGGGCGTCGTCGGCAGCGATGCGCGCCGCATCGCCTTGAGGCTCCTGATCACACGGTGGCAAGAAGTCCGGCAGGATCCCCGGTGAATGTGGCTAGGCTCCTGCAGCGTCCCGCACGAGCGCAGCGAACGAATCGATGTCCTCTTCGCGAGTATCGAAGTTGCACATCCAGCGCACTTCGCGCGCGGCGGCATCCCAGTCGTAGAAGAAGAAGTGTTCGCGTACACGGTCGGCAACCCCTTCCGGCAAGCGCGCGAAGACGCCGTTCGCCTGCGAGTGCTGGGCGAACTCGACGCCGTCGACTCCCTCGAGAGCGGTTCGCAGCCTGGCCGCCATCGCGTTGGCGTGCGTGGCATTCCGATGCCACAGGTCGCCGCCGTAGAGCGCAACGAGCTGGGCGGAGATGAACCGCATCTTCGAGGCCAGCTGCATGTTCATCTTGCGCAGATACACGAGGCCGTCGGGGACGCGATCGGAAAGCACGACGACCGCTTCGGCTCCCATCGCGCCGTTCTTGGTGCCGCCGAGCGAGAGGATGTCGACCCCCGCATCCGTCGTGAACTCGGCGAAGCCGCTCTCGAGCGCAACCGCCGCGTTCGGCAGCCTGGCGCCGTCGACGTGCAGCAGCATCCCGTGATCGTGCGCGTGATCGGCAAGCGCGCGAATCTCGTCGGCCGTGTAGAGGGTGCCGAGCTCGGTCGACTGCGTTATCGACACCGTGAGGGGCTGCGCACGGTGCTCGTCGCCCCACCCCCACGCTTCGCGATCGACGAGCTCGGGGGTGAGCTTGCCGTCCGGCGTAGGCACCGTCAGCAGCTTCATGCCGCCGACCCGCTCGGGGGCGCCGCACTCGTCGACGTGGATGTGCGCGCTCGACGCCGCTACGACCGCACCCCAGCGGGGGAGCGTCGCCTGCAGCGCGACGACGTTCGCCCCCGTGCCGTTGAAGACGGGATACCCCTGGGCGGCGGGTCCGAAGTGCTCACGCAGCACGTCTTGCAGCCGTTCGGTGTACGCATCGCTGCCGTAAGCGGACTGATGCCCCTCATTGGCTGCTGCGATGGCCTCGAGAATCTCGGGGTGCACGCCGGAGTAGTTGTCTGAAGCGAAGCCGCGGATGTTGACGTTATGAATCTGCACCAGTCCATTCAATCACCGTGGCGCAACTTCACTCGCCGGTTGCGGGGATGATCAGCCCTTCCCAGTGCTCGTTGATGAAGTCGGCGGTCTCCTGTGAGGTCAGCAGCTCGTACAGCGTCTGCAGCGCCGGGTCTTCGGCGAGCTCGGCGGTCGTGACGAGAGCGTTGTAGTAGTCGGAGTCTTCGGTCTCGGTCAGGATCGCCGTCTCAGCCGTGAGTCCAGCCGGGATGGCGAAGGCTGCCGTCACGAAGGCAACATCGGCGTCGTCGAGCGCGAGCGGCAATGTCGCGTTCTCCACTTCGAGGAATTCGAATCCGCGCGGATTCGAGGTCACGCCGTCGAGATTGTGCACGTCGTCCGTCGCCTCGATCAGACCGGCGGCGGCGAGCATCTTCAGCGCTCGGCCCTCGTTCGTCGGGTCGTTCGGCACGGCGATGGTCGCGCCGTCCGGCAGGTCGTCGAAGCTCGTGTACTCGTGCGAGTGGAACGCCGCAGCGGGCAGGTACACATCGCCGACCGACACGAGGTCGCCGCCGGCCTGCTCGTTGTAGGTGTCCATGAAGTCGGTGTTCTGGAAGAGGTTGGCCTCGTTCGAGCCATCCGTGAGAGCAGGGTTCGGTGTGTTGTAGTCGTTGAACTCGACGTACTCGATGCTGATGCCGGCATCTTCGGCGAGATTCTCGTCGACGAACTGCAGGATGTCGCCGGCCGGCACGGGCAGGGCGCCGACGCGAATCGTCTCGAGGTCGTCTCCGCCGTCCGCTCCGCCCGAGCAGGCAGCGAGTGCGATGACGGCAGCGGATGCGGTGATCGCGGTGGCGATGCGGCGCAGGTTGCGCTTGGTCATTTCCGGTCTCCTTCTAATGAGGGGTCAGTTGGTGTCTCGTGCGGGATGTTCGCTTCGGATGCGAGCAGCGCATCCTGGGCATCGCGTCGGCGACCGAACCAGCGACGTCGCGGAACGGGGAGGCCGTAGTGCTTCGCGAGCGCGGTCAGAACGCCCTGAATCGCTTGCACCAGTACGAACAGAATCAGAATCACGAAGACGATGTGCACCCACGAGTAGCGCTGCTGCCCGTAGGTGACGGCAACCTGGCCGAGACCGCCACCGCCGACAACGCCCACCATCGCCGAGAAGTTGATGATCGACGTCAGCGTCGTCGCGGAACCGAGGATGATGCTGGGGGTCGCTTGCGGCATGATCACTCGGCGTACCGTCAGCCAGCGAGACGCGCCCAGCGACTCCGCCGCTTCGAAGAGCCCGGGGTCGACTTCGCGGATCGCGATCTCGACGATACGGACGAAGAACGGAATCGCCACGACCGTGAGCGGCAGGATGGCCGGCCCCGTCCCGACGAAACTGCCCAGCAGCGCACGCGTCACCGGAATCAACGCGATCATCAGCACGATGAACGGCACCGATCGCCCCAGGTTCACGATGAACGTGATGCTGTGGTGCAGCGCAGCACCGATCCACCGCTGACCGAACGGGGCCTCGAGGAAGCGCCCCTTCTCGGTGCCGACCACGACGATGCCCATCGGCAGGCCGACGATCAGGGTGATGATCATCGCGATGCCGACCATGTAGATGGTCTCCCAGGTGCCCGCGAGCAGGGTCCAGAACAGTTCCGGCCAGAAGTCGGGGGAGGTGATGTCGATCATCGTGCGACCTCCTGCACGATCCAGGCCGTGATGCCCGGGCGACTGACGGCATCCACGACCCGTTGCGCTTGCGCATCCCCGCCGGGGATCGCGAGCCGTGTGCGCCCCATCTGGCGACCGTTGACGGTCTCCATCGCGGCCCCGAGAATCGACAGGTCGAGATCGAGTTCACGGGCCGTTCGCGCGATCACCGCGTTGTTCGAGTCGAGGCCGGAGTACGTGATGTCGACGACCGAGTTGCCCGGTGTCGGCGGATGGTCGCCGACCGGGAAGAGTTGCTGGCTGACTCGGCTCTCTCGTGTGCCGATCAGCTCCTCGAGCGTGCCGGACTCGATGACTCGGCCGTGCTCCATGAGCGCTGTCGAGTCGCAGATGCGCTTGACGACCTCCATCTCGTGCGTGATGAGCATGACCGTGAGGCCGAGATCGCGCGACAGGCGTTTGATGAGGTCGAGGATCTGCCGTGTCGTTTCGGGGTCGAGCGCGCTCGTCGCTTCGTCACTGAGCAGGATGCTCGGCTCGGATGCGAGGGCTCGTGCGATGCCGACGCGCTGCCGCTGACCACCCGAGAGCTGGGATGGCCGATCGTCGGCGCGATGCGCGAGACCGACGAGGTCCAGCATCTCGAGTGCCTTCGGTCGTCTTCTGGCGCGGGGAGTGCCGGTTGCTTCGAGTGCGAATTCGACGTTCTGCACGACCGTGCGGTTGCCGACGAGGTTGAAGTGCTGGAACACCATGCCGATGTCGTGTCGTGCCCTGGCGAGAGCCGCTCCGACGATGCCGGCTTCTCCGCCATCGCGCGGGTCCGCGTTCGAAATCGTCTGCCCGTTCACTCGGATGCGCCCGGCGTCGGGTCGGTCGAGGGCGTTGACCATGCGCAGCAGCGTGGATTTTCCGGCACCTGACTGACCGACGACACCGAAGATGCTGCCTGCCGGGACGTGCAGGGAGACATCCTGCAGCGCCGTGACAGCGTTCTGACCCGTGCCAAAGACACGGGAAACGTGCTCGATATCGATCAAGGGAACTCCTGAGGCAGCGCCGCGACCGCTCGGCGGCTGAAAACTGCAGCTGCCAGTCTCTCGTATGTTGCATGCCAACGCACAATTGTTGCGTTTCGTTACGCTGTGACTAGCCATCCCCAGGATGTTTCGTACGCAGGCGTCACGAAAAACGGCCCCATTGGCAAAAGATGACAGTACGGGCCGCATTTCGCGACAGTTGACCGCAGCGTCAACATTTCGTGACACGCTCCGCGGCGGACGGGCGAGCCACGGGTCCCGCGCCCCCTAGCGCCCGAAGGTGCCGGTGATTCGCGCTCGGCCCAGCGTGTGGCCGAACAACATGAAGCCGAGCAGCGCCGGCGACGCGTTTTCGTCGATGTCGAGATTTTCGACGTCGAGGGCGTGCACAACGAACATGTAGCGGTGATCGCCGTGCCCGGGAGGTGGTGCTGCTCCGACGAATCCGCGCACACCGCCGTCGTTGCGAAGTACTCGCACACTGTCGGCAACCGCAGCCTCGACCGCATCGAGCGTGAAAGCACCCTCGTCGAACGACGACACGTCCGCTGGGATGCCGTGCGCTGCGAAGTGCCAGAAGCCACTGGCCGTCGGGGCGTCGGGGTCGAAGCACGTCAGTGCGAAGCTTCTGGTTCCTTCCGGTGCGTTCGACCAGGCAAGCTGCGGTGACTTGTCCTCGCCTCCCGCACCCATGACGCCGCTCACCTGCGGCGCAGGCAGCGCAGCCCCGTCGGTGAACGACGTGGATGTCACGGTGAATTCGGCAACGTCCGGAAGCGCGGCATAGGGATCGTAGGTCATGGTTTCCTCCTCTGCGTTGTCGTGCACTTCCATTGTGGCGACTTGCGCGCGATCTGCCTACCGCTCGACAAAGCCGGTTAGGTTAGCCTAACCTTGTGCGGTGACCGTTCAGCAGACACCCACGAGGCCCGCGTACCGCCCCTTCGTCACCAGAATGATGGGCAAACGCTTCATCGCCGAGAACATCCTCCGCGTCACGTTCGGCTGCGACGAGTTCGATACCGTCGGCCTCACGGGTCTCGACCAAAGGGTCAAACTGGTCATCCCCGGCGATGACGCACCACTCGGCGACTTCGGGCAGCGCGACGAGACCTGCATCGGCTCAGGCAACTGGTACGCGAACTGGCGCGAGCTTCCGCTCGAAGAGCGCGGATGCATGCGCACCTACACGATCCGCTACCCCGACCAGGAGCAGCGAACCATCGACATCGACTTCGTGCTCCACGGCGATGGCGGGCCTGCGAGCGCATGGGTGCAGAGCGCCGAAGAGGGCGATGAGCTCGTCATCGTCGCCCCCGACGAGCAGTCCGAGTTCTCGTCCTCGGGCAGCGATTGGCACCCCGGCACCGCCAGGCGCGTGCTGCTCGCGGGCGACGAGACGGCGGCGCCGGCGATCGCGGGCATCCTCGAACAGCTCGGGCCCGAGTTCAGCGTCGACGCTTTCATCGAAGTGCCGGACGCCGGCGACGTCTTCGATATCAAGACGCGCGCGAGTGCGAGCATCCGCTGGATTCCGAGAAAGGATGCCGACCACGGTGCACTGCTCATCGACGCGGTTCGTCAGTGGGCACAGGGCGCGCAAGACGTTATTGCGGCAGCGGCCGCTCCCGTGCAGCAGGAGCTCGACCCTGTCGATGTCGACCGAGAGCTGCTCTGGGAGAGCCCCGCCGACAGCGACGGCGAGTTCTACGCGTGGATCGCGGGGGAGTCGATGGCGATCAAGACCATCCGGCGACTGCTGGTGCGCGAGCAGGGCGTCGACCGCAAGCGCGTGGCATTCATGGGGTACTGGCGGCACGGTCAGGCGGAACGACAGTCGTGACCACGGCCGCAAAAGGCGTCATAACTGCCGTCGTTGCGGTCGCACTGCTGATGCTCGCGACGCTGGGAAGCCTAGCGATCGGCAGCCGCGACGTCGACCCTGCCACCGTGTTGCAGATTCTCACAGGAGCAGACACCGAGAGCAACGACGCGAGCGTCGTGCTGCAGCAGCGGGCTCCGCGCACTGTGATCGGGGTGTTCGCGGGCGCAGCGCTCGGCGTCGCGGGTTCTCTCATGCAGGGCCTGACGCGTAATCCGCTCGCCGATCCGGGCCTGCTGGGCGTGAACGCAGGGGCATCCGTTGCGGTGCTCATCGCGATCACGGCGCTCGGCATCACGAACCCCGGCGGGTTCACGCTCTTCGCACTCGTCGGAGCTGCGCTCGCCGCCGCGCTCGTCATGGCGATCGGAACTCGCGGCAGGGATGGCGGAGGCCCGGTCAAGCTCGCGCTCACGGGCGCGGCGGTCACCGCGGGGCTGACCGCGGTGAGCATGTACGTTCTGAACACCGCGACAACGGCGCTCGACACCTACCGCTTCTGGTCGGTAGGGTCGCTCACCGGCCGTGACCTCGAGTCGGTCATCTGGGTTGCACCCCTCATCATCGTCGGCGTGCTCGTCAGCATCCCGGTCGGAGGAGGGCTCAACCTGCTCGCCATGGGTGAGTCGACCGCTCGTGCACTCGGCCACTCGGTTCGCGCCACGCAGTTGTTCGCGGCCGTGCTCATCGTCGTGCTCTGCGGTTCGGCGACGGCCATCGCCGGCCCCATCGTGTTCGCCGGCCTTGTCGTGCCGCACGTGCTCCGCGCGATCGTCGGTGTCGACTATCGCTGGATCATCGCGATCGGCATTCCGCTCGGAGCGGCGCTCGTGCTGGCCGCCGACATCGTCGGCCGTGTGCTCGCGCCGGGAGAGGTCGAGGTCGGTCTTGTGATCGCGTTCATCGGCGCCCCCGTGCTCGTCGGCATCGTGCTGCGCAGAACGATGGTGACGCTATGACGCTATCGCCGGCACGAGCCGTGCTGCACGGCACTCGGAACCGCTCGCTTGTCGTCTGCTCGGCGCTCGCGGCCGCGCTCGTGGCCGTTATCGCTGCCACGATGGTGATCGGCGACTACCCGCTGACGATTCTCGAAGTGCTCGATACGCTCACCGGCGGCGGGTCCGACCGCGACCGGTACATCGTGTTCAACGTTCGCCTGCCGAGACTGCTGATGGCGATCGCCTGCGGTGTCGGCCTTGCGGTGTCCGGCGCGATCATGCAATCGCTGCTGCGCAACCCGCTCGCAAGCCCCGAACTGCTCGGCATCTCGGGAGGAGCATCCGTCGCGGCGGTCGCCGGAACGCTCATCTTCGGCCTCACCGGGTTCGCGCTCGTAGGCGCCGCGTTCTTCGGAGGCAGCGTCATCGCAGGCATATTGCTCATCGCAGCGAGCCGGCAGGGCGCGAGTTCCTATCGCATCGTGCTCGCCGGCGTCGGTATCGCGTTCGTGTGCATCGCGATCGTCGGATTCATCATCAAGCGCGCGCAGCTGAATCGGGCGCAGGATGCACTGCGCTGGATCACGGGCAGCATCGACGCGACTCCGTGGCGCGACGTCTGGGTTCTGCTGGCGGTGCTCGCGGTCGCGACGCCGCTCGTGTTCGCCGCCTCGCGCATCCTGCCGCAGCTGGAACTCGGTGAGCAACGTGCTGCGGGGCTCGGTGTTGCCGTCGGCTCCGCACGCACCTGGATTCTGGTCACGGCGGTCTTCCTCGCGGCGTCCGTGACGGCGTTCATCGGCCCCGTGGCGTTCGTTGCGCTGTCCGCACCCGCAATCGCTCGGGGGATGGTCGGCCGCGGCTCGGCCGTCATCGCCGCGTCGGCACTCGTCGGCGCTGTCATCATGCCGCTCTCGGACCTTGCGGCGCAGTATGCACTGGGGAAGTCCGTTCCCGTCGGCATCGTCACCGGCATGGTGGGCGCCGTCTACCTGTTGTGGCTGCTGGCCAGACCGAAAGGACAACGCACGTGACCGATGCACCCGCTCTCAGCGCTAGCGGACTCACGACCGGGTATTCGGGCGTGAAGATCTCAGAGGGGCTCGACCTCACGATCCGGCCCGGCTCGTTCACGGCGCTTCTCGGGGCGAATGGATCCGGCAAGTCGACGCTGATGTCGACCCTCGCCCGGATCCTGAACCCGCTCGACGGTACGGTGCTCCTCGATGGCGAGGACGCCAGGTTGCTGCCGCGGAAGGCGTTCGCCCGCGTCGTCGGGATGCTGCCGCAGCATCCGTCCGCACCCGAGGGACTGACGGTCGCCGAGCTCGTCGCACGCGGCAGGTACCCGCACCGCGGACTGTTCGGCAGCTTCTCGGACGATGACGCCCACGCGGTCGACTCGGCGATGGCCGCGACGAATCTCATCGAGCTCGCGGCACGCCCGGTCGGGGAGCTTTCCGGAGGGCAGCGGCAGCGCGTCTGGATCGCGATGGCGCTCGCGCAGACGCCGCGCATCCTGATGCTCGACGAGCCGACCAGCTTCCTCGATCTCACGCATCAGCTCGAGGTGCTCGAACTTCTAGCCGCCCAGCGCCTCGAACGCGGCGCGACGGTTGTGACCGTGCTGCACGATCTGAACCTGGCCGCTCGCTTCGCAGACACGCTCGTCGTGATGCGGCAGGGCGGCATCCTCGCGGAGGGCCCGCCGGCCGACGTGCTCACGGAGGATGTGCTGCGGGAAGCGTTCGAACTCGAGGCGATCGTGATCGACGACCCGCTGACGGGAACACCCATGGTCGTGCCGAAACCCGGCGCGGAGTCCAAGGCTTCATAACAAAGGAAAGGAGACTCCGGCAATGCTGAAGTCCAAGAGATTAGGCGCTGTCGTCGCGGCATTCGCAGCGAGCGCACTCGTGCTCACAGGATGCTCGAGCGACGATGGCGGCACCGACGGAGACGAGACGGCCCACGACTCGGTGTCGGAAGGCGCGTTCCCCGTCACGATCGAGCACGCCTTCGGCGAGACGACGATCGAGGAGGCGCCGAGCGGCGTCATCACGTGGGGATGGGGAGCGGCGGATGCTGCCGTCGCGCTCGACACCGTACCGGTGGCCATGCCGACGCAGCCCTACGGCGGCGATGACGAGGGCGTTCTGCCTTGGATCTCCGAACGTCTCGACGAGCTCGGCGCCGAGACGCCGACGATGCTGGACTCGTCGACCGGCGAGGTGCCGATCGAACAGGTCGCATCCCTCGACGCCGAGGTCTTCCTCGCGCCGTACTCCGGCATAACGCAGGAGGAGTACGACCAGCTGACGGAGATGGGGCTCAAGGTCATCGCTTACCCGGAAGAAGCGTGGGCGACACCGTGGCGCGAGGTCATCGCGATCGTCGGTGAAGCACTCGGGAAGACGGAGCAGGTCGACGAGCTGCTGACCGGCATCGACGACCTCATCGCGGCAGAAGCGGAAGCGCATCCCGAGTTCGACGGTGTCACGATCATCAGCGCCCTCGAGTCGAGCGACACCTTCTTCGTGTATACGGATGCGGATGCCCGTGCTGAGTTCTCGTACGACCTCGGCTTCGCTTCGGCCCCCGCGCTCGTCGACCTGAACACGGGAGAATCGCCGTTCTACAGCACGATCGCGACGGAAGAACTCGACAGCGTCGAAAGCGACGTGCTCGTGCTCTACGCCGACACGCAGGAGCAGATGGACGCCTTCCTCGCATCCGATCAGGGGCAGCTGCTGCCGCAGAACGAGGCGGGTACGATCGCGCAGATCGTCGGCGTCGAGAACGTCGCCGCAATTTCGCCTCCCACCGCGCTCTCGATGGAGTGGGGCCTGGAGAACTACATCGACGCGCTCACCG
>NZ_CAMEFJ010000075.1 GCF_945915485.1 uncultured Agrococcus sp.
TTCGAAGCCGACGGTGTTCGCGTGCACTTCAGCCATATGTTCCGGTTCGCGAGTACCGCGAAGACCGCGAAGATCGCCGAAATCCGGACCTACGCGATCGAGACGCGCGACTGAGCCGAGGGATCGCTCAGCGGACTCGATGAGGCGCACTCGATGCACGAATCTGTCCGCCCAGACGAGCGCGGAAAGGTGCTGAGTGCGCCTGGGTTATTCTCGACGAATGAGCACTGCCCCGCAGCCACCCCAGCATCCGCTCTTCCACGACTGGGTGGACTTCTTCAACGAAGGCAGGGAGTTCGCTGTCGTCGTCGACAAAGAACGACTCGTCAAGAAGCTTCGCGGCAATACAGCAGTGCTGGCCGCCATAGCGTTGACGCTCGCCGTCAGTCTCGGTCTCGGCGCGCTGCTGCTGTTCACCGACATCGGCAGAGTCGCGACATACGTGCTTGTCGCGCTCTTCATTGTGGTCACGGTGCTCCTGCTCTTCTTCCTGCTGGGGCTGCGCCGGAAATTGCGGGCGGCAGGTGCGTCCGACACATACTTTCGACTCTCGCGGCGAGGCATGATCGTCGCTGAGACACTGGAGATTCCGTGGGAGCTAACGACGGGCGTGGCGGTGGTCGATACTCGGGGGCAGCGAGCCGTGGGTCTCGTGCAGAAGCTCGGCCATAAGGCGGCCTCCGCCGCCGGCGCGGAACAGGTCGTGGTCTGCATTGGATTCAACGCCGATGTGACGAAGCCGCTGAGGAGCGGGGCGCACCCCGCGCTGCGCAGACTGTTCCTCACGACATTCGAGTTCGGGATGTTCAGGCTCGCTCTCGACCCGGCCGTTCCGGCCGAACAGCTCACGCGTTCGATCTATGCCATCCCCGCGGCGGCGAAATCCGGTGGGAGAGATGTCGTGATCACCGAGTCGAAAGGGCTGTACACGACCGCACTGGTCAGGCTCAGCAACGGAAAATCTCCCTTTGAGGAACTCCTCACGTTCGCCGACCCGGACGAACGGGGAGACGATGCAACCGGTACCGGCAGCAACGAAGCGGCGCGGCAGCGGCCGAAGCCGTGAACGTCGCGCGACGGCATACCGAACGATCTGATCGAGCGCAGTGTGCTGACCCCCGGCAGGCAACGCCCGCCTGCGGGATAGTCGACACACGCTTGCGATCGAGGGGCTCCAAGCCCTGCTGCAGCGCTACCCGGCCCTCGATGACGGCTTCGGCGATGCCCCGACCGATGGGATGCTCATCACCGGGATCGGGCAAGACCTCGGTACGATCATCTGGCTCGACTGGAAGGGTGATGAAGCCGCCTGGGTCAACGAGCAGATCGAAAGAGCCTGTGTCGCGCTAAAGCTTCGCCCTCCCGCATGGGGTGATGAGCGGCGCGACTCCGAACCGCGCATGGCGAGCGATCTCGTGAGAGCCGCAGACGCGGCACTCCGGCGCGTAGGGCAGCGGCTCTTGCTGATCGACCTGGACTCCGACTCCTATCAGGTTGTTCCCGTTTCGGCGGCCGATTTCTCAGCATTGCACGGTACATCCGGTGACGGCTATGAGCTGAAGAGCGTCGAGGACGCCGAGGGCACCATCGGCTGACGGGCCACTCCCGCGCTTGGTCGCGCGACCTCTGATTTCCTGGCGTCAGCTGTCGGCGTTCTCCGGCGGAGGGTTGTGCATGAACTCGATCCGGATGCCGCTGTCGTCCTCGACGAACGATGCGTAATAGCGCTCGTTGAATCGCGGGAACAGCTTGGGATCGCGCACAACCGACCAGCCCGCGCCGGTAGCGACAGCGTGCAGCCGGTCGACATCCGCCCTGGAGTCCAGCGCGAACGCGAGGTGCTGCCAGCCGACCCTGCCGTGAACGTGCGAGCCGTCGGGAGCGTCCCTGACGGGAAAGAGGATGAGCTCCGACTCGCCTTCCTTCCACCACGCGACGGAACCGTCCGCATCCTCGCGGTCGAATCCGAGCGCTTGCATGACAGCATCGAACTGTGCTGTCGATCTGGCCAGGTCGTTGACGGTGATACCGAGATGATCGAAGACAGGCATGGCGCAAGCGTAACGGCTACTGGTGGCGGCAGAACAGCATCTCCTTCAGTTACGCAGCGTTGCTTCCAGCTCCTCCGCCACTGCGGGCAGGCGTCGATCGTGCCGGATGCCGCGTATTCGATGCTCGATTCCGTCGCCCCCGTCAGCACCGCCGGCAGTGCGGTCGGGCTCCGCGCACACCGGTGGAAGGTGTCGCGCGTGATGTCGGACAGCGGTCACTGTCAACGAGTTCGCCTGTCGGTCGGCCTCCAATGCGATAATCGTGGCCGTCAGGTTGGTGAACGTGCGCCGCCCGGGGCCACGCGAGCAGTCTTCACCACGGCGCCGAACGAAATAGTGGATGCGGTCTCCAGCACGTCGGTAACGCTCGATTACCCGTCCCGGTACGCATGACTCACTGCGCCCGTCTGCCCCATGCACGATTCTCTGAGCTTCGATCACCAAACCCCCAGTACACTGAAAGCCGGATCGACCATCGATTCGATCTCCCTCTCCATCTACGAACGTGAGGCAGCAATGGGGCTTTTCAAGGCAATAGCGGGCGCAGTCGGTGGCGCACTCGGAGACCAGTGGCGTGATTTCTATACGGTGCCGGGCGGCCTTTCGCCAACAGCGGCACTGTTCGCCGCGGTGCCCAACGGCACGAACGCTGGCCGAGGATCGAACACGAGCGCCTCAGACGGTGTGATCACGAACGGCAGCAAGATCGTCGTGCCCGAGGGCTACGGTCTCGTGCTGATGCAGGACGGCGCCATTACCGGTTTCGCCGCTGAACCCGGCGGTTACGAGTGGAACTCGGACGCCCAGGACTCCCAGTCGATGTTCGCAGGCAACGGCTTCGTCAGCCCCCTGATCAAGACCTCGTGGGAGCGCTTCAAGTTCGGCGGCCGCCCCAGCGCACAGCAGCGCGCGTTCTTCGTCTCGCTCAAGGAGCTCCCCAACAATCGCTTCGGCACGCAGTCGGAAATCTACTGGGATGACGCCTACATGAACGCGCAGGTGGGCGCGGTTACACGCGGCACCTACACGATGCGCATCATCGACCCCATTCTCTTCATCAAGGGCTTCGTGCCGGCCAAGTACCTGCAGCCCGGCCAGGTGTTCGACTTCACCGACATCGACAACGACGCAGCGGCGCAGCTGTTCAACGAAGTCGTCGGTTCGCTTGCTCCCGCATTCTCGATGTACACGAACGACCCGTCCAAGGGCAACCGCATCACGCGCATCCAACAGGACTCCGTCGGCTTCGCGCAGAGCCTCTCGGCAGCGGTCGAGAACAATTACCAGTGGAGCTCTGGGCGCGGGCTCGCGATTATCTCCACCGCGATCATCTCGATCGAATACGACGAGAACACGCGCGAGCTGCTCAAGAACGTGCAGCGCGCGGATGCACTGTCGGGCTCGCGAGGCAACTCGAACCTGCAGGCCTCGGTTGCAGCCGGTTTCGAATCGGCAGGCGAAACGAGCGGCACCGGCGGCATCTTCGGCATGGGCATGGCCGCCGGAACAGCAGGGCTCGGCGGGCTCCAGCAACCGGTGCCCGGCGTCGGCCCCAATGCGCAGCAGGCACCCCCGCCGCAGTCGGCACCGGCGCATCCACCGCAGCAGGCGCCACACCAGCAGCCACCTTCAGCACCCCCGCCCCAGGCGGCGCCCGCGGAAGAGGATTCGTTCGCGAAGCTCACCAAGCTCAAGGAAATGCTGGATGCCGGGCTCATCACGCAGGACGACTACGACGCGGCCAAAGCGAAAGCTCTCGGCCTCTAGAGCAGCAGCATCATGAACGGTCCCTACGTACAGCAGCCGGGGGAGGGGCAACCCACCCCCGGCGCGCAGCCGCCCACCCAGCCTCCCGCTGGCCACACACAGCAGCATCCGCCCGTTGTCCCCGAACAGCAGATGCAGGCTCCTCACACGGCGCAGCAGCAGACTGCGCAGCCATCGGCTCCTGCACAGCTTCCGCACCAGCAGCAGGGGGCACCCGCTCCTGCCGCTCCGCAGGCGCCCGGCCATCCACCACCCGGGCAACAGACGCCGGGCCAACAGACGCCTGGGCAACAGACGCCTGAGGAGCAGCTCGCGGACCTGACCGGAGCGACGACGGATGGGCTCCGGGAGGTCGATACGAGCAACCAGAACCTGCAGGACGGCGTCAACCGGTGCCCGCGCTGCGGTGCGACGGACATTCAGCTGCGCGCCTCCTCCGGTATGCTGATGTGCCTCTTCTGCCGCCACGAATGGTCGGAGAAGCAGTTCGATCAGAACAAGCTCGGCAATGTGCCGATCTCCGATCTTCGCGGCACCGTCATCGGCACGGGCGCCGCCGAGATTCAGGCGGACGTCAACGAGATCGTGACGATGAAGTGCTCCGGCTGCGGTGCCGAAGTCGTCGTCAATACGGCCGAGGCGATGTCGGCGCGCTGCCACTGGTGCCGGCACAATCTGACCGTCAACGAGCAGATCCCGAACGGGGCTGTTCCGGATGCCGTTTTGCCATTCGCGCTCACGCGCGATCAGGCGATCGAGCGAATCCGCGAGTTCACCAACAAGCGCAAGATGTTCGCCGATCGTACGTTCCGGAAGGAATTCCGGCCGGAGAACGTCGCTGGTGTGTACATGCCCTACATGGTCGTCGACGCGAATGCGAGCGTCGACGCTGTCGGCGAAGGCGAGGTGCAGACGCGCCAGTACACGCGCAAGCGGGGCGATAAGCGCGAGACCGTGTACGACGCGGACGTGTACCGAGTGGAGCGTCACCTCGATTTCATGACCGACGACCTCACCCTCGAGTCGTCTGCCGAGCGAGCCGACATGAACACGCTCGTCAACACGAACAACATCATCAACACGATCCTGCCGTTCGATACCGAGAACGCTGTGCGATGGAACGCGAACTACTTGAACGGGTTCTCGTCGGAGAAGCGCGACCAGGACGTCTCGCATCTGGAGCCGGTGCTCGAGAACCAGCTGCTGTCCATAGGTCGTTCGCGGTTGACCGAGTCCATTCGCAACTACGGTCGTGGAGTGCGGTGGGAGGCCGAGCGGATCAACGTTCGCGGCACACGCTGGGTGTCGATGTATCTGCCGGTATGGCTGTATTCGTACTATCACACCGAGCGCGGCAAGAACATGGTGCACTACATCGCTGTCAACGCGCGCACTGGCGAAACGATGGGGAGCATCCCGGTCTCGCACGGTCGCTTGTGGATCGCGGCGATTACCTCCGGCACGATCATTGAAGGCGCAGCGATAGCAGCATTGGTGGCAACGCTATGAACACACTCCTGATTGCACTTGCGACCGTTCTGCCGATCGCGAGCTCGTCGTCGGACGGCTACCTTCTCGCGCTGTTGCTCGCCGGCCCCGTCGGCGGTGGGGTCGTGTACTGGATGATCTACCGGTATTACCGCAACACCGACAAGACGCATCACTTCGAAGCCGAGACCCGTGTGGAAACTCGCCCGGCGACGGGAAGCGACACGAAGGTCAACTCGATTCGGGGTACGCGTCGCCGTGCGATTCCCGGCCGGAATGACGGAGATCACCGAACTCGCGTTCGCCGCTTCTAGCGTGATGCCGCATCCCGTGGGCGCATTACTGCGCTGCCGGTAGGCGTGGGGCTCGGGTCCTGTGCGTTTCTCGACGGGGTTCGGCGTCGCGGGCGACTCACCCTGCCGGCAGGAGCGACATCGTCACACGCGATCTCCTAGGCTGGTGGTAACGAATGGGGGTACGTATGACCCGTCAGGTTGTTATCGCCGGCGCTTCCGGCCTTATCGGAACGGCGCTTACCGACCGGTTGCGAGAGCGTGGA
Organism: uncultured Agrococcus sp.; assembly: GCF_945915485.1. Lineage (GTDB taxonomy): Bacteria > Actinomycetota > Actinomycetes > Actinomycetales > Microbacteriaceae > Agrococcus. Next base: position 5,866 of record NZ_CAMEFJ010000075.1, read on the forward strand.
GATTCCGTCACGAAGCTCGTGAGGCGCCCGCCCGAGCGTCACGACGAGCGCGAATGGGACCCGGCAGCAGGGCGACTGGAACCGGATGCCATCGAGGGTGCCGATACCGTCATCTGCCTCAGCGGGGCGAGCGTCGGCCGCCTGCCCTGGACGCACAACTACCGCAAGGCACTCGTCAACTCACGGCTCGACAGCACGCGAACGATCACGGATGCCATTGCGGCCCTGGGCAGTGACGCGCCCGCATTCATCTCGGCGTCTGCCGTCGGGTTTTACGGGAGTGTTCCTGGCGCTGTTGTGACGGAGCAGTCGCCTCCGGGTCAGACCTTCTTGGCAAAGCTGTGCATTGCGTGGGAGGCCATGGCGTGCCGCATCGAGTCGGTGACGCCCGTGACGCTGCTGCGCACCGCGCCAATCCTCGACCCCAAGGGTGTGCTCGCGCCCATGATCGCACTGACGCGGCTCGGTGCTGGCGGTCCGCTCGGTGCGGGCACGCAGAAGTGGCCGTGGATCACACTCGAAGACGAGGTACGAGCAATCCTCCACGTGATCGACAACAACGTTGCGGGGCCCGTGAACCTCGCAGCACCGGACATCGTCACGCAGAACGACATCGGTCTGGCGCTCGCGGGCTATCTCGAGCGACCGTACTGGCTGCCCGCTCCCGAGTGGACGCTGAAGACCGTGCTGAGCCCGGAAGCCGTCACCTCGATGCTGACCGTGGACGCTGATGTACGCCCCTCGGTACTGGAAGAAACGGGCTTCGTGTTCGAGCATCCCGAACTCCGAGCTGCCATCGTCTCGACGCTCGGGTAGTCGGTCGCGCCTTGTGCGTGAAGCCGCGAAACACGGCGTTTTTCACGATTCGCGCTGAGAGGCGGCGGATTTTGCCGGTTGAGTAACGGATCGCCGTCTTTCGGTGCATCTTGTCGTATTTCAGATTCATGTAGGCGGCAGGGACGGGATGCTGTCTCCGGTCATTAGTGCCTGTTTTGTCACTAGGATGGCCGCTGACGGTGGTGATGTAAGTCCGTTGACAGCGACGACTGCAACCCTCGGGTGCCCAAGTCTGTCGCCCCAGCGGTGGTCACGAGATGCGGCGATTTTCGGGTTTTGTACCGAGAGGCGGCGGTTCTTGCCGGTTCTGAAGCGCAGCGCCGTGTCTCGGTGCCCTCCCGTCAGACTCTGAGGCCGACGCCCATGTCCTTTGCCGCTGCCGGAGCAACTGTGAGTCACGGCCACTTTCGCGGTTCGAGCTGATGCGCAGCAGCGCTTGCCGTGTTCGAGCACAGTGCCAAGTCTCGTCCCCGGCACTACGCACCGGGCGCGCCGAGCAGGAAATTGCAACGCGCGCCGGTGAATTCAATTGAGCTGTATAATTAACCGGATACTAAAAGATCGAATCGGAGGGTGTGCATGGACTCGGTGGGCCCGGCCGCCGCGCTCGAAAACGTCACGGTTCGATACAGCAATGGCACCGTCGCGCTCGATGCAATCGACCTCGAAATCCAGCGCGGTGAGATCGTCGGGATCGTCGGCGAATCCGGAGCCGGCAAATCGACCCTCCTGCGCCTGCTCGACGCCACGGAGCGGCCGACGGGCGGCCGAGTGCTCATCGACGGGATGGATCCCGCGCCCGTGCGAGAGCGTGAACGACGTCGGATGCGGCATCGCATCGGCATGGTGTTCCAGTCGTTCAATCTCCTTTCGAATCGCACGGTTGCGCAGAACGTCGAACTGCCGCTCCGGCTGCAGCGTCGAAAAAACCCGGAACTCGTCGCGGAATTGCTCGAGTACGTGGGGCTAGCGGATAGAGCCAAGCACTTCCCCGCACAGCTGTCAGGAGGGCAGAAGCAGCGCGTTGCCATCGCGCGGGCACTCATCACCCAGCCGACGCTCCTGCTCTGCGATGAGCCGACTTCCGCGCTCGACGAACGCACGACATCCGACATTCTCCGTCTGCTCGCCGCGACGCGGGATGACTTCGGCACGACCATCGCGCTCGTCACCCACGAGCTCGCCGCCGTGAAGACCATCTGCGATCGGGCCGTCATCCTCGAACGGGGCGAGCTGAAAGCGGCCGTGCCGGTTGCGAAAGCCGATCGCGGTGAGCAGGGCACCTATCTCGACCACGCGAAGCGGGTACTCGAGGCATGAACGACTTCATCGACACGATCGTCGATTCACTCACCGCGAACGCCGACCAGATCACGGTCGCATTAGCCGAAACCGGCTACATGCTCGGCTGGTCGCTCGCGGCCGCCGTACTCATAGGGTTGCCGGTCGGTGTCACGATCTTCCTCACGCGACCCGGCGGCGTCCGTGAATCGAAGCCGATCTGGCACATTGCGAACCTCTACGTGACCGTCGTGCGGTCCTTCCCCTTCCTGCTGTTCGTCGTGTTCATGATTCCGCTCACGCGCACGGTGTACGGCACGACGTTCGGCACTGCCGCAGCGACGTTCCCTCTCTGCTTCGTCGCGGTCGCCCTCTATGCGAGACTCGTCGAGCAGATTCTGCTCGAAGTGCCCTCCGGCGTACTCGTCGCGGCAAGGTCGATGGGAGCGAGCACCTTCCAGACGGTCACGCGCTTCCTGCTCGTGGAAGCCCGCTCCGGCCTCGTCTACGCCCTCACGTCGGCATCCATCAGCATCATTTCCTACTCCACCGTTCTGGGTGTCGTCGGAGGTGGCGGGCTCGGTGACTTCGCCCTCCGCTACGGCTACCAGGAATACGACTACCCACTCATGTACACGACGATCGTGATCGTCATCATCTGCGTACAGCTGCTGCAGGTCGGGGGCCACCGGCTCTCGGTTGCCATCGACCGCCGCTGATACGCGCCACGAAAGGACACCAACCATGCGTCTACGCGCTACTGCCGCTCTTTCGGTCGCCGCGCTCGCCCTGGCAGCGACGGGATGCGCATCCGGCGACGCGGGAACCGCTGACGGCGAGACCGTCACGGTACAGATTGCAGCAACCGTCACCCCTATGACCGACGCCGTCGAAGCCGCCGCGGACGTCATCGAGGACGGCTACGAGATCGAGCTCGTTCCCGTTTCCGACTACGTGCAGCCGAACACGCTCGTGCACAATCGCGAGATCGATGCGAACCTCGTGCAGTTCGAGCCGTTCATGCAGGACTACAACGACAAGAACGACGCGGACCTCGTGTTCATCCAGCCGGTCTACTACGTCGTCGCCGCGTTCTACTCGCAGTCTCTCGACTCACTCGACGAACTGCCGGAGGGCGGGAGCGTCGTGATTCCCAATGACCGATCGAACGCGGCCCGTGCGCTCGAACTGCTCGCTAGCGAAGGCATCATCGAACTCGACCCGGACGCCGAGCCCTTCGATGCGACAATGCGCGACATCGTCGACAACCCGCGGAACCTCGATATCACACAGGTCGACCTCATGCAGCTCAACACCGCATACGAGGAAGCCGATGCGGCGTTCAACCTGCCGTCCTTCGCTCGCCACATCGATCTCACGCCTGAGGACGATGGCATCGCAGTAGAGTCGGACGACCGTTTCGGGCTCGGGCTGGTCGCTCACGCCGACAATGCCGACTCCGAGGCCATCGGCGCCGTGCAACGTGCGCTCACGAGCGACCACGTGCGCACGACGCTCGAGGATCTCGGTGTGCCTCCGGCGTTCTAGTGGGCGCGGCGACCGCTCGATTCGCGTAAGCTAGAAGAGCACCGGTAATCTACGCATCTTGGGAGGGGCTCGTGAGTTCACAGCAGCCAGACACGATCAGCTCAGACGAAATCTCTTCTGGCGAGCAGCGAAGCGCTGCACCGCCGTCGCTCGGCGCAGTCATTCTCGTCATGGTTCTCACCGCACTCATGCTTGCCGGTTTCTACCTCATGGGTATCGCATTCCGAACCGAAGGCTGGGAGCTACTCATGTTCCTCGGTGGTTTGGTGCTAGCGATGTTCCCGTTCTTCGTCGTATTCTCCTGGCTTTCTGACGGACGGGACTAAGAGGTCGCGCCAATAGGCTGCGGTGGCTGCGGTGTGCGCTGTGGTTCTCGAGCTTCGTTGTCGTCCTCGAGCGCAGCTCCACTGCGCACTTCCCACTCCGCCTTGCTCAAAAACCACACCGCGCATCCTCGCTTCATCGCCCCTATTGGCTTAACCTCTAAGAGGTCGTAAAGAGGCTGCCGCGGGTACCAGCCGCGGCGGTCTTTTCACCGTTTCGGGATGCGGGCGACGCATGACTCTGCGGGTCGTAGCTGAGCAACATGCTTACGATTCGGTTACAGCCATAGCAAACCGGGCCAACGCGCTCTACCGTTATGGCTATGGCCTCCCGTAGTCACAGTCACCGCATGGGCGCCCTCATTGCCGGTCTTGCGCTGAGTGCGCTGCTCGTGGCGTGCTCGGAGTCGGCTGCGCCCGTGCAGGAAGCACCATCGGATGCTCCTGCTCCGGAGGCGGAGGAAATCGTCGATGAGAGCCCTACCGGTCTTGAGGAGACCGACTTCGGCAACCTGACCTGGTCTATACGACCCGGCGGCAACATGCCGGAAACGGTGCAGGTGGAGTTCGAGGACGGCGTCGCAACAGACGGCATCGTGCAGTACGAGGTCGGTGACGTCGTGCATACTGAGCTGAACGATGATGCCCTCATGGATGCCGCGGCGCAGATTTTCATCATCGATGGCAACGCCGTGGAAGAGCAGTGGTACCTGTGGCTCTCGGAGGAGGGGGATCCGAAACAGGTGACGCTGCCGGTCGCGCGTGCGGCACACTGCGGGACGGCCCTGCACTCCGTCGAAGCGGTGGATGGCGGCGGTGTCGAGATTCACGAGACGCGGCGTCACATAGGGGAGTCCGGGCTCGCCTGTTCGGAGACCGGAACCGATGAGCGCGTTCGTACCGTCATCGCGGTCGAAGCCCGCAATGAGGGGGAGTGGTGGCCGGTGCAGGTCGACCCCAGGGGCGGCTTCGGCGGGCTGTGCCCGGTCGCGAGCGACTACGAGTCGGTGACCTACAGCGGGCCGCTGCACGCGGTGCCGGATGCCGAAGCAATGGAGGTCAGCGGTGGCGAAACGACCTGGGTGTTCTCGGTCGAGCCCTGGCCCATCTACGGCGAGGACTTCCCCGGCTGGGTGCTGGTCGGGGTCCACGACCAAGAGGGCGAGATGTGGTGTGCCTGGGCCGAGGCCCAGTAACGCCGACCGCCGGCGCCGAGGCGGCGCGATGTCTCAGCGTTGGGGCAGCGGCCCCCGCAGCCAGCGTTCCAGCCGGTCGTAAGCCTCCTGCCGCACCTCACGTCGGGAAAGGAAGATGTCGTGGATCGCCCCGTCGATGTGCTCGATCGACACGGAGGGGCCGAGCTTCAGCGCCGCTTCGGCAATGTTCTCGACGACGATGACGGAATCGACTCGTGTCAATTCCTCCATCCACTTCGTGGGCGCCACGAACTTCTTCGACAGCATCGTGAGCACGGGGACGTCGATCGCGAGCCCCTTGGCGACTTCGGCGTGGCCCTGCAGAATCGCCTTCACCCATCCGGCGTGCACCGGTGCGCTGTTCGGCGGCCGCCACGCTTCATCGATCGTGTACGGGTCGTCGGGGTCGTACACCTCTTTCTGCGCGCGCGAGTAGTAGCCGAGATCGATGGTCGGCGCGGTTGCGAGGGGGTCTCGACGGCTGCGCCACTCGGCAACCGGCGCGAGCGCTGTCCTCGTGTGGGCTCCGAGCTGAAACTCGAGCCAGGGGCTGTTCAACACCACTGCGCTTGCGACTCCCGGGTTCCTGTTCGCCCAGAGGCTGAGCACCAGGCCGCCCGTCGAATGGCCCATGAGCACGATGCGGCGAGGGCCGGACGGCTCCTCCCGCACGACCCGCAGCGCCGATTCGATGTCTTCGTCGTAGGCTCGCAGGTCGGCGACGTAGTTCAGTGCCTGCCCGGGCAGCAGGCTCCTGCCGTACCGACGGAGATCGAGTGCGAAGAATCGAGCCCCGCGGGAGGTCCAGAACCGAGCGAGCCGTGTCTGAAAGAAGTAGTCGGACCACCCGTGCACGTACAGCACGTCGATGTCTTCGAACTGTCGTCGACGCTGCCACAGGCGCCGCGGCTTCGGCAGACTTCGCACGATGGTTGCGACGACGGTCTGATCGTCGGTGTCTTGTTCCGGTGTCAGTCGGAGGGTTCGCTGCTCGAAGCCAGGCCCCAGGATGTCCTCGCGCCAGCCCTCTTCCATACCTTGAATCTATCAAGAGTGTTTCCCGTAGCAGTGAGCCGCGCGAGTGGCAGGAATAGGGCGCACTCCGGACACGTTCGAAATATAGACTGGATTCACTTCATGCTGACGGAACAGGGGGTCGAGGACGTGCCAGTGACGGCAGCACTGCTGCGAACCGCTGAGAGCAGCCCCGAACGGTTGGCGATTGTCGGCGAGGATGCGCGGCTCACGTACGCCGAGTTGCTGGCGGATTCACGCCGCGTGTTCGCCGCCGTCGACGCACTGCACAACCGGCAGGAGCATCCGCCCGCGCCCGCTGCCGAGACGCAGGGCACCCCGATCACAGCCATCAGTCTTGAATCCGCCTTCCACACCTCGCGTATCATCGCCGGGCTCGCCGGCTACCGGGCCGTCTCGGCAACGATCGACCCGCGATGGCCGCTCGAACACAGGGTGCGCGTCATTCTGGCGACCGGTATCGGCGTCGTCATCAGCGACGCGGGCGACCTCGCAGAGGCGCTCGAACGCGAACGGTGGGGTGGCACCGTGATCGGCAGCGCAGCATTCCTGGCTCACGAGACCGGCGTTACGCCG
>NZ_CAMEFJ010000076.1 GCF_945915485.1 uncultured Agrococcus sp.
GAGCGTGAGAGCAGCGGCGTCACGATACTGAACGACGGATTCTCGGTGGTGGCCGCGATAAGTGTCACCCACCCGTTCTCCACGCCGGGCAGTAGGGCGTCCTGCTGTGCTTTGGTGAAGCGATGGATTTCGTCGAGGAAGAGCACCGTGCCGCTGCCGTAGAGGTCGCGCTGGCTCAGTGCTTCCTCCATGACCCTCCTCACATCACGCACACCCGCCGTGACCGCGGAGAGCTCGACGAATCGCCTATCCGAGGAATATGCCACTGCGCCGGCGAGCGTCGTCTTCCCTGTCCCGGGAGGCCCCCAGAGGATGACGGACTGCGTGAGCTTGGAACCCGGCTCTGCAAGGTTCCGCAGAGCGGATCCTGCGCGCAGCAAGTGCTGCTGGCCGACGACTTCTTCGAGCCCACGGGGACGCATGCGCACGGCGAGGGGCGCGGTCGGCGAACCGCCTCCCAACCCGCCGACAAAGCTTCCCGTCTCCTGAGTCATCATCTCAAGACTAAGTCAGACGACCGACGCCACGAAGCGGGTCGCGGATGCCGGTAGGCTATTGCGAGATCTGGAAGGACAGGTAGTGGCAACCTCCAAAGAGCAGAAGCGCCGCGTGCGCGATTACCGAGCACGTCAGGATGTACACGAGCACAAGCGACGTCGACGTGTGCGCGACAACATATTCGCGGTTCTCGCCGTGGTTGTCGTTGGCGCGGTTGGAATCGCGGTCACGCTGCACGTCCAGGGCCAGCGTGACGACGAGCTCGCGGCTCTCGAAGAGGAGACGCAGGCCAGCGACCCGGCCGAGACGGATGCTTTCGAAGACGAAGTGATCGTTACCGACGCCGTCCCTGACGCCACGCTAGCCGAAGACCGCACCTGGAACGGCAGCCTCACGATCAACGGTGTCGAGCTGAGTGTTGAACTGGACGGCGCGGCAGCACCGCAGGCCGTCTCGGCACTCGTCGCAAGCTCGCAGGACGGCTATTACGAGGGCAAGATCTGCCACCGCCTTACCGACTCGGACGGCTTCAAACTCCTGCAGTGCGGCTCGCTCACGGGTGACGTCATGGGCGACCCCGACTTCCAGTACGGACCCATCGAGAACGCTCCGCAAGATGACGTCTACCCCGCCGGCACGATCGCTATGGCGCGTCAGGGCAACAACCCCAACAGCAACGGGCACCAGTTCTTCGTCGTCTACGAGGACACCACCATCCCCAGTGACATGGCAGGTGGCTACACGGTCGTGGGCAACGTCACCGACGGACTCGATCAATTCGTCGATCAGGTGGTTTCCATCGGTATTCAGGACGCTGCCCCCGATGGTCCGCCCAACGAGGAGATAACGATCGAGTCACTCCTTCTCGAGTAGACGTTCCCGCCCCGGCTTGAACGCTAGTCTTGAACGCAGCCCTGTCGCACACAAGGAAGATTCATGCCTGAAAACCAATTTGGCAAGGTCGACGAGACCGGCACAGTATTCGTTCGTTACGAGGATGCTTGGCGCGAGGTCGGCCAGTACCCCGACGGAACTCATGAAGAAGCACTAGCGCTCTTCGAAAGAAAGTTCGCCGATCTCGAGGGCCAGGTCAGACTGCTCGAGCAGCGCGTGCGAGGCGGTGCCAACGCCGCAGACATCGCGAAGTCCGCGAATAAGCTCGCCGAGCAGGTGCAGGAGGCGAAAGCCGTCGGAGATCTTGCTGCGCTCGCCACCCGACTTCGGGCCATAACCGAGCAGAGTGATGAGTTGGCCGAACAACAGCGTGAAGAACAGCGTGCAGCACTCGCCAAGGCGGAAGAAGAGCGAACGCAGATCGTTCTGACGGCCGAGGCGATCGCCGCACGCGACCTGAGCAACGTGAAGTGGAAGGACGTCTCGGCGGAGATCGAGGCGCTGTTCACGCAGTGGAAGGCGCACCAGGCGGGTGGTCCTCGCCTTCCCAAGGCGACCAACGATGCGCTCTGGAAGCGTTTTCGGGCTGCACGCACGACAGTCGAGGCCGCACGCCGCCAGTTCTTCGCCCAACTCGATGCGCAGCACAAGCACGCTAAGACGGAGAAGCAGCTGTTGATCGATGAGGCCAAGGCACTTGCACCGAAGGGCGCCGACGGCATCCCCGCCTATCGCTCGCTGCTCGATCGTTGGAAAGCAGCGGGAAGGGCAGGACGTAAGGTCGACGACGCACTCTGGGCGGAGTTCAAGGCCGCTGGTGACGTCCTCTTCGAGGCCAAGGCCGAGATCAGAGCTGCCGAGGACGCAGAGTTCGCGGAGAATCTCGTCGCCAAACGAGCGCTGCTCGAAGAGGCGAAGCCCATCCTCGACCTTTCCGACCGTAGCGCGGCTCGGGACTCGCTGATGAAGATCCAGCGCAAATGGGATGAAGTCGGCAAGGTACCACGCGACAGCATCCGTGAAGTCGAGGACGGCCTGCGCAAGATCGAACAGCACGTGCGCTCCCTCGACGAGCAGCACTGGAATGCGACGAACCCCGAGCGCAAGGCACGTTCGGAAGGGCTGGCGGGCCAGCTGGAAGACGCCATCGAACAGCTGGAGGCAGACATCGCGACAGCGAAGAAGGCCAAGAACGACAAGAGGGTGAGCGAGCTCGAAAGCGAGCTCGAAACAAAACGTCAGTGGCTGGAAGTCGCTCGCGCAGCAGGCTGACAAGCGAGTTATCCACAGGCCCGGCCCCGCAGCGAGCGTGGGCCGGGCCTTTTCGTGCATAGTGCCCGCATGCAACTTTCACCGGCAGAGCAAGCGGCAATGGTACTCGACGGAGAAGCGATTCGTCTCGGTGACAGCATCGTCTCAGTAGCGACCGCGATTGCCGTGGATCACCGTATCGGGGCGCTCCCGTTCGCGCCCGAGCAGCACGTGACGCTTTCGCACTCGCTGGCAGCCTGGCTGCACGGCTTGGGGGCGTATCCTCGTTGGCTGGACATGATCGTGCAAGACCATCAGCGTCACGGTATTCCGCGTGACGCGCGTGTTCGAGTTCGTCGGCACAGGCTGGACCTTGCCGAAGACACGGAGGTTCGCTCCGGTGTTCGCCTGACCTCACCACTGCGCACGGCGTTGCACCTCATCACGGATCACGAGTGTGATCGAGAGGCTCTCACAAGCGCCATGCTGCTCGCGGGAGGCCCGGATGTCCTCTTGGATGCACTTCGCTGCGCCCCTCGTCTGCAACCGCTCATCCGAGAACGCGGTCTGTCGCGATTACGCAGCGGTCAACCGCTCGTCACCCTGTAGACGTCGTAAACGGCCTCGATGCGCCGAACCGCATTCAGCACGCTGTCGAGGTGCGTGACATCGCCGATCTCGAAGCTGAACTTCGAGATCGCAAGGCGATCGTTGCCGGTGTTCACGCTTGCCGAGAGGATGTTGACGTGGTGCTCGCTCAACACGCTCGTAACGTCGGAGAGGAGCCCGGAGCGATCCAGCGCTTCCACTTGAATGTTGACGAGGAACAGACCCTTGCTGGTGTCTGCCCAGGACACGTCGATCATCCGATCGGACTGCTGCTCGACGAGTCCGCCTACATTGGGGCAGTCGCGCAGATGTACGCTGACGCCCTGGCCACGGGTGATGAATCCGACGATGTCGTCTCCCGGCACCGGCGCACAGCACTTCGAGAGCTTCACGAGGATGTCTGGGGCTCCTCGCACGAGCACGCTCGAGGAGCCCGCCGCGGACTCCGTGGGTCGCTGCCGCGGGATGATCGTGGGATCCTCCGCGTCATCGACGCCAAGTGAAGCGACCACCTTCTCCAGCACCGACTGGCTGGAGACGTGTCCTTCCCCAACGGCTGCATACAGAGCTGTGACATCGTCGTAGCGCATCGAAGCCGCGATTTCAGCGAGGCTCTCCCCCGTCATCAGCTTCTGCAACGGCAGGTTGTGGCGGCGCATCGCTTTCGCGATCGCCTCTTTCCCCTGCTCCACTGCCTCATCGCGGCGCTCTCGCGTGAACCACTGCCGGATCTTGTTCCGTGCCCGGGCGCTCTTGACGAATCCGAGCCAGTCCTTGCTGGGCGCGGCATCCGGATTCTTCGAGGTGTAGATCTCGACGACGTCACCGGTCGCAAGCTGCGTGTCCAACGGAACGAGGCGCCCGTTGACCTTGGAGCCCATCGTGCGATGGCCGACCTCCGTGTGTACCGCGTAAGCGAAATCGACCGGCGTCGCACCCGAGGAGAGCCCGATCACCTTGCCCTTCGGCGTATACACGTAGAGCTCTTTCGCACCGATTTCGAATCGGAGTGAATCCAGGAACTCACTGGGGTCGTCCGTCTCACTCTGCCAATCGTTGATGTGCGCCAGCCACGCCATCTCCTGACCGCTGACGCTGGACTGCGCACCCTGCTTGTATTTCCAGTGCGCCGCAACACCGTACTCGGCACGGCGGTGCATCTCCTCCGTACGGATCTGTATCTCGACGTGACGACCACCGGGACCGATTACCGTCGTGTGCAGCGATTGATACAGGTTGTACTTCGGCGTCGCGATGTAATCCTTCATCCGACCGGGCATGGGTCGCCAACGCGCATGGATAGCGCCGAGAATCGCGTAGCAGTCGCGGACCGTCGTCACGATAACGCGTACGCCGACAAGGTCGTAGATGTCACTGAATTCGTGGCCGCGCTGGCGCATCTTCTGGTAGATCGAGTAATACTGCTTCGGTCGCCCCTCGACCCTGCCCCGGATCTTGGCTACGCGAAGTTCCTCACCCAGCTGCGTGACGACTTCCTCCATGAACTCCGCACGCTGAGGTGCCCGCGATTCAACGAGGTTCTTGAGCTCGACGTACATCTTCGGCTCGAGCACCGCGAAGGAAAGGTCCTCCAGCTCGGTCTTCATGGTCTGAATTCCCAGGCGGTGTGCCAGGGGCGCGTAAATCTCCAGGGTTTCGCGAGCTTTCCGCTTCGCACTCTCACCGGAGACGAATCCCCACGTTCTCGCGTTATGCAGCCGGTCGGCGAGTTTGATGACGAGAACACGGATGTCCTTCGACATCGCCACGATCATCTTGCGGACGGTCTCGGCCTGCGCCGCGTCTCCATACTTCAGTTTGTCGAGCTTCGTCACCCCGTCGACGAGCATCGCAATCTCGTCACCGAAATCGGCTCGGCACTGATCGAGAGTGTATTCGGTGTCCTCAACCGTGTCGTGCAGCAGCGCAGCAGCGACGGTGACGGCGCCGATACCGAGATCCGCGAGAACCTGAGCGACCGCTATGGGATGCGTTATATACGGTTCACCGGACTTACGGAACTGCCCCTGGTGAGCACGTTCGGCAACCAGGTACGCCCTCTGAATCAGGCCGACGTCCGCCTTCGGCTGGTGCTGTTTGACCGTCCTCGTGAGGGTCTCGATAGCGCCGGCCCTGTTCGAGCGCGAGAACAAGAAGGGCAGCAGCGTGCGAATTCCACCAGTGGTATTCGTGTCACTCATAGCACCGCCATCCTCGTTATCACGCCCTCACTGCGCGTACTTACACCACCGCCCCGCGCTCTTGCTTGCGCTTGGCTTCCTCGGCAATCGTCTCACCCTTCCGCAGCTGCGCGTACGCGGGAGCCGCAATGAAGATCGTCGACCACGTTCCGACAAACATACCGATGAGCAATGCGAGTGAGATATCCCGCAGTGTTCCGGCTCCGAGGAGGTACGAACCGATGAAGAAGATCGCACCGACCGGGAGTAGCCCGACCACGCTCGTGTTGATCGATCGGATCAGAGTTTGATTGATTGCCAGGTTGATGTTCTCGTAATAGGTTCCGGCGCTGCCGGGCGCCGTATTCTCGCGGATCTTATCAAACACGACGACCGTGTCATACAGCGAATACGAGAGAATCGTCAGGAATCCGATAAGGGCAGCGGGAGTCACTTCGAAACCGACAGCTCCGTAGATGCCGGCCGTGACGACGCCGTCGAACACGAGCGCGATCAGCGCAGCGAGCGACATCTTCCAAGTGCGGAAGTAGATCGCCATCACGATGGCCGCGAGCAGGACGAACGTGATGAGTGCTAAGAGTGCCTGACGGGACACATCGGCACCCCAGGACGGCCCGATCTGAGAAGAAGCGATGTCACCGGAGGAAACGCCATAGACATCTGCAAGTCGATCGACGATCGACTGCGTCTGCGCGTTGTCGACGGATGCGCTTTCGATTCGGAGGCCATCCTGCCCGAGAGCAGAGACGATGAAGTCGGTTGTAGTCCCGAGTTCCTCCGTCAGTATCTCTTCCGCCGGCTCGGTTTCGGCGACAGCACCTTCAGTCTGAATTCCTACGACGCGGATCTCCGTGCCTCCGGTGAATTCGATACCGAAAGCGAAGCCGCCTCGCAGCAGCGTGCCGACCGCGCAGATGAGGATGATGGCGATAGCGATGCCGAACCACAATTTGCGCTTCGCGACGAACGGGAGTGAACGTTCACCGGTGTAGAGATTGTTACCGAACTGGGTGATACTCCGCATCAGGAATCACGCTCCTTCGTCGCAGCCAATTTTCGCTCGGCAATCGTCTGTCTCCGAACCGCTTCCTTACCGGAGCGAGACTGCTTGCCGGACTCCACGGGCTGTCGGAACTTCGCCCGGCCGCGGTACACGGCTCCCAGCGCGTGCGGATCGAGACCTGACAGCGGGTGACCGCCACCGAAGAACTTCGTTCTCGCCAACAACTGCACGACAGGATGCGTGAACAGGGCCACGATCACGAGGTCGATAACGGTTGTGACACCGAGCGTGAAGGCAAATCCTTGGACATTGCCGACGGCGAGCATGTACAGCACGACGGCCGCGAGAAGGCTGATGACGTCAGATGCGACAATCGTGCGGAGCGCACGCTTCCAGCCGCTGTCGACAGCGTTGATCAGCGTTTTCCCGTCTCGCAGCTCGTCTCGTATTCGCTCGAAGTACACGATGAACGAGTCGGCGGTGATGCCGATCGCCACCATCAATCCCGTGACGCCGGCAAGCGATAGTCGATAACCCTGTGTAGACGACAGGAAAGTAATGACGAGATAGGTCAGAGCGGCAGCGATCAGCAGCGAGAGCACCGTCACAAGACCGAGCGCACGGTACTGGAACAGCGAGTACACGACGACGAGCAGCAGCCCGATAAGACCGGCTATGAGGCCGGCCTGCAGCTGGGATTCACCGAGTCGCGGAGAGATCGTCTCCTCCGATTGCACTTGGAATCCGATCGGCAGAGCACCGAACTTCAGCTGGTCGGCGAGCGTCTGTGCGCCTTCCTGCGAGAAGTTTCCGGTGATCTGCGCCTGCCCGTTGGTGATGACGGCATTCGATGCCGGAGCGATCAGCACTGTGTTGTCGAGCACGACCGCGAACTGGTTGCGCGGCTCCTCGAGATTCGTGATGCGCTCGGTCACACCGCGGAAACCGGCGGTGCCGTTGCTATTGAACTCCAGGTTCACGGCCCACTCACCAGTGGGAACACCCTGCGGCGTGGACGCCTGCCCGACATCAGCATTCGAGATGTCAGCGCCCCAGACCTCTACAGGGCCGAGAATGTATTTCATCGTGCCGTCCGTCGAGCACGTGACGACGGCCCGGTCGGAGGGCAGCGGAACGCTTCTATCGACCTGGTCGCATGTGAACGCCATGAACTCCTCAGCGAGTTCCTCGGTGATCCATGCGGTGTCGGAACCGTCGGTAGGCTCCTGCTCCTCGGCGGGCTCCTCCGTTGACTCGGGGTCACCGGTCGGCGTTTCGCCTTCGTCGGTGGGCTCGTCGCTCGGCTCCGTGTCGGTCGCATTCATTACCGCGCTGCCGGGCTCTTCGCCCTCGGTTCCCTCGCCTTCCGTGCCCTCGCCCTCAGGATCTTCCGAGAGCAGCTCTTCGAGATCGATGGGGTTGCCGTCCTCATCGAGAAGTTCACCGTCGTCTGGCAGTTCGGTCTCGGGGGATTGCTGACCGTCCCCCGCGGGCTGCACGGTCAAAACGGGACGGAACTCCATCTGTGCGCTCGCCTGCAGTCGTTCACGCGTCGCGTCGTCGGGGACACCCGGGATGGAAACGACAATGTTCTGCCCGCCCTGCGTCGTCACCTCAGCCTCGGAGATACCGGAGGCGTTCACGCGCTGACGGATGATACCCACGGCCTGATTAAGCTGCTCAGTGCTGACTTGGGCGCCCTCTTCAGTGAGGGGCGCAAGCATGATCTGCGTCCCGCCCTCGAGGTCAAGAGCCAGCTGCGGCGCCCATGACCCCTGCCCCTGGTGAACGGAGTACTGGTTCACGCCGGCGAGGAGAGCGCCGATAACGAACAGCCAAATGAGGGCGCGCCCTACGCGCGCGCGCTTTTTGCCCAAGGGCTAGTCCTCTCTGGAGGAGTCGTCGTTATAGTCGCTCTCGCTGTCAACGGAGGGCTCCTCTTCTTCGACGACCTGCGACAGGATCTGTCGGTGAACGACGATCTCAACCCCGGGAGCGATCTCAATGCCCGCCTGGGTCTTCTCCTCGTCGATCCACAGCAGCGTGCCGAAGATACCGCTCGTCGTCATGACGCGAACACCGGGCACCATCTTCGTCTGCAAGTCTTGCTGCTGCTGCTTGCGCTTCCTTGAGCTGCGGAACATGAAGAAGATCATGACCGCCAGCAGCGCCAGCATTCCGAGCGTCAACGGGTCAAACCAGCCGGTCTGCTCACCCTGCTCCGCTTGCTGTGCGATGTGCGTAAGAACGTGCATGAAGCCTGTTACCTCTCGTAGATCATGGCGGTGCCCTCATGAGGGCACGCATCCAACGATCATACGCCATCGAGACGGTCTGAACCTACGTCCATGCCGATATGGCGCATCCCCGTGTCCGTCAACGCCCTGCCCCGCGGCGTTCTCGCAAGAAGACCTTCCCGCACGAGAAAGGGCTCCACAACCGATTCGATCGTCTCCGCTTCTTCGCCGACGCTGGCCGCGAGCGTCGAAAGACCGACCGGGCCGCCCCTGAATCTTCTGCCGATGGTCTCCATCACCTGGCGATCCAGACGGTCGAGGCCAAACTGATCCACGTCGTAGAGATCCAGTGCGCCCCGAACGGCGTCCAAGTCGTCGGTGCCTTCGTGCACGAGCTGCCAGTCACGGACACGACGCAGGAGGCGGTTCGCGATCCTCGGCGTGCCACGCGAACGGCGCGCCAGCTCATCCCCTGCCGGGGCCGTCAACCGGAGATCGAGCTTGTCGGCCGATCTCGCGATGACGCGCGAAAGGTCGTCCGCGGAGTAGTACTCGAGGTGCGCGGTAAAACCGAAACGGTCCCGTAAGGGTGCCGGCAGCATCCCGGAGCGCGTTGTCGCCGCCACCAGCGTGAACGGGGACAACTCGAGAGGAACCGATGCGGCTCCGGCCCCTTTGCCGACAACGATGTCGATCCTGAAGTCCTCCATGGCGAGATACAGCATTTCCTCCGCGCTCTTCGCCATACGGTGGATTTCATCGACGAAAAGCACCTCTCCCGGCACCAGCGCGCTGAGAATCGCCGCGAGATCGCCGGCGTGCTGTATCGCGGGGCCGGATGCCATGCGAACGGCCCGCCCGGACTCATTGCCGATGATCATCGCCAGGGTTGTCTTGCCAAGCCCAGGGGGTCCTGCGAGCAGAATGTGATCCGGCGACCTCGATTGCAGGGCTGCGGCCTTCAACAGCACTTCGAGCTGCCCTCTGACCTTCGGCTGGCCCACGAACTCGGCGAGCGTTGTCGGACGAAGCGCGCCTTCGAACGCGACATCATCAGGAGCAGCGGACGGATCAGTTATCGCGTCGAACTCGTCGCTCACTTCGTACCGCCGAGAATCCGCAGCGCCGCGCGCAGGAGGCCGGAGCTGTCGCCATCGAGCTCAGGCTGATCCTCGAGTACTTTCTGCAAGGTCTGCTGCGCTTTCGCCTCTTGCCATCCCAATCCGACGAGGGCTTCCACCATGTCGGGAGATCCGCCCGCAGTCGTTTTCGAGGTGATGAGTTTGCCGCTCAATTGCAGCATGATGAGCTTGGCGAGTTTCGGGCCTATTCCGGGTACCGGCTTGAATGCCTTTTCGTCTCCGGAATCGACAGCTGCGGCCAGCCCATCGGAACCGATCGTGGAAAGTACTGCCATCGCCGATTTGGGACCGACACCCGAAACCGAGGTCAGCAGCTCAAAGGCCTCCCTGTCGGTCTCAGCATCGAATCCGAACAGCGAGAGATCGTCTTCGCGAACAATGAGCTTCGTGTGTAGCGCCAGCTTTGCTCCTATACGCGCCTTCGCTGAAGCCGCCGGAGTTACTGTGACGGCGAAACCTACGCCCTGCACCGACAGCACAATAGATGTCGGAGCCACGTGCAGGACAGTGCCTTCGAGATGCGCGATCATCCTGCCAGTCTAGGAACGTTCTGCCGTGGGGGCATCAGCGACCTCGGCGAGCCTTAGCCTCTGCCTCTGCCCACGCACGCTGCGCAGCGGTCTGCTGGCCCGAACCGGAACCCTTGACGACGCCGGTTCGAACGCTGGCTCTCCCGTGCGCGATGGCGAGGGCAAGAGCGTCGGCCGCGTCAGCTGGCTTGGGCGGTGCAGCCAATCTCAGGAGTCGCCGCACCATCTCCCCCACCTGAGCCTTGTCTGCCTGGCCGTAGCCCGTGACGGCTCCCTTCACTGCGGTCGGCGTCAGCATTGCGATGGGGATCCTGCGTTCTGCGGCTGCACGCAGTGCAATCCCGGAGATTTGTGCGACGCCCATGACGCTGTGAAGGTTCTGCTGTGCGAATACGCGCTCCAGCGCGATAGTGTCCGGCTGAAACTCGTCGATGCGCGACTCCAGCCCCAGTGCCAGCTGCAGTAGGCGCTGTTCGACAGGGTCACCGGCTCCCGTGCGAAGAACGGAGAAGTGCACGAGCTGCTGGGATCCCGGTGTGACGTCGACGACGCCGAGCCCGAGGCGCGTCAGCCCCGGGTCGATGCCGAGCACTCGCACCAACGCGACTACTCCTCGTCTGCGTCGAGCTGGTCCTGCACGGCCGCGGAGATTGCAAAGTTCGCGTACACGTTTTGAACATCATCGCTGTCCTCCAGCGAGTCGATGAGCCGGAGCACTTTGCGAGCGGTTTCGAAGTCCGCATCGACGCGGAGATTCGGCACGAACTCCGGTTCGGCGGAATCGTAATCGATGCCGGCTTCCTGCAGAGCTGTGCGAACCGCGACGAGGTCTGTCGCCTCAGAGATCACTTCGAAGCCACCGCCCTGATCCGCGACCTCTTCCGCTCCCGCGTCGAGAACCGCGAGCAGGATGTCGTCTTCTGTGACCCCGTCCGCCTTCGTGATCGAGATAACGCCCTTGCGGTTGAAGTTGTAGGCGACGGATCCGGGGTCGGCCATCGTGCCGCCGTTTCGCGTCATCGCAGTACGCACTTCAGCAGCCGCACGATTGCGATTGTCTGTCAGACACTCGATCATGAGCGCGATGCCGCCGGGGGCGTAGCCCTCGTACATGATCGTGTCGTAATTAACCGTCTCGCCCGTGAGCCCGGCACCGCGCTTGATTGCGCGTTCGATGTTGTCGTTCGGGACGCTCGTCTTCTTCGCCTTCTGGACGGCGTCCGCGAGCGTCGGATTGCCTGCGAGATCCGGTCCGCCTATCTTCGCCGCGACCTCGATCGACTTCGTCAGCTTCGCGAACGCCTTCGCACGCTTCGCATCGAGCGCCGCCTTCTTATGTTTCGTCGTGGCCCATTTGGAGTGACCCGCCATGCTGCTCCCTCGCTGTCGTAACTATCGCAGTTATTGTACGCGGGCCCGAAGCGTATGGCCGTAGTCGCCGAGATAGATCGTAGCGAGCGCATCCCGAACGCTCACGTCGTCGAGCGCTACCCGGGCGGGACGTGGATGCGAACGCAGAACGGCCGTAGCCGGCCCGGAGGCGATTGCCCGGACGGCGAGAATGTCGATGCCGGCCTCCGTCTGCGCGAGTCTCCCGGCTTCGAGGCTCTTCGTAAGGAAGCGAATCCGCCACGGCAACCAAGCGACGACGATGAGGCCGACCGCAATGAGCACGATGATCGACCAGGCGAGACTTCCGAACTGCTCTATCGCCTCACTCAGCGCGGCTCCTGTCGAGACGAGCTGCTCGGGGAACCCGACACTCGATTCGAAGGCATCCGCAAGCGAGGGCCCGACAAGAGGAATCTG
>NZ_CAMEFJ010000077.1 GCF_945915485.1 uncultured Agrococcus sp.
CTCGAGATTTCGAGTTCTCCTCGTGCAGAGGGCGCAATGCTCTTCGCAACTTCGATGACGCTGTTCTCGTAGAAGTACAACCCCGGCACCGCGAAGCGGCTTTT
Organism: uncultured Agrococcus sp.; assembly: GCF_945915485.1. Lineage (GTDB taxonomy): Bacteria > Actinomycetota > Actinomycetes > Actinomycetales > Microbacteriaceae > Agrococcus. The sequence goes on from NZ_CAMEFJ010000077.1 coordinate 105, forward strand.
CGGGAACTCGGGTTTCTCCTCTATCGATACCGCCTGCATGTCGCGGTCGAATTCGACGACACCGTAGGCGCTCGGGTTCGCGACGTGGTAAGCGAAGATCAGGCCGCCGTCGATGTCGACGTATTCGCGCAGGCTCCCGCCCAGGCCCGTGCCGTGGAAGATGTTGTCGCCCAGTACGAGCGCAACCGATTCGTCACCGATGAAGTCCTCGCCGATGATGAAGGCCTGGGCGAGCCCGTCCGGCTCCGGCTGCTCCGCATAGCGAATCGAAATGCCCAGCTGCGAACCGTCACCGAAGAGGCTCTTGAACTGGTCTGTGTGCTCCGGCGCCGTAATGATGAGCACCTCGTCGATGCCGGCCATCATGAGCGTCGACAGCGGATAATAGATCATCGGCTTGTCGTAGATGGGCATGAGCTGTTTCGATATGCCCTTGGTGATGGGCCAGAGTCGCGTGCCGGTGCCGCCCGCGAGGATGATGCCGCGCATCCGCGTCTCCTTCCATGCAGTGCTCAGCCTACCAACGAGCGGATCGCCGCCGGACACCGCGTGCTTTCATCGCTCAAACCGCATTCCAAGAGTCGACGGGTAGCATCTAGGGGTGACCCATGCCCCAATACCCCGGATCGCCCTGCTCATGGCGACGCACAACGGCCGGGAATTCATTGAGGCGCAGGTCATGTCGATCCTGCAGCAGCAGGATGTCGAAGTACTGCTCTTCACTTCGGATGACGACTCCACGGACGGCACGAGGCAGTGGATGGACGCGTTCGCCGACCGGGATGATCGGGTCACGATCATCCGCGAGGGTCGCGGCGGCACCGCCCCGCGAAACTTCTTGAGGCTCGCGCTGCACGCCGACCTCGCGGATGCCGATGCCGTCGGCTTCGTCGACCAGGATGACATCTGGTTGCCGAACAAGCTCGCGCGTCAGTGGGCATCGCTGCAGCGTGCGGATGCCGTCTCGAGCGACGTCATCGCGTTCTATCGCGATCGCCCTTCGCAGGTGATCAGGAAGTCGCAGCCGCAGCGTCGGTTCGACTACCTGTGCGAGAGCGGCGGCCCGGGATGCACGTTCCTGCTCCGCAGGGAGGCTTTCGATCACGTCATCGGGTCGGTGCGCGATCATCCGCTGCTGCCGCACGCCCCCGCCCACGACTGGCTCGTCTACGCGGTGGCGCGGGCACTCGGGTACTCGTGGTTCATCGACCCCGACCCGACGATGGCGTATCGCCAGCACGGTGGCAACGTGATAGGGGCGAACGTCGGCATCTCGCACGCGCGGAAGCGTGCGAAGCGACTCTTCAGCGGCGAGTTCCGCAGTCAGTGCACCACGATCGCTCGGCTCGCAGCCGACGCCGCGCATGACGACAGTGATCTTGCCGAGCTCGCGGATGCGTTCGCTCAGCCTTCCAGGGCATCGCATCTCGCCCTGACCAGGATGTCGGGCGAGCTGCGACGCCGACCCCGCGACCGCCGCATCCTGCAGGCGCTTATCGCCTCGGGCCTGTTCTAGGATTCGAAGGCGTCGTCAGGAATCGGCGACTGCTCCCTGAGTTCGAGTTCGAGCGGGATCGCGAGACTCATCCCGTAGGTCTCGGTGAAGTGATGGTAATCGCGGTAGACGTGGACGTCGCCGATGACGCCCGGGCACACGCCGTCGAGGCAGAACCAGCGCGTCATATCGACGAGCCAGGCGCCTTCGACCTGGAGCGCGGCTTGCGCTATGACGTCTTGCCCGAGTGGTGTCTGCATCTCGGCCAGCTCAGTGAAACAGGGGGCGCGAGGTTGCAGTCGTGAGCACTCGATCGTCTCGTTCGTCGTCATGGGATAGTCGCGCATGACGATGATCTGCGTGCCGCGTTCGATCTGCCACTGCCACGCCTCGCGGTAGCCGGCGACACCGGCTTCGAGGCTCATCTCGCCCGTCGCGGGGTCGATGAAGTTGCTGTTGCCAGCGAATGCCGAGGTGAAGATGAAGTCGTACGGCTCGATCGAGCCGAAATGCTCCAGCAGGTCTGCGATCCAGTCGAGACAGGTTTCCCGCACATCCTGGTTGTTCTCCTGGCGCCCCGTCGTGTTGAAACTGCAGGAGGCCTTGTTGAAGGTGTCGAGTTGCCATCCGTGCTGGTCGGCAAGCGCCCGCAGCGCGGGGAACCACACGGCGCCGTGCGAATTGCCGACAAGCGCGATTCTGACGGTGCCGTTCCTGTCGCCCCACGAGCAGGGCTTGAGCTCCGTTCCCGTCGGCCGAGTATGGCAGTCGTCGGCGAAGATCCTGCCGGAGTCATTACCCGGAGTCTTCGGCAGCACGGGGGCCGAAACGTCCTCTTCGCAGTTCTCCTCATCATGGAGGGCGAGCGCTCCGAAGCACGGTTCCGTCTGGACTTCCCATCGCTCCTGGGCCTGGGCGGCGGTGCGCTGCGCGACGAGAGCGTCGCCGACGAACCCGAGCCCGCCGGTTGCCACAGCGGAGACGACGGCGACAGCGGTCACGGTTCTGCGCGTGAATGCGCGTTTGGATGCGCGGAAGTCGGCGAGCGGCCGCTCCACAAGACGGACGGTCAGGTAGGCGAGCACGAACGACAACCCCAGGATGCCGAGCCCGGTCAAGAAGCCGACTTCCGTGCGCCCCAGCACCGTCAGCGTGAAGATCATGACGGGCCAGTGCCAGAGGTAGAAGCCGTATCCGAAGCCGCCCATCCAGACGAACGGGCGCGTCGCGAGCAGCGCATTGGCGCCCCACTTCGCACCGTTCTCACCCGCGACCATGACGGCGACCGCTGCGAGCACGGGAAGCGCGGCGACCCAGCCGGGGAAGACATCCCCGACGGGCAGCAGGAAGCCGATGGACACCAGGACGGCAAGACCCAGCCAGCTCAGTGCTCCCGCGAGCGCGCTCGGCATGCGCACGCGATGGATGAGCAGCGCGAGGAGTGCGCCGGCCCCGAACTCCCACACCCTTGTCAGCGTGCTGAAGTAGGCGAACTGCTGATGCTGCTGCGTCTGCACGATCGACCACGCGAAGGACGCCAGCACGAGCACGGCGATGACCCCCGTCACGATACGCCTTGTGCCGTGTTCCGACCCTCTTCCGATCCGGACGGCCACGAGGAACAGCAGGAGCCACAGGACGTAGAACTGCCCTTGGATCGACATCGCCCAGAAGTGCTGCAGCGGCGACCTCGACTGATCGGTGGCCAGGTAGTCGACGGAGTTCCAGGCGAGGTACCAGTTCTCCCAGTAGAACATCGAAGCGATGATCTGGTCGAAGGTGTCCTGCCACAGCGCAAGGGGTCTGAGGATGACGGTGCAGATGAATACGACGATGCAGACGACCGTCGCCGCCGGCAGCAGTCGTGTCGCGAGCCTCGCGAGATAGGTCAGCGGCTGAATCGTGCCGTACCGGCGGACGTGCCCGAGCAGCGTGAGCGTAATGAGGAATCCCGAGACCGCGAAGAAGACGTCGACGCCGCCCGAGACCCGGTTGAACCAGACGTGATAGACGGCGACGAGCACGAACGCAACCGACCGGAGGCCCTCGATCTCGGGGCGAAACCGTTTCGCTTGTTCTTGGGGCTGTGTCACGGGAGAAACTTTCGCAGGGGCAGCAGCTCACGATACCGCACGGAGCCCGCGCCGCTTGCCCAGTGCGATAATGCTTGCAGATCTCGATACGACGACCGTCAGAGCCCCTCATCGCTCGACGAGAAGGCAGTTTCCGTGAAGCTACTCGTAACCGGTGGTGCCGGATTCATCGGCTCCAACTTCGTTCGTCGCGCGATCGAGGGCACGTATCCGCATCTTGCCGGAGCGCACGTCACGGTACTGGATGCGCTCACCTACTCCGGCAATCTCGCCAATCTCGAGCCGGTGCGCGACTCGGCGAGCTTCGAGTTCGTGCGCGGTGACATCCTCGACACCGCTGTGCTCGACCGTGTGCTTCCCGGTGTCGATGCGATCGTGCACTTCGCCGCCGAGAGCCACGTGGATCGCTCCGTGCTGGACGCTTCCGTGTTCGTCGACACGAACGTCGCAGGAACGCAACGCCTGCTGGATGCCGCGCTCCGGCACGGTGTCGCTCGCTTCATGCACGTTTCGACGGATGAGGTCTACGGTTCGATCGAGGAGGGCTCCTGGCCGGAAGACCACATTCTCGAACCCAACAGCCCCTACGCGGCGTCGAAGGCCGCCAGCGATCTCCTCGCGCGCTCGTACCACCGCACGCACGGCCTGCACGTGAGCATCACGAGGTGCTCGAACAACTACGGCCCGTACCACTTCCCCGAGAAACTCATCCCGCTCTTCGTCACGAATCTGATCGACGGCCGCAGCGTGCCGCTCTACGGCGACGGTCGCAACGTACGCGACTGGCTGCACGTCGACGACCACTGCGCCGGCATCGCGCTCGTCCTGGAGTCGGGCCGGGCCGGCGAAATCTACAACATCGGCGGTGGCACGGAACTCAGCAACCGTGAACTCACTCGGATGCTGCTGGAGGCGACAGGGCGCGACGAGTCGTTCATCGAGCCCGTCGCCGACCGCAAGGGTCACGATCTGCGCTACTCGGTCGATATCACGAAGATCACAGAAGAACTCGGGTATCGGCCGCGCGTGCCGTTCGAACGAGGGCTTGCGGAGGTCGTGCAGTGGTATCGCGACAATCGCTCGTGGTGGGAGCCGCTCAGAGACAGGGCCCGTCTGCCGTGAGAATGCTCGTGACGGGGGCCGGCGGGATGCTCGCCCGCGACATCCTGGCAGCACGCGGTGACCACGAACTCGTCGGTCTGACGCGCGCCGAGCTCGATGTGACGGACGCAGCTGCCTGCCGTGCGGCCGTCGCCGGATTCGACGCCGTCATCAACTGTGCTGCTTTCACCGCCGTGGACGAAGCGGAGTCGAACGAGCGGGCCGCCTACGCCGTCAACGCGACCGGCGCACAGAATCTGGCGCTCGCAGCGCACGCTGCAGGAGCGGTGCTCGTACAGATCTCGACCGATTACGTCTTCGACGGCACCGCGACCAACCCGTACCGCGAGGACGCCGAGCTGAGCCCGCTGGGCGCATACGGGCGTACGAAAGCCGCCGGCGAATCGCTCGCGCTCGCAGCGCACGAGGAGACCGTCATCGTGCGCGTCGCATGGCTCTACGGCATGCACGGCCGCAACTTCGTCACGACGATGCTCCGCCTTGCTGACGAGCGGGAAACCGTCAGCGTCGTCACGGATCAGCGCGGCCAGCCGACGTCCACGACAGAAGCGGCGGCGAGCATCCTGGCGCTGCTGGACGCGGGCATCCGACGCGGCACCTTCCACGCGACGTGCACGGGAGAGACGACCTGGCACGGGCTGGCGCGCGCAACATTCGCTCTCGCAGGGCTCGATCCAGAGCGCGTTCTGCCGGTGACGTCTGCCGAGTTCCCGAGGCCGGCGCCCCGGCCGGCCTTCAGCGTGCTCGATCATTCGGCGATCCGCACGATTCGCGCACCCGCGCTGTGGGAGGATGCCCTCAGGCGAGAGCTTGCACGGATGGGCGCGCTCGCAGAAGGGAACCCAGGTGACGACCGCACTACGAGTGATCCTCGATGACGTCGGTGGCCAGACACGCACGCCGCTGGCATGGTACGGCGAAGAGATAACGCGCGCCCTGATCCAGACGGCGCCGGACGAGATCGGGGTGAGCGCTTTCACCGCCGCGATCTCTGCCGAACGCGAGGCCCGCATCCACGAGTTGTTCCCCGGCCTCCAGGATCTCGAGCACGCGAGGCTTCCCGCACGCGAAATGCGCGAAGCCTGGCTGCACTCGTTCACGACCTTCCCCCTGTCGGGGCTCGTGCACTCGACGAGCCTGTTCGCTCCGCTGCGAGCACGGATCGACCAAGACAGCGGTCAGATGGTGGTGACGGTGCACAGTGCTTCCGCGGTCTCCGACCGCAGCACGGCCAAGGATCGCTGGTTCGAGAAAGCGATCAAACGGGCCTGGAAGCATGCCGACGGCATTGTCGTGCCGACCTACGCGGTTGCCAACGAACTGGGTGAGATGTTCGACTTCCGGGGCCGCATCCGTGTCATCGCCGGCGGTGTCGCCGACTCGCTCGTCCTGCCGGACAACGCGAATGAGCGGGCGAAACTCATGACGCTGCCGGAGCGCTTCGCGGTCGTCATGACGCAGCAGTCGGCGCAGAGCACGGGCGAGGATCTCGTGAAGCTGCTCGCCGACTCCGCCATGCCGGATATCCCGATCGTCGTCGTGGGACCCGTGGCCTGGGACGACGAGACCCTGTCGGCGATGGCCGTCAAAGCCGGCATCCCGCCCGCCCGCTACTGGCCCGTCGGCGAACTCGACGACGCCGACCTCGCGGTCGTGCTGAGCCGTGCCAGCGCGCTCGTGCACATCAGCCGCAACGACGCCTTCGCGCTGCCCGTCCTGGCCGCCTTCAAACTCGAATGCCCCGTCGTGCACATCGCGACGCCCTCGCTCGACGAAGTCTCGAACGGTGCCGCGATCTCGGTCAGCCCCTCCCCCGACGGCGACCTTTCGCGCCCGATCGCGGAGGGCCTGCGGCGCGTGCTGGAGGAGAACGGACTCGCCGCTGAACTCACTGCGCTCGGAAGCGATCGAGTGCGCCTCTACGACTGGCGGATGGCTGCGGAGCAGGTATGGCAGTTCCACGCGGATCTGTAGACCGGCGCATCAGCGTTGCGCTCTGCACGCACAACGGCGCTCGGTTCATCGAGGAGCAGCTGCGCAGCATTCTGCAGCAGTCGCTGCCGGTGCACGAAATCGTGCTCGGTGACGACGAGTCGACCGACGACACGGTCGGCATCGCTCGCGCTGTCGTCGCGGACTCCGGTGTCGAGCTGGTCGTGCGGGAACACAGCCCCGGGCTCGGTGTGCGCGAGAACTTCGCCGACGCGGTCGCGGCAACGACGGGTCACGTCGTCGCGCTCAGCGACCAGGACGACGTGTGGCACCCCGAGCGACTGGCGCGATTGGTCCCGCATCTCGACGAGGCACGGCTCGTGCACTCGGATGCTCGGCTCGTCGACAGCGAACTACGGCCCCTGGGTTCGACACTGCTGACCTCGCTCGAGGCCTCGTCATGGGAGCTCGAGCAGTTGGAGCACGGGGATGCACTCGCCGTGCTGCTGCGCAGAAATCTCGTCACGGGAGCGACGACCGTCATGCGGGGCGGCTTCGCGCGGGGCGCGCTGCCGATTCCGGAAGGCTGGCTGCACGACGAGTGGTTCGCGATGCTCGCGGCAATCGACGGCGGGCTGCGGCTCGTACCGGAAGCACTCACCGACTACCGGCAGCACGGCGGCAACGAGGTCGGTGCCCGGCGGATGAGCCCGCTGGACAAACTGCGGATGCTGCGGCAGCCCGATTCCGGCGCGCATCGCAGGAAGGCGCTCAGAGCGACGACGCTCGCGCAGGCCGCATTCGACCGTCGGCTCGGCGACACGGCAATCCGGTGGCTGCTCGTCGAGAAGGCGCGACACGAACGCACCAGGGCGGGGCTCCCGGGGTGGATTCCCGGGCGTGTTCCGGCAGTGCTCCGGGGCTTCGCGTACGGCCGATACTCGCGGTTCGGCCGGGGCGCTGCGGAGGCCGCAAGGGACTTGCTGGAGCGACGCTAGCGCATCCATCGGTTCGGGGTTCAGACGGTTCCTATCGGTCTAGACGCCGTCTACACCAGTAAAAACCGTCTCGAACTGCCCTTAGCTGAACGGCATTCCGGCTAGTGGCGCGCGTTCAAGCCGCAAGGATCAGGCTCTCCAGCTCGATGCGATTGACAACCTCAGGGAAGACGGTCTGGAAGTAGGTGGCCGTGATGTGATGGCGATCCATGTAGACGATCACGTTGCCGATGATCACGGGGCACACACCGTCGGAGCAGAACAGGTCGCGGGTCTCGATGACCCTGACGCCATCCGTCTCGAGGCCGATGTCGAAGTACGGGTCGATGTAGTCGTAACCGGTCTCGACCGTCGTGTCGCACTCGCCGATCGTGAGCGCCTCTTCTGGCGCTTCCAGCAGGCATGTCTGCTGGGGGTAGCTCATGCGGGGGTTGTCCTCCAGCACGATGACCTCGGATCCCGCTGCGACGAGCCTCGGCAACTGCTGCGCCACGGTGTCGGAGGTGTCGGGCTTCTCCCCCTGCGCAGCGTTGCCCGTGACGATGACGACGTCGAACGGGTCGTCGCCGAGCAGCAGCTCCTCCTGCTCGTACCACCGGGTTCCGCACTGCTCGTCTTCCGCCGTCGCGAGCCAGACGCAGTTCTGCCCGACGAGCGTCGTCATGTGCCAACCGCGCTGCTCCGCGAGACCGGCGAAATCGGGCAGCATCGTCGCGGCGTGCGAGTTGCCCATCAGCGCGACCCGGACCTCCGCGTCGTCCTCCCCGAACTCGCAGGTGAGGAGATCCCAGTCGCTGTACCGATTCACGCAGTCGTACGCCCAGCGGTGGTCATTCGCAGCGAGCTCACGATCCGGCACGATCGGTTCGCCCGCCAGGATGCTCTCGCACGCTCCCGCATCTTGTGTCAGCTCTCCGTATCCCCAGCACGCCGCGAGTTCCTCGCTCGTGGGCTCGTACGCCTCCAGCTGCTGCTGATGGTGGTGCTGGGCCGTCAACGCCGCGACGGGGATGCCGACGGATGCCGCCCACGCCACGACGAGCACTCCCGCGACGACGCGTTGCGGTTTCCCCTCCCGCTGCCAGCCGCCCTGCAGCGGCTCCTCCAGCAGCTTCTTCGTCAGGTACGCCAAAACGATACTGCCCACGATGATGGCGGAACCGCCGAGCAGACCGGGGACGCCGTCGAGCCCGCGCCAGTAGCGGTAGAGCACGAGGAGCGGCCAGTGCCACAGGTAGATGCCGAACGCGATCGACCCCAGCCACACGAAGGGCTTCCAGGCCAGCACCCTCGTGCCGGCCCACCAGCGCTCCTGGTCGCGGGTGCTGACGAGGATCATGGCAGCCGCGAGCGCGGGTACTGCAGCGATGACACCCGGGAATCCCGTCTCGACGGGAAGGACGGCGCCCGTGAGCACGAGCGCTATCAGCGCCAGCCACGACGCAATGCCGGCTGCTGCACCGCGCAGGTGAATCCGTGACCCGAGCATCGCGACGAAGGCGCCGATCGCGAACTCCCACATGCGCGTCCAGGGAACGAAGTACGCGAACGGCTGTTCAACGTGCGTTTGCCACACGGAAAGCCCGAGCGAAACGACGAAAACGCCCAGCACGACCCACATCATGGTGCGTTTGGGATGAGTGGAGAACACCCTGACGAGCAGAAGAACAAGGAGCCCGACCAGCAGCCACAGAACGTAGAACTGCGACTGGATCGACATCGCCCAGAAGTGCTGCGCCGGCGTGGACGGATCTTCCGCGTTCAGATAATCGACCGCGTTGAACGCGAGATACAGGTTCTCGACGGAAAGGGCGGAGGCGATGATCTCTTCGAAGCCTCTCCTCTGCAGCGCGGTCGGCGCAAAAAGAGCGGTGATGAGCCCGACGAAAACCAGCACTGCGGCAGCGCCAGGCATGAGCCTCCTCACCAACCGTCCGAAGAACTGGACGGGCGTAACTCTGCCCGCTTCGATCTGGCGCAGAATCAGCAGCGTTATGAAGAAGCCCGTGACGACGAAGAAGACGTCGACGCCGCCGGAGACGCGCCCGACCCACACGTGATAGACCATGACGAGCACGGCTGCGACCGTGCGCAGACCTTCGATCTCGTGGCGACGTTTCGTTGGTGATGAGTTCATGCGGGTTTCGTGGGGTGGAGTGGAACCCAACACTGAGCTTGGGCATGCGCTGCGCGCGACGGCCAGCGCAAATGCGCGGATGAGCCCGATACATTGTACCTGCGTGGGATGCAAAGTCGAGCGCGCAGGAAACCTCCCGGTCACCCGTTCTTCATGGAGTGTTCTTAGCCACGACCTCTCCTCCTACTGTGCGCATCCTGGTAACGTGGCTTCATGGATGCACTACGACTCGAAGAGCTCAACGCCAGGAATGTCGTTGAAGCCAACAACCTGACTCTCAAGCCCGGCCAGGAACAGTTCGTAGCACCCGTATCGAACTCGATTGCGGAAGCATACGTCAATCAGAACACCGCCTGGCCCCGCGTTGTCTACTCCGGCGATGAGCTCGTCGGATTCATCATGGCCACGTTCGATACCGAATCCACCCGGGAGGAGTTCAAGGCGCTGATCCTGCGCATGAACGTCGCCGCCGAGGCGCAGGGGAGGGGCGTCGGTCGCTTCGCCGTCGAGAAGATCGCCGAAGAGGGCCGCAACCGTGGTGCGGAGAACCTCTACTCGATGTGGGAGGGCGGGGAAGACGGCCCTGACGCGTTCTTCCGCCACGTCGGATTCGAAGTCATCGGCGAAAACGAGTTCGGCGAAGTCGTCGGCCGCATGCCGTTGGCCGGCTGACCAACTCCCGGCAGCTCGCACCCAACATCCACCGTTCTCCAGGGCTAGAAAATCGGTCTATGTCAGCGGTCGGCACCGTATAGAAGGCCGGCACTTCGTATAGACCGATGTTTGGGCCCAGCTTCGTGCGGGGCGCTGCTCATGCGTCGAAATCGACCACGAGTTTGCCGAGAATGTCCCCGTCGATCAGGCGCTGCATCCCCGCCGGGATGTCGTCGAAACTCAGGGTCTCCGTGCTGGGCCTGATGCCCGTGCGGCCAAGAAGCTCAAGCAGCCTGGCGAATTCATCGCGCGTGCACGCGGTCGAGCCGATGATGCTGAGCTGCTGGTAGAAGACGCGGTTCAGTTCTGCCGGTGGCATAGCGCCCGTCGTAGCGCCGCACAGGACGACGGTGCCACCCGGCCGCACGCTGCGAAGGCTGTGCCCCCAAGTCGCCTCGCCGATGGTTTCGACGACGACATCGACCTTGCGCGGCAGTCTGGCCCCGTTCTCGAACACTTCGTGAGCCCCCTGTTCGAGCGCGAACTGTCGCTTCTCCTCCGTGCGAGAAGTTGCGAAGACTGTGGCGCCGGCTGCTCTCGCGAGTGCGATGGCGGCGCTGGAGACCCCACCGGATGAGCCCTGCACCAGCACGGTGTCGCCGGGGCGCACTGCGGCCCTCGTGAACAGCATCCGGTAGGCCGTGCCCCACGCGATACCGAGACACGCCGCGTCGGTGAACGAGACCGATTCCGGTTTGTCGAGCAGCAGCTCATCCGGCACCAGGATGAGGTCGGCGAGCGTTCCGTCGACAGTTTCCGACAGCAGGGCACGCCCCGGGTCGAGCGTGACATCTCCCCCTCCGCGAACTGCATCACCGATGACAGGATGCAGCACGACCTCACGGCCGTCATCGGTCACGCCTGCACCGTCGCAGCCGAGAATCATGGGAACGCGGTCGGCAGGATGCCCGACGCCGCGCAGTGTCCACAGGTCGTGGGGGTTGAGGCTGGCCGCCTTCACCCGCACAACCGTGTGACCCGGAACCGCTTCGGGAGCGGGATGGTCGTGCTCGAGCTGCAGACCCTCGAGCGGTTCGTGGGCGTTCTGTGAGACGACGAGTGCGGCGCGCATCCGGGTTCCCTCCGTTGGTGTCTTTGCGACACCTCCATCCAATCAGGCTGCGCTCTTCGCCGCAGCCTCTTCTGCGATGCGCTGCAACTGACGCTGTGGCGAGGGGCGGAATGGATAGTCCATTCCGCCCCTCGCTCTGCTGCACTTTTCAGCGCTG
>NZ_CAMEFJ010000078.1 GCF_945915485.1 uncultured Agrococcus sp.
GTGCGCGAGGGGGGACTTGAACCCCCACGCCCTTGCGGGCACTGGCACCTGAAGCCAGCGCGTCTACCAATTCCGCCACTCGCGCGAATACTACCGATGACTCGGCAACTGGATCAGAATATCAGATACTGAGAGGGTTCGGTTACTCTGGAACGACGCTCTGCGGAGCCTGGAAACGGAAGGCGGTGTGCTTATGGGCCTGCTCGATAAGTTCGAGCGCGGACTCGAACGCGTCGTCAATGGCGCATTCGCAAAGACTTTCCGCTCGGGAGTAGAGCCTGTTGAAATCGCGGCAGCGCTACGACGAGAACTCGATACGCACGCCAGGGTCGTGTCCCGCGAGCGCATCCTGGTACCGAACGTCCTCACCGTGCAGCTTTCGGAAGCGGACGCGGAGAGCATGCGGTCGCTCGGCGACACGCTGAAGGACGAGCTCGCGCAGTCGCTCAACAAGCACGCCCGCAACAGCGGCTACAGCTTCGCAGCTCCCCTCGTGATCGAGATCGAGGAAGACGAGAAGCTCACAAAGGGCATGCTCGAAGTTTCGTCAAGAGCGGCAAAGGGCGAAGTCACCTGGTCTGCCGTCATCGACATCAAGGGCAATCGCCACCACCTACGTCGCGGCCGCACGATTGTGGGCCGCGGTTCCGACTGCGACATCACGATCGATGACGCGAGCGCAAGCCGCAAACACGTCGAAATCGTGTGGGATGGCGAACGCGCGCAGGTGACCGACCTGCGGTCCACGAATGGCACGCAGCTGAACGGTAAGAAACTCGGCAAGGCGCTGCTCGACCCCGATTCGATCATCGACATAGGATCGACACGACTCGTCTATCGACTCATGGCCCAGACGAAGGGACAAGCGTGAGCGAACTCACTCTGCTGGTGTTGCGCCTGGGGCTACTGGCACTGCTGTGGATCTTCGTCTTCATCGTGATCTACTCGGTACGCAGCGACATGTTCGGGCCGCGCATCCCCCGCAGCGTTCGGGTTGCCGCAGGCAACCAGCGTGAAAGCCACGACGATCGGGACATCCCGACCGCAGCCGTTTCCACCGGCGGCCCTGACCCGCAAGACTTCGGCAAACTCGTCATCACGGCGGGCCCGAAGGCCGGAACAACGATCGATTTGCCTGTCACGGGTCTGACCATCGGCCGTTCCTCGGGCGCGGGGCTACAGGTCAGCGACGACTACACGAGCACGAATCACGCGAAAGTGTCCAAACAGGGGAGTCGATGGGTCATAGAAGACCTGGGTTCCACGAACGGCACGTTCCTGAGCGGTAAGCGCGTCACGGTCGCTACCGAAGTCACTCCCGGGTCGACGATCCGGGTGGGAACAACCCAGTTCGAACTGAGGCCCTAGTGACCCAGTACGCCGCCGCTCTATCGCACGTCGGCCGAGTCCGCTCCGAGAATCAGGACTCCGGCTACGCGGGCGCGCATCTCTTTGCGGTGGCGGACGGCATGGGTGGTCACGCCGGGGGCGACGTCGCTAGCGCCATCATCGTGCAGAATCTGAGCGGCGCCGACAGCGAATACAGTTCGCCGGAAGAGGCCAGCGAAGTGCTCGCCTCCGTGCTGCAGGCCGGTAACGAGCGCCTGCAGAATTCTATGCGCGACCATCCGGAACTGACGGGGATGGGCACCACGTTCTCGGGATTCGTGCGCGTCGGCGACCAGCTCGGCATCGCGCACATCGGCGATTCGCGCATCTACCGCTACCGCGTTGGCGCGTTAACGCAGATCACGACCGACCACACCTTCGTCCAGAAACTCGTCGACGCGGGCCGCATCAGCCGTGAGGAAGCGGAGACGCATCCGCGCCGCAACGTCGTGATGCGTGTGCTCGGCAACATCGAGACCAACCCCGAGATCGACACATTCGTCGAAGGGATCGAGCCGGACGATCGGTGGCTCGCCTGCTCGGACGGGCTCTCCTCGTACGTGCCGGAGGAGAAGATCGGGGCGATTCTCGGCCAGGGGCTCTCGACGCAGGACACGGTCAAACGCCTCGTTCGGGAGGCCCTTTCGCAGGGCGCCCCCGACAACGTCACCGTCGTTCTCATGGATGCCGGCGAGGGTGACGACATCGACGAACCGATCATCGTCGGCAGCGCCGAGAACGAAGTGTCCTACACGGCGACGGAGCCCGAGGCAGCGCCGATCTCGCTGCGCCAGCTGCTCCTGCACCCTCGCCAGCTGCGAGCACAGCCGCTCTGGGAGCACTTCGAGCCCGAGAGCGAAGAGGTGCTGCAGGAGATCCTCACGGAGCAGCGACGCTACCGCATTCGCAGGCGCGTGACATGGGCCGTCGGTGCCGTCATCGCCATCGCCGCTGTCGTACTGACGAGCATCGGCTTCTACAACTGGACGCAGACTCGCTACTTCGTCGCCGAGAACGACGACGGCTACGTCGCCATCTACCAGGGCATTCAGCAGGATATCGGCCCCATCTCGCTGTCGGAAGAGGTGCAGACGACCGATATCCGGGTGACCGAACTCGGCTGGACCTACCAGAACGCCGTGCGGAACACGCTCAATGCCGACGACTTGAACGACGCGGAAGCGATCATCGACCGATTGCGAGGCAACCCGTGACGGCCTTGCAAACCGGCATCATCAAACTCGGCGAGGCGACCGAGGCGATCCGCGTGCGCCTGCGCAAACCGCAGAAGGTGCGCGCACTCGAACTCTTCCTGCTCATCCTCGCCTGGGGTGTCGCGGGTTCTGCAATCGCACTCGTGCAGCTCGGTGCACTCGAAACGATCGATCTGACGATTCTCTATCTGGCGGGCGGCCTCGCCCTGCTGACGCTCGTCGTGCACATCGTGCTGCGCATCGTGGCGCGGGAGGCCGACCCGTTCATCCTGCCGATCGCGACCGTGCTCAACGGTCTGGGCATCGCGATGATCTATCGCATCGACATCGCGCAGGGCCTCGAGGGCTGGGCGGCCGACGGGGTCAGGCAGGTCGCGTGGACGGCGCTCGCCATCGTGGCGGCGATCGTCGTGCTGCTGGTGATCCGCAACCACCGCATCCTGACCAGGTACCGCTATCTGTCCATGTTCGCGGCGCTCGCGCTCATGCTGCTGCCCATGGTGCCGGGGCTCGGGGCGACCATCAACGAAGCGAACGTCTGGATTCGTGTCGGTTCGTTCTCGTTCCAGCCCGGTGAGCTCGCCAAGATCTTCCTCGCGATCTTCTTCGCCGGCTACCTCATGACCGCCAGGGAGTCGCTGTCGGTCGCCGGTAAGCGGTTCCTGGGGCTGCGGCTGCCCAGGATGCGCGACCTCGGCCCCATCTTCCTGGTCTGGGTCGCTTGCATGCTGATTCTCGTCGTGCAGGGTGACCTCGGAACGGGCATGCTCTACTTCGGCCTCTTCACGGTCATGATCTACGTCGCAACCGGGCGTCGCGAGTGGATCCTCATCGGCCTCGCGCTCATCGTGATCGCGATCGGCGTCCTGTGGGTGCTCGCGCAGACTCACCTGACCGAACTGCAGGGCCTTGGTCTCGGGCGCGCGCAACAGCGCATCGAAATCTGGCTGAACCCCTTCGACGACGAGCTGTACCAGCGTGCGTTCGGAGGGTCGTACCAGGTCGTCCAGGGGCTGTTCGGCATGGCCAACGGCGGCCTGTTCGGCACCGGATTCGGCCTCGGACGGCCGAACATCACGCCCCAGGCCAAGGATGACTACATCATCGCGTCCTTCGGAGAAGAGCTCGGTCTCGTCGGCATCTTCGCGATCCTGGCGCTCTTCCTGATCCTGGTGACGCGCGGCATGCGCGTCGGGTTCAGGGGCCCCGACGACTTCACGAAACTCCTTGGCGTCGGCCTCGCGTTCACGATCGCGCTGCAACTGTTCGTCGTCGTCGGCGGTGTCACTCGCGTGATCCCCATGACGGGGCTGACGATCCCGTTCATGGCATCCGGCGGTTCGTCGCTGCTCGCGAACTGGATCATCGTCGCGCTCCTGCTCCGATTGTCCGACAGCATCAGATCTACCTCGGAGGTGACCGAATGAGACGCGAAATCTCCAGGGTGAGCATTCTGGTGCTCATCATGTTCCTCGCCCTGTTCACGTCGACAACCGTGATTCAGAGCGTGCAGGCCGACAGCCTGAACGCCGACGGCCGCAACTCGCGAGCCATTCAGGCGTCGTTCGACATCGAGCGGGGCGCGATCACCGCCGGCGGCGAGCCGATCGCGCAGAGCGTCCCGAGCGACGGCGTGTACCCGTGGCAGCGGCAGTACCCGCAGGGTGACCTGTACGCGGCCGTCACCGGCTACAACACGCTCGGGCAGGGCAACACAGGCCTCGAAGGCGCGATGAACCCCCAACTGACGGGGCAGGCGGACAGTCAGTTCCTGACCGAGATCGAGCGCCTCCTGACGGGCCGTGATCCGCAGGGTGCCTCCGTCACGACCACGATCATGCCGGAGGCCCAGATGGCGGCCGCGGAGGGCATCGGCGATTTCGAGGGCGCAGCGGTCGCGATCGATCCGGAGACCGGCGAGATTCTCGCGATGTACTCGTCGCCGTCCTTCGACCCCAACGTCATGACACAGCACGACGGCGAGCTGGTGGAGGCGGTCTACGACGAACTGCTGCAGGATCCGGGCCAGCCGCTGCACAATCGTGCGATCGCCGGCGACCTCTTCTTCCCCGGTTCGGTGTTCAAGCTCGTCGTCGCCTATGCGGCTCTCGAATCCGGTGACTACACGGCTGACAGCGAGTTCGATAATCCGACGGAACTCGATCTGCCGCAGTCGTCCCGTGTTGTCACCAACTCCACGCGCGGGGCTTGCGGCGACGGTGGCGACACCGTAACCCTCGAGATCGCGATGCGTTACTCGTGCAACATTCCGTTCGCGATTCTCGCGCAAGAGCTCGGTGAGGAAGCGATCAGCGATGCTGCCGAAGCGCTCGGCTATGGGCAGTCGTTGACGATTCCGACGCAGGTGCTTCCGAGCACCTACCCGGAGGACATGGACGACGCGCAACTCATGCTGACCGGTTTCGGGCAGTACGACGTGCGCGTAACACCGCTGCAGATCGCGATGACGACCGCTGCGATCGCGAACGACGGCGAGTTGATGAGGCCGAACCTCATCAACAACGTCATAACGGAAGACCTGCAGGTGCTTGAAGCTCCCGGACCCGAGCTGCTGTCGACGCCCATGACGCCCTCGGTTGCGGGAGATCTTCAGGATCTGATGGTGGACAATGTAGAGAACGGCTATTCGTCGAACGCGCAAATTCCCGGAGTCACCGTCGGCGGAAAGACGGGAACTGCGGAGAACGGCGAGGAGAACCAGCCGTACAACCTGTGGTTCACCGGATACGCGGAACACGAGGGGCAATCGGTAGCTGTTGCCGTTGTCGTTGTTCCTCCCGAGAACATTGCAGGGCGAGGCTCCGGCGAATTGGCGGTGCCTGTAGGACAATCGATCATGGAGGCGGTGCTGAACTCATGAGACCCTCGAGCGGGCAGACCTTTGGTGGTCGATACGAACTAACCAGCCGTATTGCCGTCGGCGGAATGGGCGAAGTCTGGCGAGCCGAAGACACCGTCATCGGTCGCACGGTCGCGATCAAGATCCTCAAGGACGAGTACCTCGGCGACCCCGGCTTCTTGGAGCGATTCCGTGCGGAGGCCCGCCACGCGGCACTCGTGAACCACGAGGGCATCGCGAACGTCTTCGACTACGGCGAGGAGGACGGCAGCGCCTACCTCGTCATGGAGCTCGTACCCGGCGAACCCCTCTCCGCGATTCTCGACCGCGAGCGCACCCTGTCGGCCGACCGCGTCCTCGACATCACTGCCCAGACCGCTGCCGCGCTGCACGCGGCGCACCAGGCCGGGCTCGTGCACCGCGACATCAAGCCGGGGAACCTGCTCATCACGCCGGAGGGCCGGGTCAAGATCACCGACTTCGGCATCGCTCGGATCGCCGACCAGGTACCGCTGACGGCGACGGGGCAGGTCATGGGCACCGTGCAGTACCTGTCTCCCGAGCAGGCATCCGGGCAGCCCGCTGCTCCCGCAACCGACATCTACTCGCTGGGGATCGTCGCGTACGAGTGCCTCGCCGGCAAGCGTCCGTTCACGGGCGAGTCGCAGGTCGCCATCGCGATGGCGCACATCAACGACGCGCCGCCCGAGCTTCCGAACAGTCTGCCGGAGCCCGTCCGCAACCTCGTGATGAGCTGCATCGCGAAGAAGCCGACCGATCGCCCGACTTCCGCGGCGCATCTCTCGCGCGCTGCGACCATGCTGCGCCGCGGTGACATCGCCGGGGCTGCCGCGATCGTGCCGGGCATCGCGGCGACCGATTCCTTCGCGACGATCGATTCGCCAACGCAGGCAGCGACTCGCGTCATCCAGACGCAGTCCTCGCCTGCGACCGCTGCCCTCCCAACCGTTGCGGGCGAGGAGGAGGAAGGCGAAGAAGAGGAAGAGAAGAAGAAGCGGCCGTGGCTGTGGCCCGTCATCATTCTCTCCGCGCTGTTGGTCGCGGCACTCGTCGCGCTCGGCATTCTCTGGTTCGGCGGAGACGAGGAGCCGGAGCCGACTCCGTCACCCAGCCCATCGGTGTCGGAGACGCCGGAAGCAATCAATATCGACCCGACCGACTTCATCGGATTGTCGGAGCAGCAGTTCAGGAACGCGATCGAGGAGCTCGGGCTGGTGCCCGAGACCCCTGTCGGCGAACCCGCACCGAACGCGAGCCAAGTCGGCCAGGTCTACGATGTTTCGCCGACGGGTGACGTCGACGAGGGCACGACGATCACGGGAACCGTCTACGGGCAGGTCGCACAGGCGGACGACCCGACCGACGCTCCCGTGCTCGACAATGCCGATCCCGACGATCTCGAGCCGGGGCAGAGCGTCACGGTCTCCTGGCAGCCGTACAGCTGCCCGGCCGGCTACGACACCGTCACCTACGGCGTGCAGGTCGGCAGCGATACCTTCAACGCCGGCACGGGGACCAACGCGCAAGTCACACTGCAAGAGGGCGACAACCGCATCTCGTACATGGTGACGTGCTCGGGGTCCGACCGCACGACCCTCGAAACGGGCTACTCACCCGAGCTGACACTGACCGCGACGGAGCCGGAGCCCACTCCGACTCCACCGCCGACACCGACTGATACCACGCCGCCGCCCACTGACGATCCCGAAGAGCCCGAAGACTAGACTCGGCCTTTAGACTCAGTCCTATAACAAATCCATCGGCCATGATGCCTGTCGCATATTCGAGTCGTTAGGATAAGGGCCGAGCCTTGCGCTGAACGGAGGTGTGGTGAGCGACTCAATCATCGGCTCGCTGACTGCGCTCGCAGGGCGCTACGAGATCGGCGAACTCATCGGCCGCGGTGGCATGGCTGAGGTGTATCTCGGCCGCGATACCCGACTCGACCGCAAGGTAGCCATCAAGCTGCTCAAACCAGAGCTTGCGGCCAGTGAGAAGTTCCGGCACCGCTTCCGGCAGGAAGCGCAGTCCGCCGCACGTATGTCGCACCCCACAGTCGTTCGGGTGTTCGACGCGGGTGAGGAACTGACCGACACCGACGGCGTGGAACGAACGATTCCGTACATCATCATCGAGTACGTCGACGGACGAGTGCTCCGCGACATCGTCGCCGATGGACCACTCCCGGAGTCGGAGGCCGTGCGCATCATCAAGGGCGTTCTCACGGCTCTCGAGTATTCTCACAGGGCCGGCGTCGTGCACTGCGACATCAAGCCGGCCAACATCATGCTGACCCCCGGCGGCCAGATTAAGGTCATGGACTTCGGTATCGCCCGCGCCGTCAGCGAGAGCAACACGACCGACGAGACCAGCACCATCATGGGCACCGCCCAGTACTTCTCGCCGGAGCAAGCGCGCGGTGACTCCATCGACTCGCGCACCGACCTGTACTCGACGGGTCTCGTACTGTTTGAGCTGCTGACCGGACGCCCGCCGTTCGAGGCGGATTCGCCCGTGGCTGTCGCATACCGCCACCTGAGCGAACAGCCCCCGCGGCCATCCGAGATCGTTCCCGGTATCTCTCCGGCGATGGAGTCGGTCGTCGCGAAGGCATTGACGAAGAACGCGGATCTGCGCTTCCAGAGCGCCTCCGACTTCTCGGATGCCCTCGAGGCTGCGCTGGCCGGCGAGGCGACCGAGGTGCAGGACGAGAACGACGAAGAGACCTTCCTGGCCCAGCACGAGAGCAGCGCGCTCACGACCGTACTCGAGACCATCGAGGAGAGCGAGGAGTCCGCCGACGACACGCCCACCGAGACCGAACCGAGTTCCCGGCCCCGTGCGGTCTGGATCTGGGGAGGCGCGACCGCTATCGTCGCACTCCTCGTGGTCATCGTGCTGTGGGTTGTGAACATCAACCCGTTCTCCTTCGAAGGGCTCGCGACCGACGTCCCCGACGTTGTCGGCATGCAAGAGGAGGAGGCCATCGCCGCCCTCGACGACCTCGGGCTCCGCACTGAGAGCAACGCCATCCACGACGAGTCCGAACCGGGGCTCGTCCTGGATCAATCCCCTGACCCGGATACGAGCATCAGCGGTGACACTCCTGTCAGGCTGACGGTTTCAGCGGGCCCCGCGCCGAGTCCGCTGATCGACTACTCCGGTATGACGCAGGAGCGCGCCACGAACGCTCTTGAGCACCGGCATCTCGAAGTGTCCGAGGTCGAGGAAGAGGATCATCCGAGCATCCCCGAGGGCAACGTGATCCGTACGGAACCTGGCCGAGGTACCGAACTGGGCCCGGGCGACAGCGTCACACTGATCATTTCGACCGGTCGGGTGACGATTCCGGATGTCACGGACCAGAACTACCAGGGTGCCGTGAGCGCGCTCGAGGACCTCGGTTACACGGTGCATACGCAGGCCAACCTGTCGTGCTGGGGAGGCAACGTCACCAACCAGTCGGTGCAGCCGGGCTCGCAGGAGCAGGGCGGCAGCATCACGATCACCTACTGCGGCGGTTCGCGACCTGACCCGACTCCCACGCAAACCGACGACGATGATGACGATGACGACGACGACAATGGCGGCGGCGATGACGACAACGGTGACGACGGCTAGTTGTAACACTCGCTGACCAGCGTCACCGCAATGGCAGGGTATCTCCCAATCAGTCCATGCGCGGCTGTTTACCGGCAGAACGCTCGATAGCCCCCCGTAGGCCGGCGAACTCGAGCCAGTTGCCGAGCATGCGATAGCCGCCCTCGGTCAAGATCGACTCCGGATGGTACTGGACGCCCCACACGGGAGCACTCACGTGCTCGAGTGCCATGATGACCCCGCGGCCCGCATCCGGGTGTGCCGTTCGAGCGGTCACGCGGAGCTGTCCGGAAACAGCGTCGTCTTCGACGGCGAGCGAGTGATACCGCGTTGCCGTGAACCGCTGCGGCAGCCCGGCGAACAGTGGCGTCTCTTCATGGACGATCGTGCTGGTCTTGCCGTGCATGAGCTCCTCGGCGTGCGAGACGACGCCCCCGAAGGCCTCCGCTATTGCCTGGTGACCGAGGCACACGCCGAACAGCGGAACACCGGAGTCGACGGAGGCGTGCACGAAGTCGATCGAGGAGCCGGCGTCCGCGGGTGCGCCGGGGCCGGGCGAGATGAGCACGGCATCCCAGTCTCGAATGCGCGCTGGATCCGCGACATCGTTCCGCTGCACGGTAACGTCGGCGCCGAGCTCGGTCAGGTAGCCGGCGAGGGTGAAGACGAAACTATCGAAATTGTCGACGACGAGGACCCTCACTCGGGCACCGTCACATCGGGAGTCGGGAAGAACGTCTGCATGAACCACGGGTAGCCGTGGAAGATCAGGGCATACCCGACCGCCGCGATCAGGACGAGGAACACGAGGAGCTTGACGAACCACGGGCCGGGAATGACCCGCCACAGCGCTGCGTACATTAGGCGATTTCCTCTAGGTGTTCTGCGAGTTCACTCGGCATGCCGTCGTCAAGCGGGAGCCAGCCGACGAGCACGCCGAAGGCGATGAGCCTACCCTCGGCAGACCACTCCGGGTTGCAGGTTGTCAGGGTGATGTATCGGTCTTCCGCCGGCAGGTCCGGTAGGTCGGGCACCGGCGCGACAACCGAAATCTGGGTGGGTTCGACATAGGAGGCGTTTCGATACTCGTAGACGTACCAGGCCTCATCCGTCTGAATGTAGATGCGGTCGCCGACCTGCAAGCGGTTCAGCTCGGTGAAGGGACCTCCGAGCCCATTGCGGTGACCCGCGATCGCGAAGTTGCCCCGCTCACCGGCCAACGCGCTCGACTCGTAGTGACCGAGCCCCTGCTCGAGGCTGTCAATGACGAGCGGCACAGCGCCCTCGCCCACAACTCGCTGGAAGTCACCGAAGCGCGGAATGTACATGACCGCGTAGTTCTCGTGCATGTCGGGTTTCGACTCGGCAGGGGGTTCGTCCGTGCGGAGTTCCACCTCGGCAACGCGATCGAGCGGCCCGAGGGATGCGGCGAAGTTGCTGGCGGCGTCCTGCTGCTGCGCGCCCATGATGGCGTCGCTCAGATAGTACTGCCAACCGACGAATCCGCCGATGATGATGCCTGCTGTGAGCAACAGCTCACCGAAGACGCTTGCCAAGGTCGCCCTGCTGCGCGGACGGCGCTTTCTGTGTCTTGCGAGCATGCGGACTATCCTACCGCTCTGAGGTACACTCTTAGTGCTATGGCTACGTCAAAAAACTCTCCGGTGCGCGCCGCTAACCGCGCGGCTCGCAAAGAATCGCGCAATCCGCAATGGTTCCTGCCGGTTATGCTCGGCTTCATCATCGTCGGCTTCGCATGGATCATCGTGTTCTACGTCAGCCTGCAGCAGTTCCCGATTCCCGAGATCGGCTTCTGGAACGTGCTGATCGGCTTCGGCATCATGTTCGTCGGGTTCATCATGGCGACGCGATGGAAGTAGCAGCGCACAGTTAGGTTTCGGGCCCCCTCTTCGGAGGGGGTTTTCGTTTGCCGCCTCCCCAGCCCCTCTTCCAAGGGCCGAAAAATCGGTCTATAGAGAAGGCGAAGACCCTATACAGGCGATGGCTCTACACGTAGACCGAGAGTTTGGCCCCGTGCTTGGGGATCGGGGATGGGGGTGCGCGGGAAGCCGACGACAGTGCAGCCGTGCACGCGGGCCGGGGAATTACACGTGTGTAATTATCCACATTGGGGATAACCCTGTGGAAACAAAAACCCCGATCGCAAGGCGCATTCGTCCCGCTTGTCACGGGCACGACAGGTCAGTGCGCAGGCGTGAACCGAAGCGGAAAGCGGATCGGCCCCGTGTTACCGGAGACGGGCAGCCACTGTCCCGGCCCATCCGCCGCAACGTCCGGCATCCGCCGGGCGAGCAGGGGCAGGGCGACGCTCATGTCGGTGCGAGCGACGAAGTGGCCGAGGCAGTGATGGATGCCGCCCCCGAACCCCGAATGCAGCGGGCGATCATCAACCGTGATGTCGAACGGCACGCGCTCGGCCAT
>NZ_CAMEFJ010000079.1 GCF_945915485.1 uncultured Agrococcus sp.
CCGAACTCGCTCATGTCGAGCGAGATCAGGGCGTCCTCGTCGTCGAACAGGAACTCCGCGAGCGCCTTCGCAAGTTCGGTCTTGCCGACACCGGTCGGGCCGGCGAAGATGAACGAGCCGGATGGCCGGTTCGGGTCCTTGAGGCCGGCACGCTGGCGGCGAATGGTCTTGGCCAGCACCGCGACCGCTTCTTCCTGGCCGACGACGCGTTCGTGCAGCGCCTTCTCCATGAAGATGAGGCGCGCCGACTCTTCCTCCGTGAGTTTGAATACGGGGATGCCCGTCGCGTTCGCGAGGACCTCCGCGATAACGCCCTCGTCGAGGGTGCCCGTGGGGCCTCCCTCACCGGAGCGCCACTTCTTCTCGAGGCGCAGGCGCTCGCCGAGCAGGTTCTTCTCCTCGTCGCGCAGCTTCGCTGCGCCCTCGAAGTCCTGCTCCTCTATCGCGGATTCCTTGCGGCTGCGAACGTCGGCGATCTTGTCGTCGAACTCACGCAGCTCGGGCGGCGCGGAGAGGATCGACAACCGCAGGCGGGCGCCACCCTCGTCGACCAGGTCGATCGCCTTGTCCGGCAGGAAGCGATCCTGCACGTAGCGGTCTGCAAGGTTCGCGGCGGCGACGAGTGCGCCATCGGTGATCGTCACCTTGTGGTGCGACTCGTAGCGGTCGCGAAGACCCTTCAGGATGTTGATGGTGTGCGCAACCGACGGCTCCTCCACCTGAATTGGCTGGAAGCGACGCTCGAGCGCTGCATCCTTCTCGAAGTGCTTGCGGTATTCGTCGAGCGTTGTCGCACCGATCGTCTGCAGTTCACCGCGGGCCAGCAGCGGCTTCAGGATGTTCGCTGCGTCGATCGCGCCCTCCGCGGCACCAGCCCCGACAAGGGTGTGGATCTCGTCGATGAACGTGATGATGTCACCGCGGTTCCGGATCTCCTTCGTCACCTTCTTGAGGCGCTCCTCGAAGTCACCGCGGTAGCGGCTCCCGGCGATGAGGCTGCCGAGGTCGAGCGTGTAGACGTGCTTGTCCTTGAGCGTCTCGGGCACTTCGCCCTTGACGATGGCCTGCGCGAGCCCCTCGACGACGGCGGTCTTACCGACGCCGGGCTCACCGATCAGCACCGGGTTGTTCTTCGAGCGGCGCGACAGGATCTGCATGACGCGCTCGATCTCCTTCTCGCGCCCTATCACGGGGTCGAGCTTGGCGTCGCGGGCAGCCTGCGTCAGGTTGCGACCGAACTGGTCGAGGATCTGCGAGCCCTTCGACTCACCGCCCTGCGCTACTCCGCTTTCGCCGCCGACGGAAGCCGTCTCCTTGCTTTGCCCACCGGAGAGCAGCTGGTTCACGGTCTGACGCACCGTGTTGAGCTCGGCGCCGAGCTTCACGAGCACCTTCGCGGCAATGCCTTCGCCCTCTCGGATCAACCCGAGCAGCAGGTGCTCGGTGCCGATGTAGTTGTGGCCGAGCTGCAGCGCTTCGCGGAGGCTCAGTTCGAGCACCTTCTTCGCGCGGGGCGTGAACGGGATGTGGCCCGACGACTGCTGAGCACCGGATCCGATCATCTCCTGCACGTGCTCACGCACAGCGTCGAGGGAAATACCGAGCTGGTCGAGTGCCTTCGCAGCTACGCCTTCACCCTCGTGGATCAGCCCGAGCAGGATGTGCTCGGTGCCGATGTAGTTGTGGTTCAGCATCTTGGCCTCTTCTTGCGCGAGCACGATCACCCGCCGGGCGCGATCCGTAAACCTCTCGAACATCCGGTTCTCCTAACGTCTTGGCTACGACTGTAACTGCGCGGAGCCCCCTTATGTGCCCGTGTTCGCTCACGGCTGTTGAGGTATTGCGCTTCTTAACGAGATTCGTTATGTTATCGATACTCGTTAACATCGATAAACGATAAGGAGTTGTCATGTCAGTCTCGAACACATCACCCAGCCGCACCGAACGAACGTTGCTGCTCGCCCTCGGCACAGGTGCTGTCATCTGGATCGTCATCTGCCTACTCCACGGTGGCCACGCGGCCGTCATGGCCTTCCTCCCCGACGCGGGAGCACTCGTCGCCTTCACGCTGCCCGCCGAGGATGCATCGACGACATTCGGCACGGACACCACGTCATTCGCGGGTGAACTCGTCATCCCGGGACTACCGCTGCCGGCTCTTGTGATCTACCTCGCGGCTGTGACTGCCAGAGCCGGGGCCGGGATCCTGATCGGCTGGGGCGTGCTGCGACTCAGCCGACGGATGCTCGCAGGAGACGTGTTCCACAGCAGCGTCGCAAACGCACTCGGCTTCATCTCGATCGGCATCGCGCTCGGTATCGTGAGTTCCGCACTGCACGGATGGGTCAGCATGCTGTCCCTCGAACTGCTGCCGGCAGACTCGCCGCTTGCGGCATCCGCCGACATCCTGCTCCGCGACATCGCGCTGCTCCTCATGATCGGAACAGCAACCATCGCCGTCCGCATCGGAGCGCGCCTCCAACGGGACACCGAAGGACTCGTCTGATGACCGACGACACCAACAACCTGGGCCGGCTGCACAGCCGCGTCGGCGAGCTCGCCGCAGCCCGCGACATCACACTCACCGAACTCGCCGAACGCGTCGGCATCAGCCCCGTGAATCTCTCGGTGCTGAAGAACGACCGCGCGAAGGCGATCCGTTACACGACCCTCATCGGGCTCTGTGACGCACTCAACTGCCAGCCAGGAGATCTCTTTGTATTGGCCCCGCACCCAAGCAATGCGCAAGACGGGTGAACTACCCTGGACGCGGATAGGTTTCGAAAGGGTTTGAATGTCGTATACGCAAGGTACCCCGAACCCGTACGGGCAGTCGGGGTACGTGCAGCCGCAGGCAGGACAACGACCGACAGACTGGACGGCACCCGGTTCGTACGACGGTGCTCGCCCGTGGGATCGGGGAGCAGGCGGGGTACCGATGACCCCCCTGCAGCAGGCACCGAAACCGCGGTCGAGGTGGACTCCCGCGGTGCTGCCGCTGGACGGCCAGGACTACGCGAGCGCCTACCGCCCGTTCACGAAGCGCTGGGGCCGCTGGTTCGCGGTCGGCGCCGTGGCAGCGGGCTTCTTCATGCTGGGTCAGATTCCGATGACGATCTGGATGGTCGGATGGATGTTCTCCACGGCCGGGGACATCATGTCCGGCGGGCCGCTGGATCCCATGGAGGCAATGGGCGACCTCATGGGCTCTCCCTGGTTCCTGCTGCTGACGAACTTCTCGTGGGCGATCATGATCCCCGGCAGCATCCTCGCGATGGCCGTCTACGGGCCGAAGGCCTGGCGGTTCGTGCTGAGCGTGACCGGCAAGTGGCGCTGGGATGTCACGCTGAAGTCGCTGGGCCTCATCGCTCCCTTCTTCGCCCTCTACATCGGCACGATGCTCTTCATGTCGGTCGGAGGCGACTGGCAGTGGAACCCCAACTGGCTTCTCGTCATCATCGTGCTGCTCACGACCCCGCTGCAGTCGGCAGGCGAGGAGTTCTTCTTCCGTGGCGTGCTGACGCAGCAGATCGCCGGCTGGATTCCCCGACCCGTTATCGGCTCGCTCGTCGCCGGAGGAGTGACCGGCATCATCTTCGGAGCCATGCACATGCACGGCTTCACGCTGCCGACGCTGCAGCTCATGTTCGTGGGTTTCGTGTGCTCGCTGCTCACGTGGCGTACCGGTGGCCTCGAGGCCGCGAGCGTGCTGCACGCCTGCAACAACGTGTTCATCATGCTGCCGCTCGCCTTCATGGGGTTCGCCGCGTTCGACCCCGATGCCCCCGGCACTGACGAAGCCGGTACCAGCTTCGGAGCAGAGTTCCTCGTCTTCGGGATGGCGACGGCCGCCATGGCGCTCTCATACGTCGCTGTGCACTTCGGGCTCCGCAAGGAGCAGCGAGTCACTGAGGGAGCGCCGGGTGCGGAGGCACTGCTGGTTCCTTCGCACGGCCCCGCCGCTCCCGTAGGAGTTGTGCACGGTTATGGCTATGGCTCGCCAGTGCGGGGCGCTCACGTCCAGAACCCGTACGCGCAGGCCGCCGCTCCCGCGCCTTCCGCGGCCGCGCCTCCGACGCAGGCTCCTCCCACCGCGCCCCCTCCGCAGGGAGGCTTTCCTCCGTACGGAGGGCAGCCGGGCCAGGGTTTGCCTGGACGGGGCCAGCCGGGCCAGGGCCAGGCTGGGCAGGGCATGCCGAATCCGCACGCGCACCCTTCGACTTCCGCACCGCCGGCAGCTCCTTCGGCAGCCGGGCCCGGATACCCGGCGGCACCGCAGCAGGGTTACTCCGGTCAGAATCCTCAGGGCCCGAATACTCCTGGCCAGAACGCTCCTGGCCAGAGTGTTCCTGGCCAAAGTGTTCCCGAGCAGGGGCAACAGGTGTGGTCCGGCGCGCGGCACCAGGATCCCTCCTCGACATCCCAGCCGGCATCATCAGTTGCGACGCCTACTCCCTCGACTCCAGCGCCCGCTGCGTCGTCGCCGGCTCCGAACCCGTATGCGCCGCCACCCGCCGCCCCGGAACACGCGGCACCGCGCGAGAACGTCGACCCGGATGCTGCTCCGTCACCAACTGCTTCCGCTGATGAGCACAATCCGTACGCGCCTCCGGCACCGCGGCATGCGGAAGACGGCAAAAGCGGAAGCGGCACCGAGGCATAGCCTTCGGTGCCGCAACGGTCGTACGAACTAGCTCTTGGTCGACGCTTCGGTCTTGGGGGCCAGGCCCGCCTTGGCGCGCTCCTCGGCCTCGATCTTGTCGTAAACCCGGCGTGACGTTCTGTCGGCCCGAACGATCGTGCGAAGAATGAACCAGAAGATACCCCCGACAAGAATCGTGGGGATGATCGAAAAGAGCGCGTTGGCCCAGTACTCCTCTGGCATAGGCATCATTCTACCCGGCGAGTCAACTTGTCGCCGCTTGGCTCGGATGAGCCCGGCCGGAGCGGGCGTTAGGCGGTAAGCAGTTCGCGAACCCTCGCCGGTCCGATCGCCAGTAACAGGGTCGGGATGCGGGGCCCGGTCTCCCCTCCGACCAGCAACCGGTACAGCAGCGCGAAGAACGCGCGCTGTGCCGCCGAGAGTTCTTTGTCACCCTTGACGATCGCATCGGCGGGCAGCCCCCGCTGCAGCTTCGGCACGCCGTACGCCTGATGCGTGAGCCCGTCGAGCGTCCAGACGTCTTCAATACGCGGCAGGTCGCGTTCAGCATCACCATCGAGCAGCAGAGCAAGCGCTTCGCGCTGCTGCTCATCGAGCGAAGTGAGCACCTCGCGATCGGGAGCATCCAGGACGACCGTGTGCTCCTCCTCCGGCATCTTCGTCGAAACCCACTCGGTGACCCTGTCGAGGCGCGGCCGCAGCTCGTCGAGCGAGGAGACGCCCTGCGCATCCAGGCCGCCGGCGATTCGCAGCACCTGCTCTTCATCGCCCGTCGTGATGTCGACGATGGATGCGAGGGTCCGGTACGGGATGCGGTGCGGGGTCTCCGGCAGCGTCAGTTCGGCCGTCGAAGTGGCGCGAGTCAGAGCCGCGAGCTCCGCGGGCTGCGCAGTGCCGGCAGCGACCTTGCGGTTCAGGGCATCCCACTCGTCGTACGTGCGCTGCAGAGGGGACGCGAAGTCGATGTCGAACGACTGGTTCATGCGGCGCCGCGCGTACAGCCAGCGCAGCACGGCGGGCTCCATGACTTCGAGCGCGTCCGACGGCATGGGCGCGCCTCCGCGCGAAGACGACATCTTCGCGACGCCCCCGAACCCGACGAAGGCGTACATGGGGCCGAGCGGTCGTTCCCAGCCGAAGATCGGCGCGAGCTCGAGCCCCACCTGGAACGATGAGCCAGGCGACTGGTGGTCGACTCCGCTGGGCTCGAACACGACCTTCTCGTACGCCCAGCGCATGGGCCAGTCGACCTTCCAGACGAGCTTCCCCGACCGGAACTCGCGCAGCAGTACGGTCTCGCTGTGCCCGCAGGCGCACGAGTACGTCATCTCGGTCGTCTCCGAGTCGTAAGCCTCGATCGTCGTGAGATCCTTGCCGCACTCCGTGCAGTACGGCTTGTAGGGGTAGTATTCGCTGCCCGCCGAACCGTCGTCCTCCGACGCCGCTCCCGACGACTGATCGAGAGCAGCCTGCAGCTCCTCGTCCTCGTCCTTCGCAGCCGGCAACGTCCGGAACTTCGCCAGAACAGCGTCGATGCCGGCTCGGTGCTTCATGGCGTGCAGGATCTGCTCCGTATAGGCGCCCGAGGTGTACTGCTCGGTCTGGCTTATGCCACGGTATTCGATGCCGAGCGCGGCGAACGACTCCTCTGCTTGAGCACGGAAGTGCGCTGCCCACGATGTGTGCTCAGAACCGGGAGGCGCAGGAACACTCGTCAGCGGCAGCCCGACGTACTGCTCCCAGGACTCATCGACGCCGTCGATGCCCTTCGGCACTTTCCTGAATCGGTCGTAGTCGTCCCAGGAGATGATGTGCTCGGCTGGCAATCCTCTTCGCCGCAGTTCGTCGGCAACGAGGTGCGGGCTCATCACTTCGCGGAAGTTTCCGAGGTGGATGTTCCCGGAAGGCGACAGCCCGGATGCGGCGAGGGGCACGGTGCCGCGCCGTTTCGCTTCAGCAGCGACCTCGTCGGCTAGTCGCGATACCCAGTCGGCGCGTTCGTGGTCGACGGACGTGGCTGAAGAAGAAGTCGTCATGATCATCCATTCTAGGAGCGTCGGCGTACTGTGCTCACCCACCCGAGAATGCGAAAAACTTCGAAACGTGACAGTCATTCTTCGAAGTTTTTCGCACCCTGCTGGGAGGGCGCGTCAGGGAATGCTTATGAGCGTGTTGTCGATGAGGCGAACGCCGTCGACGACGCCGGCGATGAGTACTCGTACGGCGCCGGAGTGGTTCTCGTCGACCGGCCGGAACGTCTCGGGGTCGACGGCGACGAGGTAGTCGAGCTTCACCTTGGAGTCCGACTGCATGACGCCCTGCGCCGCCGCGAGCATCGGTTCGACGCCGAGATCCGCCGACCGGCTCGCAGCGACGAGCGCGCGCGGGATTGCGAGGGCGTGCTTGCGTCGTGCAGGGTCGATCCGTGCGTTCCTGCTCGAGAGCGCCAGCCCGTCGCTGTCACGTTCGGTTGCAACCGGCACGATTTCCGTCGCGAAGTCCAGGTCGGCAACAAGCCTGGCCACGAGATGGAGCTGCTGTGCGTCCTTCTCGCCGAAGCACGCAAAGTCGGGCTCGACGATGTTGAGCAGCTTCGAGACCACGGTCAGGACACCGTCGAAGTGCCCCGGCCGGCTGCGTCCCTCGAACCGCGAGGCGGCCATCCCCGCCTGCACAGTGATCTCGGTCTTGCCGTGCGGGTAGATCTCCTCGGTCGACGGGGCAAAAACGTACTCGACGCCGTGCTCATGCAGTTTCGCGAGGTCGTCTTCGAGCGTGCGCGGGTACGCATCGAGATCGCACTTATCGCCGAACTGCGTCGGGTTCACGAAGATCGAGACGACGACGACATCGGCTTGCTCACGGGCCGCGGCAACGAGCGCGAGGTGACCGGCGTGCAGCGCGCCCATGGTCGGCACGAGTGCGATGGTGCGGTCGGATGCGCGCTCGATCGCCAACGTCTGCCGGAGTTCCTCGATGCTGCTGATGGTGGAAATGGGCACGGCTGGCAGTTTACGGTACCCGAGCGCAAGCGACGATCGCCGCGTGATGACTCGAAACACGGCGTTGTACTCGAGAAGCGGCGAAAACTGCCGTTGTTCGGAGCAAAAGCCGAAAAGCGCCGTCTTTCGCGTCAGGCCGGGCCCCTCGCGCGTCGAGTGGCTCGTGACGTGACCAGCACGATCCCTCCGACTGCAATCGTCAGGGCAGCGGTGATGGAGACCGCTGTCGCGGAAGTCGGTTCGTCCGACATGAGCAGAAGCGCGCTCGGGGTCAACGAGCCGCCGAGGGCGCCGCACGCAACGAGCACGCCCGTCACGCGACGAGCGTGAACAAGGGGGACGCGCGCGAGGCCTATGCCGAGGATGATCGAGTAGCAGGGCCCGAGAGCGGCAACCGCGACAGCAAGGGTAGCGATAGCGAGCCATGGGCGTTCAGTGAAGGTCAGTGACGACGCTGCCAGTGCCAACGCGGCGGTCAGCGTCGATACCAGCAGGTATGCGACGCTCGAGATCCCGCGACCCAAGAGATACGTTGCGAGATAGCGGCCAGCCGCCAGTAGCACCCAGAAGACGGAGGTTCCGATAGCCGCGTGCTCAGCAGTGATCGAGAGCGCCTGCGCCGGGATGGCCGCCGACCACCCCGCATACACGGTTTCGACGCCCACGTACAGCAAGAGTGCGAAGGCAATAGGGGCGAGCACCACCGCGACGCGAGCTCGAGGGTACTGATGCTCCGAATCCGGCGCTCCTGCACCTGGCTGGGCCGCCGCCGGCTCGATCACCTCTCGTTGCCGCGCGCCCCGGGATTCGAGCATCCACAGCCCCGCGATTGAGCCGTGCAGGACAGCGACCGCCACGTACACGGCGCGAGGCGCCACGCCGAGAGGGGTCAGGGCGATCAGCAAAGGCATCCCGGCAGCCGCGACGGCCACGCTGCCCGTTAGCGCCGAGAGCAGGCGCGCGGTTTGTCTGCCTGCTATTTCACGCGCCAGCACGCTCCCGCCGGCTTCGACGAGGCCGAACCCGACTCCTACGAGGGCCGACGCAGCGATGAATCCTACGGCCGACAGCGACATCGCAAGCCCTACGAATCCGGCGCTTTGAAGTGCGGCTCCCGCGGCCGTCAGCGTACGTGTCGATATCCATCGTGCCACCGCAGCGCTGAGGAGGACGCCTATCAGCAGTCCCGAGAACAACGCGGGAACAGCGGGCAGATACGCATCGAGACCAGCATCGGCAGACACGGCAACAGACGGCAATGTCGCAGGCACGGTCGCGGCGGAAATTCCCATACTCGCGAACGTGGCGAAGAGCACCGGGGTTGCGCGACTACGTCTCGATGACAGTGCTCCGTTCTCAGCGTCGACGATGACCTCCGTAAAGCTATTACAGATGAAGTGCGATCTCAGGTAAAATTAGTACGCAATGAGTTCTTCCCGTCGCGAATCGCCGCGGCCCCGTCAACTTCTCGGTCGCCTGGCGATGAGAGGACGTTCCTGCGGCGTGTCGTCGCCCAGCGACCGAGAAGTTGGCAATTCCCGTGTGCAGGTTGGCCGGTGGGTCGACCAGAACGAAGTCAGGGCTCGAGATCGTAGTTGCGCGCCAAGGCAGATTCCACACTGGAGCGCACGACCTGGCCGAGCACGCGACCGGGGCGCTCGACGCCGAGCTCGGCGAGCATTCCCGCCGCCTGCGCGACGATCGAATCGGAGAACTCGGTCGCCGTCGCGATGGCTTCGGCGTACGCGGGTCGATCGCCCTCTTCTATGACAACGGGCTCCGATCCCATTTCCACGACGAGCGCCTGCCCGATCGGCAGCACGGCCGCCGGCGCCGTGACAGCGCACACGGCCTGCTGCAGGCCGGCCGTGTCGATCGATGTTCCCGTGAACGACATTGCGGGATGCACGGCAAGCGGAATCACACCCTGCTCGACGGCAGGAAGCAGCACTTCCGTGCCGAACTGCGCATCCGTGTGGAGGACGAGCTGGCCCTGTTGCCACAGCCCGGCCTCCGCGAACCCGGCAACGAGCCCCGCAAGTTCATCGCGCGGAACCGCGAGCACAACGAGCTCTGCGCGCTCGACGATCTCGGGGGCCTCGAGCAACGGAACGCCGGGAAGCATCGTCTCAGCGCGCTCCCTGCTGTTCTCACCGATGGCGTGGATGCCGACCAGTGCGTGCCCTGCCCCTGCAAGTGCGGCTCCCACAACGGTGCCAACCCTGCCGGCACCGATGACGCCGACGCCGAGGCGGCCCGGCTTCATCGGTTGCGGTCGTTGCGCTGCTCGTCGTCCGGCGTCGAAGGCTGCTGCATAGGGTTCGCGACGGGAGGTGGGTTCCGCCTCGACCACTGCTGCTGGCCGGTGTCGTCACTTGGGGCCGACGGGCTCGGCATGCTCGGGTTCGGCACGGGCGGCGGATTCCTGCGCGACCACTGCTGCTGCTCAGGGTTCGCCGCAGGTGCCGACGTCGCGCGCTGCTCCGTCTCAGCCGGGCCCGAATTCGGAGCAGGCGGCGGATTCCTGCGCGACCACTGCTGCGGAGCGGCGTCGATAGGGGTTTCCGTCGCGCCGGGACGTGCTTCCGGAGGTGCCTGCGGCGACGGCCCCTGCTCCCCCTGGGGCCCGAGGTGCGCAATGGGCGTGTGCGTCATGGGAGGCCGGTCCGGGAACTCGACGTCGGGGTCGGTTGGCGCGGCGGCGGGTTGCGAGGGAGGAGCAAACGACGACTCCGGTCCTCGCACTCGCCGCGCATCTGGCTGGCCCGGCGCACTGGCCGGAGAACCTGGCTGGGCCGGCGCGCTGGCCCGGATGGGAGTATCAGGCCGGGCGGAAGTACCGTTCTGGGAGGGCATACCAGGCTGCGCCGGGGCGCCGGTTTGATCGGCTCCGCCGCCGAACCCTGCCTGCTGCTGCATCGGGTACGCGGGCGATGGCGGCGGCCCATCCTGGCCCGACTGTCCCCGGTCCGGCTGGTTGTGGCCCCACAGGTTGTGGCCCGACGGTTCCTGGCCCAGCTGCCCCTCAACCGACTGACCCTGGCTCGGCGCCGCGTACTGCACGCTCCCGTGCTCGGCGGTCGGCCGACCAGAGCTCGCGCCGGCGGGCTTGACGCCCCAGGTCTCCGAGCGATCGGAGACCATCGCAGCACGGACGGTCGGGTAGGCGTGGTCGAAGGCGACCTGCGCGTCCCGTGCGTCGAGGGCGCCGAGGCTCTTGTTCCCCAGCATGCCGACCGTGTGGAACTGGATGCGGGCGAGGCCCGCCATGCCGTAGATCGGGCCCTGCGTCATCCCTACCGACTGCACGCGGGCTGCTGGCATGATATCGGCCGATCGCCAGATCGCGCCCTTACGCAGCACGAACATGCTGTCGCGGGCGTGGATGCCGTTGCGCTTCCGCGAGAACCAGCGGAACGCCTGCGCACGGGGCGGGCTCACAATGAAGCCATCGCCGGGCTCGCCCTTGCCGAGCAGACCCTGATCGATGATGTACCGGGAGTC
>NZ_CAMEFJ010000080.1 GCF_945915485.1 uncultured Agrococcus sp.
CGCTGGTAGTGGCGACGAGCCAGTCTATGGAGGAGTGGAACCCGTTCCTCCAGACATACGTCATCGAGCACCAGTTCCGGCAGCTGCAGTACGAGCCGCTCATTCATGCCGATGCAGAGACGTTCGCCCCGACACCCGCGCTCGCAGAGGAATGGGAAGTCTCCGAAGACGGTATGACCTGGACGTACTACCTGCGCGAGGATGTCACGTGGCAGGATGGCGAGCCCTTCACCGCTGCGGACGTTGAGTACACGTACCACATCATCCGGGAAGACCCCGTGATCAGCGCTCGTGAAGCGGCCGTCAACGACGTGCTCGACGAGGTCGAGGTTGTCGATGACCACACGGTCGTGTTCCATCTCAACGAACCCGACATTCGCTGGGAGACAGAAGATCAGGTAATCGTCCCCAAGCACATCTGGGAGGAGCACGAGGGCGCGTGGGGCGAGTACGCCAACGACGACTTCCCGATTATCGGCACCGGTGCCTTCCAGATGACGGATTTCGAGACGGACACCTTCATCCGCTACGAGCGATTCGATGACTTCTATCGTGGCCCGGCCGGCTTCGACGAGATCGTGTTCCAGTACTACACCGAGCCCGATACATCGGTCGCGGCCCTGGAGACGGGGGAAGTCGATCTGATCGGTGGCCTCAACGAGCAGCAGCTCGAGCGCCTGGAGGGTCAGGACCATATCGAGGTGAACTCGGCGCCGGACCGTCGCTTCTTCGCCTTCCGCTTCAACGTCGGCGCGCAGACGCTCGACGGCGAGGAGTTCGGTAGCGGACACCCCGCGTTGCAGGATGTCAACGTTCGTCAGGCGATCCACCACGCGATCGATCGCGAGGAACTCGTGGACCGTGTTCGCGGCGGCTACGCGGACCCCGCATCCAGCATCGTCCCGAGCACGTTCTCGGATATCTACTGGGAGCCCACGGCCGACGAAGCAGTGAACTTCGACCTGGAAGAAGCGGGCAGACTGCTCGACGAAGCCGGGTATGAAATGGGCGATAACGGCGTTCGCGTCGACGCAGACGGCGAGCCACTGCACCTCCGATTCGGTGTGGATGCGGGCAATGTCGAACGCGAGACGACCGCGCAGTTCATCACCGAATGGCTGACCGAGCTCGGCATCAGCATCGAGCAGATCATTTCGGAAGATGTCCAGGACCTCTATGACGAGGGCGACATGGACATCGTCTTCACCGGCTGGGGCATCGGCCCGAACCCCGAGTACAACCTGTACCGACAGTCCTGTGGCCAGCTGCCGGCAGCCCCCGGTGACGGCACGACCGACACCTTCTACTGCAACGAGGAGTATGACCAGATCGTCGCGGCTTCGCAGATCGAGACGGATGAAGAAGCGCGGACAGAGCTGTACCACGACGCGCAGCGGATTCTGTACGAAGATGCACCGATCATCTTCCTCTGGTACCCCAATGTGATGGAGGCGTACCGCACCGACAAGATCGAGGGCTTCGAAACGCAGCCCAGCGGTGAGGGC
This sequence comes from uncultured Agrococcus sp., assembly GCF_945915485.1. Taxonomy (GTDB): domain Bacteria; phylum Actinomycetota; class Actinomycetes; order Actinomycetales; family Microbacteriaceae; genus Agrococcus. Next base: position 1,506 of record NZ_CAMEFJ010000080.1, read on the forward strand.
ATGGTCATGGGGCAGATGGGCTCCTGGGCATACCACGGTGCGCAGCCTGCGCAGGGGGAGAGCGCTTCGGGAACTCCGACCGGTGTGCTCATCGGCGTCGGTGTCGTCCTCGTACTGGGCGTCGCCATCCTCGTATTCGTCATGATCCGTCGTCGCAGGACCGCTGACGAACGTGAGTGACACCGTCCAGATGGCAGCACTGTCGGGGTCATCGCCAGATGGCCCCGGCGGTGCCAAGCCGCGCAAATCACGGATCAGCGCAGGTTTCGGCAGATACCTCGTCAACCGCGTCAGCGGTACCGTAGTATCACTGATCGCCGTGCTGTTCTCCGCGTTCTTCATCTTTCGCGTGCTTCCCGGTGACCCCGCGCGAAACCTCATGCAGGAGATGCAGAACCCCTCGGCGGAACTCGAAGCGGCACTTCGCGCCGAATGGGGCCTTGACGAGCCGCTCTGGGCGCAGTTCTGGCGGTACATCACCGGGCTCGCCCAGGGGGATTTGGGGACATCGATTCAATACGGTGTTCCGGTCAATCAGCTCTTCATGGATCGCCTCGGGCCAACACTGCTGCTCGGGGGAATCTCTCTCGTTCTCGCGCTGATTATCGGCTTCAGCCTCGGTTCTCGAGCGGCTTGGAAGCACGGCTCGCGGTTCGACAAGGGGAACGTGAACTTCGCGCTCCTGTTCTTCTCGGCACCTACCTTCTGGGTAGCGATGATCGCCATCATCGTCTTCTCCAGGGAGCTGCAGCTCTTCCCGACCGGGCGCATGAGGTCATCACAGACGCAGCCGAACATGCTTGCCGAGTTGCTCGATGTAGGGCACCACCTCGTACTCCCCACCGTCACGTTGACGGCCATGATCTACGCGGGGTACCTGCTCACGATGAGAGCTTCCATGCTCGATGAAATGGGCAGCGATTACCTCACCACAGCACGAGCGAAAGGGCTGCGCGACGATATCGTTCGCCGTAAGCACGCCTCCCGCAACGCTCTGCTGCCGACGACAACCGTCGTGTTCATGTCGATCGGAAACGTGATCAACGGCTCCCTCATCACGGAGATGATCTATTCCTGGCCGGGCCTCGGGTACACGTTCTACCAAGCGATCGCCGTGCCCGATTATCCGGTACTCCAAGGGCTGTTCGTGATATTCGCGAGCGCAACCGTTCTGGCCAATCTGGGAGCTGACATCTTCTATTGGTTCATCGATCCGCGTGCACGGAAGGCGTAGGGACAATGACACAAACTCCTGAAACTTCAGCTTCCGGCCCGTCCAACATCAGGAACGTCAGGCTGCAGCGTTGGAAGCAGTCGGCGGGGATGATCTGGCGTGACTTCCGCAGCCAGCGCTCCGGAGTCATCGGGCTGATCGGTCTGGCGGTCTTCGTGCTGGTCGCAGTGCTCGCACCGCTCATCGCGCCGGCGGATGTGCTGTCGGTGACGCAGGCCACGGGCGGCAGGATGCAGCCTCCCGGTGATGGGTATCTGCTCGGCACCGACGAGTTCGGCAGACCGATTCTTACACTGACACTCATCGGCACGCGCGTGACGCTCATCATCGGGATGGCCGCTGCGCTCATGGCGATGGTCCTCGGAACGCTGGTCGGCATCGTCGCAGGGCACTTCGAAGGGCGAGTGTCCTGGGTGCTCATGCGGATTACCGAGTGGTTCATGAATTTGCCCACGCTCGTACTCGCCGTTGTTCTGGTGGTTGTGCTCGGACGCGGGATGCTGGTGTTGATCATCGCGATCGGCGTTACGTCTTGGGCCGGCACGGCCCGCGTCATCAGAGCACAGACGCGCGCAGTCGAAGGCAGGCCCTACCTCGAGCGCGCCCGTGCTCTCGGTGCCGGTCACGGTCATCAGATGATGCGGCACGTGCTACCCAACGTCATGCCGCTCGTGCTCGCCAGCACGATCATGTCGGTATCCGGCGCGATCCTTACTGAGTCCACGCTCGCGTTCCTCGGCCTGTACGACCAGAGCAACCTTTCGTGGGGCATGATGCTCAACCGGGCGTGGAGCTCGGGCGCGATGTCGGCGGGTGCCTGGTGGTACATGATTCCTCCGGGAGCCATGATTCTGCTCGTGGTGCTGTGCTTCACGCTTGTCGGGCGCGCACTGGAAACTGCTCTCAACCCGCGGCTGCGCCGCTGACGAAGGGTCGAAACAAGCATGACGAATACACCGTTGCTGCAGATCAATGACCTGCAGATCACGTATAGAAGCTCGCGCGGGGAGATCCCGGCTGTGCGCGGGGTCGACTTGACGCTCAACTCGGGTGAGACCCTGGGCATCGCGGGCGAGTCGGGATGCGGAAAATCCACAGTCGCGATGGCGATCCTGCGACTGCTGCCCGAGAAGACGAAGGTCGAGGGCGAGTTGTTGCTGAAGGGCGAAGACATCCTCAAGATGCGCTGGGGGAAGATCCGTGCTGTTCGTTGGGCCGAGGCATCCATCGTGTTCCAGGGTGCTCAGCACGCCCTGAACCCGATGCACAGGGTTGGTCAGCAGATCGCCGAGCCCATTGAACTTCACCAGGGCATCAAAGGGCCCACGGTCGACAAGAGAGTGGAGGAACTGCTGCAGCAGGTCGGCCTCCCCGCTTGGCGTATGCAGAACTACCCCCACGAACTGTCGGGTGGTCAGCGCCAACGCGTCATGATCGCCATGGCGCTAGCCTGCGACCCCGACCTCATCATCGCCGACGAGGCGACGACGGCGCTTGATGTCATGGTGCAGGCGCAAATCCTGACGTTGCTGCAAGAGCTCGTCAGCCAAAGGAATGCCGGGCTCATCATGATCAGTCACGACCTCTCGGTGCTGGCCGAAGTGTGCGACCGCACGATGGTGATGTATGCGGGGAAGGTCGTGGAGTCGGGCGACTCGACGAGTTTGTTCGACGCACCCCGGCATCCCTACAGCGACGCTCTCGGGGCTGCTTTTCCGGTCATCGGCGACCCCGCTGCCCGCAATAACCCGCGGGGACTTGCGGGTGACCCGCCGGTGCCGGGCCAGCTTCCCCCCGGTTGCAGCTTCCATCCGCGCTGCCCGGTCGCAAGGCCGGAGTGCGCGGAGACGGAGCCGGAGTTGCTCGAGGTCGCGGTGCTGGGCGGCGACGGTGCTGCTGCGCCGCAGGATGCCGCGGGCCCTCGTCTGAGCGCGTGCATCGTCGCCCAGGGCGGAGAATCGATACGTTTCACGCGCTCATCAGCGTCAGACATGCCCCAGGAGGAGGCCCGATGAACAATAGCGGCGCAGAAGGCGCAGGGGATGCACGGCTGGTGGCGCAGGACCTCAGCGTTACGTTTTCGCTTCCGGGCTCGCGTCAGGCGCACGCGGTCGACGGCGTGAACCTCGAGGTCGGCGCAGGGGAGATCGTTGCGCTGGCCGGGGAGTCCGGGTGCGGGAAGACGACGCTGGCTCGCACGCTGCTCGGGCTCGAGCAGCCGACCGACGGCAGCGTGAGCTACAACGGCGAACCGCTCGGACGGTCGACGCGAGCGCTCCGCAAATTCAGGCGTCAGGTGCAGATGGTTCTGCAGGACCCGGCAGGTGCCCTGAATCCTCGCCAGACCGTCTACGAGGCGGTCGCGGAAGGGCTGCGAATTCACGGCATCGAGGGCGATAACGAGGCAGAACAAGTCATGGAGGCGCTTTCGCAAGCGGGACTCCGGCCTCCCGAACGTTTCCTGATGAACTACCCCTACGAGCTCTCGGGCGGTCAACGTCAGCGAGTCGTGATCGCTGGTGCGCTGGCGCTTGCCCCGAAAATCCTTGTGGCTGATGAGCCTGTTGCGTCTCTTGACGCGTCCGTGAGAGGGGAGATTCTCGCGCTACTGCAGAAGTTGCGCGACGAATTCGGCCTTGGCGCCCTCGTCGTCACCCACGACCTCGGGCTCGCGTGGAACATCGCCGATCGCATCGCCGTCATGTATCTCGGCCGAATCGTCGAGCAGGGGCCGGTCGAGCAGGTACTGAAAGACCCGCAGCACCCTTACACGCGTGCGCTCGTGTCCGTGCTCCCGGAGTCTCCTCTGGCCGACGAGGCCGTGGTGCTTGCCGGGGAGGCTCCCGACGCATCGAGTATCCCGGGCGGCTGTCGCTTCCATCCCCGATGCCCCATCGTCGCGGATGGCCGAGCCGCGGAAGCGGGTGTCGAGGAGCAGTGCAAGAGCCACAAACTGCAGATCTTGGCATCGAAACCCGACCAGTGGCAGGTCGCCTGCCACTACGCTGCCACACGAGAACTCGAAGGAGTGGAGTCGGCCGGGCTCGAGGCCGAGGGCAGGGCTGACAGGTGAGCGAGACGCAACCCGGATTCGAAGTCGGGGAGCTCGACGACCCACGGTCTTTGCACGTTCTCGTAAACAAACTGCGGCCCTTACGGCCGATTCGATGGGAACCTGAGGATCTCGTCATGCCCAACGGCATCGAGAATACGAATGGGCAACCGATTCGGGCGACTGCGGCACAGGCCCTCGAGCGGATGTTCGCTGCGGCCGCCGACGACGGACTCCCGTTTCGGATCACGAGCGGTTACCGCAGTTTCGAAAAGCAGGAATCGCTCTTCAAGGGCTATTCGGAGAGGGACGGTGTCGCCGCCGCCGAGACGTATTCGGCCCGGCCGGGGCACTCGGAGCACCAAACGGGGCTCGCCGTCGACCTCGACGACGGATCGGGGTTCGCCTTCAAGAGTGAGTTCGGCAAGACGCGCACCGGCCTTTGGCTGCGGGAGCACTGCGCGGCCTACGGATTTCTCCTGCGATACGACCAGGGGGAGCAACCCGTCGTCGGCTACATCTACGAGCCGTGGCACTTCCGGTATCTCGGCACCGAGATCACTCTCGACATGCGCGCGAGGGGCATCGCCAATTACGAGGAGTACGCCGGAGCGGAGGCAGCTCCCGATTACGTTCGCTAAAGCTCTTGCAGCACGACGGTGAGGAGATCGACGCGCTCCCGCAGCGTCGACGCGACGATGTGCTCGTCGAGTGCGTGCGCACCCCCTCCGAGCGGGCCGAAGCCGTCGATCGTCGGAATCCCCAGGGCCCCGATCAGATTCGTGTCGCCCGCTCCGGCCGCGGGCCTGCCCTCAATGCTCTGCCCGACCGTCGCGCCCGCCCTGGCAATGGCCTCTGCCAATGCACGGTCACCGTCGGATGCGCGCCAGGCCGGTCTGCTGGAGAGCGTGTCGACCTCCACGGTGGCGCCTTCACGCACCGGTTGGAGCGCCTGCAGGCGGGACAGCACGCTGTTCTCCGATTCGGGTTCTACGAATCGCAGACCGATCTCGGCTGACGCACGTTCCGGTACGACGTTCGCTCTGCTGCCGCCGGAGATCACGCCGACGTTCGCGAGCACGGGGGAGGGGAGATCCGGGTCGGACGTTATCGCGCGCACCGCCAGGAGCTGGTCGACGAGTTCGTCGATTGCGGACACGCCGTTCTCCGGGTCGAGCGCAGCGTGGGCCGAGCGGCCACGGACGCGGAGGACGACGCGAGTGCTGCCGCGGCGCCCGAGCTTCAGCGCTCCGTCTGGGTGCGGTGACTCGAAGCCGATGGCCGCACGACAGCCTGATGCCTCGTCTCTCACGAGGTCACGCGTCGTCGGGGAACCGACCTCCTCGTCGCAGTTGAGCACAATGCGTACGGCGCTGCGAGGCCGATGCTGCAGCCGCTCCAACGCAGCGCACATGACGACGATCCCGCTTTTCATGTCGAAGACGCCTGGCCCGCGGATGATGCCATCGCTCTCCGACCACGGCAGTTCGGAAGCCAGTGTTCCCGTTGGCCAGACGGTGTCGGTGTGGCCGACGAACAGGATGGGTTCCCCGTGGCCGGCGAAGTCGGCGACGAGATTCGTGCCGGCCTCCGTTGCAACGGTTCGGACCTCCCCGCCCAAGGCGATGAATCGATGGGCGATGATGCGCGCGATGCGCTCGCTGGCTTCAGGGTCGAAGGAGGGCGTTTCGAGTTCGACGAGTTCGCGGAGAAACAGGAGGTCCTGCTCGTTATGGGACGAATCCCCCTGTGAAAAGTTCATGGTTTATGAAACGTATCCTACCGCCTGCTTCGTTGCAAGCACTGTATCCTATGGCTCTGGCTGGTCGCCCGCTGCAGTGATAAGAAACGTATAAACCTCTGAAAACTCGGTGGCTGCTTAACCGCTGACCCGCGGTGATGCAGGGGTCGCGCATGCCGTGCCCATACGTTCAGATTCGGCCGCCGCGAGCGGCGAGGACTGCTCTGCCGCGCGGTGTTCGAGGAAACATGTCGATAGCGCGCCGCAAGCCGGCCGCGGCCTCCGTGACGCCGAATGCGACCGTGTTCGGTTCGAGCTTCACGCCCTCGGCCAAGCGGCCGATGGGGAGCGGGTCGAATCCGAAGTCATCGACGATGCGGGCGACAACTGCGTTGGCGTCTTCGTCGTCTCCCGCGATCGCGATCGCGTTGCGGTCGGCGGCCCCGGGCTCGGCCCAGAGTTCGTCGATGTCGTGGTACCCCATGTGATTGAACGCTTTGACGACGCGAGAGTCCGGCAGCCTGGCCTGCACGATCTCGCTCGTAGAGGTCGACGGGTCGGTGAGATCGTCACGTGGGCCATCCGCCTCGAGCCAGTGGTTCATGGCATCGATCACGACCTTGTTGCGCATCTGCTCTGCTGGGAGGGCGTCGAGTGCGCCCAGGGGGAGCGCGAGCATGATGACGTCCGCGAGTTCCGTTACGCGTCTCGCCGATTCGACCTCCACACCCGGGATCGTCGCCGTCAGATGCGCACGGATCGATGCAGGGTCGCCCGAACCCGCGATCAGCACGCGATAGCCGGATGCGGTTGCCCTCGCGGCGAGCACGGTGCCGAGCTTGCCTGCCCCGAGGATGCCGATGACCGGCCTAGAGGTCGCGCCATTAGGTTGCGGTGGCTGCGGTGTGCGCTGGGGTTCTCGGGCTTCTTTGTCGGCCTCGAACGCAGCTTGGCTCTTCCACGGATTCGATCCACCGGATCGAATCCCCTCCTCCGCCTTGCCCAAAAATCACACCGCCCATCCTCGCTTCTGGCTTAACCTCTTAGCCACCTCGCTGTAGCTCGTCACCTCGGTGATTCCCGCCGTTTCTCGGCCAATACCGACAGCCAGAACAATTACGCTTTTGAGTCACTGTATTGACCGAGAAACGGCGCACGCAATGGGTGAGTCGGTTCGGATGGCGTCTAGAGGAGCGCGTGCTCTGCGACGTAGTCGCGCAGCGCTTGCTCGTCGTTGGCCATTTCAACCACCCGCTGCTCGGCGGACAGCAGATACTGCAGGTGCTCGGGAATCTCCGGGTCTTTACCGGTCGCTTCGATTACGATCTCGCTGAACTTCGCGGGCTTCGCGGTCTCGAGTACGAGCATCGGAACACCGTCTTCAAGGTGCTCGCGCGCGACCTTGACGCCATCGGCGGTGTGCGGATCGATGAGAACGCCGTGGTCCTCGAACGTCTCGCGGATGGTGGCGACGCGGTCGTCGTGGGTGCTGGATCCGCTCGCGAAGCCGTATATGTCGCGCAGGGCATCCTTGTGGTCGCTGAAGTCGAGCTCGCCGCTCGCATCGAGAATCGCCCATGCTTCGCGCAGGCGGAGGCCATCGCGGCCGACGAGGTCGAAGATGAAGCGTTCGAGGTTCGAGGCCTTGGAGATGTCCATCGAGGGGCTGCTGGTCAGGTAGGTGTTCTCGCTCGCGCGGGGGCGGTAGATGCCGGTGCGGAAGAATTCGTCGAGCACGTTGTTCTCGTTGCTCGCGAGAATGAGCCGGCGAACGGGCACCCCCATGCTCTTCGCGAAGTGGCCGGCGAGAATGTTGCCGAAGTTGCCGCTCGGCACCGTGACCGAGAATTCGAAGCTCTCGCGCTGTTCGGGGCTCAGCGCATCCGTGAGTCGCAGGAACGCCCAGACGTAGTAGACGATCTGCGCGGTGACACGGCCGAGGTTGATCGAGTTGACGGCGCCGAGACGGTAGCGCCGTTTGAAGTCGAGATCGCCCGCGAGCGCTTTGATGTGGTTCTGTGCGTCGTCGAAGACGCCCTCCATCGCGATGTTGTGGATCGTCGGCTCGGTCAGCGAGTACATCTGGGCGCGCTGGAAGTCGCTCATGCGGCCCTTCGGCGAGAGCATGAAGACCGCGACGGAGTCCTTGTCGCGGAAGGCGTACTCCGCCGCCGAGCCGGTGTCGCCGCTCGTGGCTCCGACGATGTTGAGCGTGCCGCCTTTGCGCTGCAATACGTACTCGACGACCTCGCCGAGGAACTGCATCGCGATGTCTTTGAACGCGAGCGTCGGGCCCTCCGAGAGGCCCAGGAGCGAAACGTCGTCGTCGATCTGCGTGAGGGGGACGATGGCGTCGTCGACGAAGCGGTCGGTGCTGTAGGCGCGGGCGACCATGGCCGTGAGGTCGGGAGTCGGGATGTCGGTTGCGAACAGCCCAATGACCTCAGCGGCCAGGGAGTGGTAGTCGAGGGCGCGCCACGCTTCGAGTTGCTCTCGCGTGATCGTCGGCATGGTCTCGGGAACGACGAGTCCGCCGTCGGGCGCGAGCCCCTCGATGAGTACCTCGCTGAACGTCGCGGGATCCATGCCTCCGCGGGTCGAGATATAGCGCACTGTCACTCCTTCTAGGTGGCATCCGTGTGCTGGTGCACGACGCGCTTCTAAGTCTACGTGCGAGCGGATACCCGGCTCGCTTCCTCGAATCGCCTCACCCACCCCTAGGGTGCGAAAAACTTCGAAGAATGACCATCACGTTTCCGACTTTTTCGCATCCCGCCCGCTCTTGATGCGAAAAACTTCGAAGAAAGACAGTCATGTTTCGAAGTTTTTCGCACCCGGTGATGAGCGGTGCGCGAGCTCGCGATGAGCGCGAGAAGAATGGCTTGCCATACTGGTAGTCATGCGTGCAGTGACCGAGGGAGAGCTTCGATCGTCATTCATCAACGCGACGGATGCTGAGCTGGCGCGGCTCCCCGTGCCCGGCATCCACGAGTCCATCTGGGAGGAGCGGGAGTTCCTCGGCTGGCGAGACGTGCAGGCGCCGCAGCTCGGCTACATCGTGCACTGGCGCGGCGACCTGCTGGTCGGCGTCGTCGTGCGTTCTGCCATCGGCGGTCTGCGCCCCGGGATTTCGGCGATGTGCTCGCTGTGCCGTTCGACGCAGCCGGCGACCCAAGTGCGGATGTTCAGCGCCAGGTTCGCAGGAAAGCGCGGCCAACGGGGGTCGACGGTCGGCACGTACATGTGCGAGAGCCTCGAGTGCCCGTTCATTTTGCGCAAGGCGCCACCGAACCTGACGACGCCAACGCAACTGGAGCGTCGTGGAGGAGCCATGATGGAGC
>NZ_CAMEFJ010000081.1 GCF_945915485.1 uncultured Agrococcus sp.
CGGTCATGGGCACGCCGGTCACGATCACAGCGGCCACGTCGCCATCTTCCGCCGTCTGTTCTGGGTCAACCTGATTCTTGCGGTCCCAGTCGTCGTTGCGAATCCCATGTTCGCGCACATACTCGGTTACCACCTGCCCGAGAACTTCTTCGTGCAGGCCATCTCGCCCGTTCTCGGTACCGTCATGTTCATCTGGGGAGGCAGGCCATTCCTGACCGGTGCCTGGGGTGAACTGAAGTCGCGCAAGCCCGGCATGATGATGCTCATATCGCTGGGCATCACGGTCGCCTTCTTCGCATCCTGGGCATCCAGCCTCGGATTCCTGAGCGAAGAACTCAACGTGTGGTGGGAGCTCGCGCTCCTGATCGTCATCATGCTGCTCGGTCACTGGATCGAGATGCGCTCGATCGCGCAGACCACTTCGGCGCTCGACTCGCTCGCGGCGTTGCTGCCGGATACCGCCGAGCTCGTCGAAGGCGATGAGGTGCGCAGCGTTTCGCCGGGCGAACTCGAAATCGACGATGTCGTGATCGTGCGCCCCGGCGCATCCGTTCCCGCTGATGGCGAAATCGTCGAGGGGTCGGCGAGCTTCGACGAGTCCATGATCACGGGTGAGTCGAAGTCGGTGCGACGGGATGCCGGTGACCGCGTCGTAGCTGGCACGGTTGCCACTGACTCGGGTGTGAGAGTTCGCGTCACGGCGGTGGGGGAGTCGACGGCTCTCGCGGGCATCCAGCGCCTCGTGGCGGATGCCCAGGCTTCCAGCTCGAAAGCACAGCGCATCGCCGATCGTGCGGCTGGCTGGCTGTTCTGGTTCGCGCTCGTGGCCGGCGTCGTAACGTTAGCGGTGTGGTTGCTCATCGGGCAGCCCGATAATGCGGTCGTTCGCACGATCGCCGTTCTGGTGATCGCCTGTCCGCATGCTCTGGGGCTCGCGATTCCTCTCGTCGTATCGATTTCCACCGAGCGCGCGGCGAAGGCGGGTGTTCTCGTGAAAGATCGCCTCGCACTCGAGGGCATGCGTACTGTCGACACGGTGCTGTTCGACAAGACCGGGACGCTCACGCGAGGCGAGCCCGAAGTGCTCGAGGTCGTTCCCGTCGAAGGCGAGGATGCAGATCGAGTGCTTGCCTTCGCCGCTGCAGCAGAGTCGGACAGCGAGCATCCGCTCGCGAAAGCCATCGTCGCTGCCGCCAGGGATCGAGGCATCCGGATACCCGGAGCAACAGAGTTCTCGTCTCACCCGGCGGTAGGGGTCCGCGCGAGCGTGGAAGGAAGAACGGTCGAGGTCGGTGGCCCGGCGCTGCTCGACCAGCACGACGCAGAGGAAGTGCAGGACGCTGCAGCGTGGCGGGCCGAGGGCGCGATCATCCTGCACGTCCTGGTCGACGGCAGACCCGTTGCGGGGCTTCGTCTGGCGGATGCGATCCGGCCCGAATCGTTCGAGGCCGTTCGCGCTCTGCACGCCCGGGGTATCGAGGTCGTCATGATCACGGGTGATGCGAAAGCGGTTGCCGAGAGTGTCGGCGAGGAGCTCGGCATCGATGCAGTGCTGGCACAGGTGCGGCCGGAAGACAAAGAATCGAAGGTCGCCGATCTGCAGAGCACTGGCAAGAAGGTCGCGATGGTCGGTGACGGAGTCAACGACGCTCCCGCACTCGCGCGTGCCGACGTCGGCCTCGCGATCGGTGCGGGAACGGATGTCGCGATCGGCTCTGCTGGCGTCATCCTCGCGTCGTCCGATCCGCGAGGCGTGCTCTCGGTCATCGAGCTGTCGAGAGCGAGCTACCGCAAAATGCTGCAGAACCTCTCGTGGGCGGCGGGCTACAACCTGTTGTCCGTGCCGCTCGCGGCAGGCGTCCTGGCGCCGATCGGGTTCATGCTGCCCATGAGCGTCGCGGCCGTCCTGATGTCACTCTCGACGATCGTGGTCGCGATCAATGCGCAGCTGCTGCGCGCTGTGAATCTCGATCCCGATCGTGTTGTGCGTAAAGGTCACTCTGCATCGAGTTCGTCGAGAAGCTCAACGGCAGCTCGCATGTAGTCACCGATCCAGCGGTCATGGATGCGCTTGATCGGCATGGGCGACAGTGAGAGGCGCCGCTCGCGTCCGACCTTCCGCCCCGTCACGAGTGCAGCGTCTTCCAGTACGCGCAGGTGCTGCAGCACCGTTGTGCGGTCGAGCTCGGGCAGCGCTTCGCACAGCGCGCCAGTGGTCTTCTCCGACGCTTTGAGCTCATCGAGCATCCTTCTGCGGATGGGGGATGCGAGTGCTTTGAACACGCGGTCGTCCTCCGACCCCTTGCGCAACGCTTCAGACATGTTGTAAAAATACAACATGAACGATGCAAATGCACTACAGGAACTAACATTCACGATCTCCGGGCGTGTTTCCAAGCCCATCGCCGAGGTCTATGAAGCCGTCGCAGACCCCGCGCAGCTCTCGAAGTACTTCACGACCGGCGGCGCTCGCGGACGACTCGAAACCGGCGCGGAGGTGACGTGGGACTTCCACGATTTCCCGGGAGCCTTCCCCGTCACGGTTGTCGAATCGGAACCGAATCGGCGAATCGTCATCGAATGGGACGGCGACGAGGCGTCGTCGGATCACGGCCGCACGCGAGTCGTCTTCGAATTCGAACCGATCGATGACGACACTCGCACGCTCGTCACGATCACCGAAAGCTCATGGCGGGCCACCGAGGCCGGCGCGCGAGCCGCCTTCGACAACTGCGAAGGGTGGACGAGCATGCTGAACGCGATGAAGGCGTGGCTCGAACACGGTATCAACCTGCGCGAGGGCTTCTACCGCTGACCGGCTACTGCTCGTCCGCGCCGTACCGTGCCGCGAGCTCGGTGAGCCGCTGCGAATACTCCGTCAGCGCCCGCTCCGGGTCTTCCGAGCGTCCGACGGCGAGCCCCAGCAGATACGTCGAGACCGGGGCGGCCGGGCGCAGCACTCCGTGCGCGACGTCGCGCGCGAGGTCCAGCACCGTCGCAGTGGATGCCGTATCAGGGGCGAGGCCGAGTTCGGCCGATGCTGCACGAACCCAGTCGTCCAGGGCGGAAGGAGGCAGGTGTTTTGCGCTCATGGACCCTCACTCTAGGTTCAACCGCATGGCTTCCGCGAGGTCTTCCGGGGTGTCGATGTCGGCGGCGATCGCATTGGCCACGGGAACTTCCCGTAGCCTCGCGTTGGCGAACAGCAGTTTTACGGGCAGACCGGCAGGGTCATGACCGAGCGTCCCAAGGCTCCGTCGCAGCATGTGCGTCGAGTAGACCCCGGCCAGCCATTGGTGACGCCCTCGCTGATCGACCAGCACGATGCCCTCGGTTTCGAAGTCCTCTCGCAGCGCCGCCATCAGTGCTCGGCAGACCGCCTCCGGCTGCTGCAGATCGCACGAGAGCAGCATCGTCCAGTCGTGCTCAACGAGGGGCAAGGCGGCCGCGACCGCCGCGAGCGGGCCCCCTCCCGGGGGGTCTTCGCGAACCCTCGAACAGCCGCCGACTGCCGCGGATTCCGGCCCCACGATCGTCACGCCCGCGGCTCCGGCCCGCTGTGCGGCGTGGGCGACCCGGTCGACAAGGCGCACGCCCTGCAGCCGGATGGCTGCCTTATCGATGCCGCCCATCCTTCGCCCGGCTCCTCCCGCCAGCACGACCGCGTCGAAAGCGCACGCATCGGCGCGGGACGATTCGCCGCTCATTGCGCTCCAACCAGTACGACGGGAACAGTCTCGCCGCTGCGAACGTCCCCGCGTTCCGGCCCGACGAGCGCAAATCCGTTGGCGGAACCCTGGCCGCCGACCGCGTGCGATACTCCGCGCGGATTCACGGCGGGCGCGCAGAGCAGTGCTCCGCCATCGTCGCGAACGGTCACGGGAAGCACCTGCAGCCTGCCCTTGACGCCCGGCCAATCGCTGGCTGCCGTTGCGGGAATACGCAGCCGGTGGATGCGCTCGCGACCCTGCACGGCGAGTAGCGCGGGCCGGATGAACAGTTCGAAGCTCACAGCAGCGCTCACGGGATTGCCGGGAAGCGCGAAGACGAATGCACCGCTGCGCAACCGGCCGGCGCTCTGCGGTCTGGCCGGACGAATCGCGACGTGCACTGGCTTGACATCCGGATGTCCCTCGAGCGCGATACGAGTCACGTCGCTGACGCCCGGCCCGATGCCACCGGTCGTGACGATGACGTCGGCGATTCGCGACCGCGCAGCCAGAATCGACGACAGAGTGTCCGCGTCGTCGGAGCAGTGTTCGACCGACACCGGCTGCATACTCGCGTCTCGCAGCAGCCCTGCGATGAGACTCGTGTTGCTCTCCGGAATCTGGCCGTGCGCGAGCGGCTCGCCGGCCCGCCTCAGCTCGGCTCCTGTCGCGATGACCGCGACGCGAGGCGATCGACTGACGGAAACCCGCTCGATGCCGGCCGCAACGAGGGCCGCAACTCGCAGCGCGCTCAGCTCTTCACCCTCAGCAGCGACCTGTGCAGCCGAGAGTACGTCCTCACCCTGCAAACGGATGTTGCGCCCCGACAGTGCGGCTTCGTGCACGAGCACCGATTCATCAGCCCACTGACTCGGCCCGTGCTCCGAGGCGGTGCGTTCGAGCGCGACAACGGCATCTGCCCCATCCGGTATCGGGGCACCGGTCATGATCCGCACGGCTTCACCCGCCGCGATTCGGGGCATCGTTGCCGCGCCCGCCCGCACTTCACCGACGACGGTCAGCGGCACGGGGTTTTCGTCGCCGGCCGCCGCGACGTCCTCGCTGCGCAGGGCATACCCGTCCATCGCCGAGTTGTCCCAGAGCGGCAGTGGGTGCCGCGCGAAGACGGGTTCGGCGAGGGTGCGCCCAGCGGCCTCCGCGATCGGCAGGCTCTCGGCGGGGAGCCGGCCGATGCGATCCAGAATCCAGGCGAGGTGCTCCTCCGGAGTGATCGACGTCATCGGGCTGCTCCCTACTGCCTTGCTCACGAGGCTCAATCCATGCTACTGAGGAGTCGTGTCGCGTATCACCGCTCGTCGACGAGTGACCAGGATCACGCTGGGGGAGGAGCCTCGCAGCCGTCCGGATCAGCTCGCCTTCGAAGAGCCGCTGGAGATCCGGATCCTGGGGAAGCCGCTCGCGGTCACGATGCGCACACCCGGCAACGACATCGAACTCGCCGTTGGCTTCCTCGTCTCGGAGGGCGTGATCGAGCGATCGGATCAAGTCGTCGCAGCTCGATACTGTTCCGACCCGGAGGCCACCGCTGGGCACGCGGGGAATACCTTCAATGTGCTCGACGTCACGCTGTCGTCGGGTACGCCGCTGCCGAGCCCGGCCGTCGAGCGCAACTTCTTCACGACCAGCTCGTGCGGTCTGTGCGGTAAGGCGAGCATCGAAGCGGTGCACACGACGTCGTGCTTCACGGTCGACGCCGACCCTCTTCGGGTTACTCCCGAGACCCTCACGCGCTTCCCCGACGATCTTCGTGCGGCCCAAGCGGTGTTCGACCGTACGGGAGGGCTGCACGCGGCCGCGCTCTTCGACGGCGAGTCGGGCGAGATGCTGGTCCTGCGCGAGGATGTCGGACGACACAATGCCGTCGACAAGGTGGTCGGTTGGGCGCTCACGTCGGAGCGCATCCCGGCCCGTGGCTGCGTACTGATGGTGTCGGGTCGCGCCAGTTTCGAACTGGTGCAGAAGGCGCTCATGGCCGGCATTCCCATGCTCGCCGCGGTGTCCGCT
The DNA here is from genome assembly GCF_945915485.1 of uncultured Agrococcus sp. Classification (GTDB taxonomy): domain Bacteria; phylum Actinomycetota; class Actinomycetes; order Actinomycetales; family Microbacteriaceae; genus Agrococcus. The sequence continues at coordinate 5,736 of NZ_CAMEFJ010000081.1, forward strand.
CCATCTTCGCTCGCGGCCGAACTTGCGGCAGACTCGGGTATGACGCTCGTCGGCTTTCTACGAGGTCCCTCCATGGTGGTCTACAGCAGGCCCGACCGGCTGCTCGAACATGAGGAGTGAACATGAAACGGACAATCGGCACGGTCTCGATTGCCGCTTTGCTCTTCGCGTTGGCCGGATGCTCGTCGGGAGGCGATGATATGACCGACAGCCACGACGACGTGGAACTGACGGTGTTCGCAGCGGCTTCCCTCCAGGCCGCATTCGACGAGCTCGCCGAGGAGTTCGCGGCCGAGCACGAGAACGTGACCTTCGCGCCCATCGTCTACGACGGCTCCTCTGTTCTTGCGACGCAGCTGCAGTCGGGCGCTCACGCCGACATCTTCGCTACGGCCGACGAGGCGAACATGGAGATCGTCGTCGACGACGATCTCGTAGCGGGCGACCCCATCACGTTCGCAACGAATGAGCTCGTCACCGCCGTCGCCCCCGGCAACCCCTGCGGCATCGAATCGCTCGAGGACATAGCGGCGCTGCAGGACGAATCGGATGCTCCCGTCGTGGTCATGTGTGCGCAGGAAGTGCCTTGCGGAACAGCGGCGCGCAACCTGCTCGAGCTGGCGGACGTCAGTCTCGACGTTGCCAGCGAAGAACAGAACGTCAGCGCCGTGCTCTCCCGCGTTGCATCCGGGGAAGCGGATGTCGGCTTCGTCTATCGCACCGATGTGCAGATCTCGGACGGCGAGGTCGAGGGCATCGAAATAGCGGGAGCCGACGAGAACCCGAACGTGTACCCGATCGCGCTGCTGCAGGGCTCGAAGGAGCAGGCGGCGGCGCAGGAGTTCATCGACTTCGTGCTCTCGGAGCGCGGCGCAGAAATCCTTGCCGGATACGGATTCGGAGCACCGTGAGGGGAGCTGCGGCAGAGCGAGCACCCGCGTTCGTCTGGCTGCCCGCAAGCATCGGCATACTGCTGCTGCTCGCGCCACTGCTGGCTGTCCTCGTGCGTATCGAATGGACGCAGGTTCCCGCGATCCTGACGTCCGAGACCGCGCTGCAGGCTTTGCGGTTGTCGCTCGTGACGGCCGCGCTCGCGACGGTGCTCTGCGTCATTCTCGGCGTACCGATCGCGATCGTGCTCACGAGAATGCGGGGCTTCGCGGCAGTGCTGCTGCGCGGTGCCGTCATGCTGCCGCTCATCCTGCCCCCGCTCGTCGGAGGTATGGCACTGCTGCTGCTCTTCGGAAGGGGCGGGATGCTGGGAGAGCTCGGACTGCAGTTGCAGTTCACGACGGCCGCAGTCGTGCTCGCGCAGGCATTCGTCGCGATGCCGTTCCTCGTGATCTCCGTCGAAGGTGCACTCCGGAGCGCGGACCGGGAGCTGGAAGCCGTCGCAGCTGGGCTCGGTGCCCGCCCAGCCACTGTGCTGCGTCGCGTGACACTGCCGCTCATCGCCCCCGCGCTCTACTCGGGCATCATCCTGAGCCTCACGAGAGCGCTCGGCGAGTTCGGTGCCACCGCGATGTTCGCTGGCAATGCTCCGGGCACGACGCAGACGATTCCGCTCGCCATCTACACCGCGTTCAACGGTGCGGGCGTCGGTCGAGACACCGCGCTCGCGCTCGCGCTGCTGCTCATCTGCATTGCATTCGCAACCCTGTTGCTGCTGCACGGCAGACCGGCTACGCGTGAGCTGTTGGCGAAGGGGGCGCAGTGACGAACCTCGACGTCGATATCGCCCTGCGCCGGGGCGCCTTCGAGCTTGCGGCACGGTTCGACGTCGCACCGGGAGAGGTACTGGGCATCGCCGGCCGCAACGGCGTCGGTAAATCGAGCCTGCTCGGTGCGATCGCGGGCAGCATCCCGATCGATTCGGGCAGCATCCGCATCGGCGACCGCGAGCTCGTCTCGCAGCGCGACGGTCACAGCAGATCCGTGCCGAGGTGGCGCCGCAGAGTCGGCTACCTCGACCAGCGTTCGCGCTTGTTCCCGCACCTGAGCGCACGGGAGAACATCGCATTCGGGCCGCGGTCGCAGGGCATGCGGAAACCGGATGCCCGCGCGCTCGCCGACGAATGGCTCGAGCACGTGGGGCTCGAGGGGCGTGGCCGAGCACGAGCTGCGCAGCTTTCGGGAGGCCAGCAGCAGCGAGTGGCACTCGCCCGCGTGCTGGCATGCTCTCCCGATGTCGTCTTGCTGGACGAACCATTCGCGGCGTTGGACGTTGCGAGTGTCGGCGGCATCCGTGATCTCGTTCGCACCCAGCTGCGACGACTGGGAGTGCCCGTGCTCCTGGTCACGCACGACTCAGCAGATCTGCTGTCGCTGGCGGACAGCGTCGTCGTGCTGGAAGCAGCGGACGAGGGCCGACCCGCCGGCATCCGACAGCGTGGCACCGTCGCAGAGGTGCTGAGAACACCGACAACGCCCTTCGCCGCCGACATCGCCGGGCGCGTGCTGTTGTCGGGAACCGTGAGCGAACGAGGGACGATCCTGCTGCCGGACGCACCGCTGCGGGAACTGACGGTCGCGCAAACGGGACTTCCAGGGGGCGCGCGGGCTCATGTGAGTTTCGACCCTGCAGACGTTCGTGTGACAGCGCCTGTCGACGCGGAGCACGAAAGCAGCTCGACGGCGGGCACTTGGGTGGGAACCGTGGCGGGCATCCAGGCAACGCGCAACGGGATGCGCATCACGACGCGAGAGTGGGACTGCTTCGCGGCGGAAGTGCCGCTCTCGGAAGCGCTCGACCTCGAGCTGCGAGAAGGCGCGAACGCCCGATTCGAACTGCCGCCGCACGCTCTGCGGTGCTCGCAGCCGGAACCCGACCGTCGATAGTCTGTAGTCGACGCCGAGGAGGTGGTCGAAGTGACGTTGCGCGAAGGGGGCCGTGCCCGGCAGCTGCCGTCGACGGGGCTCGACGATCGGTTCGAACGGCAGTTGCGCGACCTGCGCATTTCAGTGACGGATCGCTGCAATTTCCGGTGCGTCTACTGCATGCCGAAAGAGATCTTCGGCCGCGACTACGTCTTCCTCGAGCGCGACGAGCTGCTCAGCTTCCCCGAGATCGTGCGCCTCGCCCGCATCGGTACTCGGCTCGGGGTTCGCAAGCTGCGCATCACCGGCGGCGAACCATTACTGCGCAAGGGCATCGAAGAGCTGATCGCCGAGCTCGCCGAACTCCGAACGCCGGACGGGGCCCGGCTGGACATCGCGCTCACCACGAACGCCTCAGCACTCCCCGTCAAAGCGGAGGCGCTGAAAGCCGCGGGGCTGCAGCGCGTCACGGTTTCGCTCGATTCACTCGATGAGGAACGGTTTCAAGCCATCAACGACGTCCGGTTTCCGCTCGCGAGAGTGTTTCGGGGCATCGAGGCGGCCGAGTCAGCCGGTCTCGGCCCCGTGAAAATCAACGCCGTGCTCAAGCGCGGCGTCAACGACCACGAGATCGTCAGCCTGGCCGAGCACTTCCGCGGTACGGGGAGGATACTGCGGTTCATCGAGTTCATGGATGTCGGTGCTTCGAACGACTGGAAGCTCGACGAAGTCGTGCCGTCGGCCGAAGTCGTGCGCACGGTCAACGAAGTGCACCCGCTCGAACCGCTCGGCGCGACGTCGCCGGGCGAGACTGCCAAACGCTGGCGCTACCGCGACGGCATGGGTGAGATCGGCGTGATCTCCAGTGTCACCGATGCATTCTGCGGCAGCTGCACGCGTGCGCGAGTCTCCGCCGACGGCCGGCTCTTCACTTGCCTGTTCGCGGACACCGGCTTCGACCTTCGCTCCGTCCTGCGCTCGGGCGCCGACGATGCGGAAGTGGCAGCGGCTCTGACGGGCGTCTGGCGAGCGCGGGATGACCGCTACTCGGAACTGCGTGCGGCCCTGACGGCTCGTGGCGCGGGTCGTGAACGCATCGAGATGTCGTACATCGGCGGCTGAGCGCGTTTACAGCCCTACCCGGCCGTTCACAACCCAACCCAGGCAGCGACACCGTCGGTGAAGTGCTGGCGTTTCCAGATCGGCACTTCGGCCTTGATGCGCGTCACGAGACGCTCGAGCGCGGCGAACGCCTCCGGTCGGTGCGCTGCGGAGGCGGCAGCGATGAGGGCGGTATCGCCGACGGCCAGCGTCCCTGTCCTGTGGGCGGCTGCGAGCCGAACCCCCTCGGGAGCCCGCAGGCACTCGCGCAGCAGTCGCTCCGCATCCGGATGCGCGCTGTATTCGAGTGCGCTGACGCCGCGCCCGGCATCGTGATCGCGCACGACGCCGTGGAATACGATGACGGCTCCGTGCGCGTCGTCCGTGACCGCGGCGCGCACAGCGGCTTCGTCGAGTTCGTCCGGCGTGACAAGAGCGAATGAGGTCATGATGCAGGCTCCTCTTCCTCGAGCAGTTCGGACGTGAACCGTGCGAGCGCGTCGATGCCGCCCTGCACGTACCTGGGCTGGGCGACCGACTCGAGCAGCCGGGCCGCAGTGATGGAACGCGGCCCGCGTTCGCAGTGCACGAGCACGGGCCCGGTGAACTCGGCGATTCGCTGCTCGAGTTCGTCCAGGGGCACCGAGAGCGCACCGGGGATGCGGCGCCCGCGGTGCTCTTCGCGCGTGCGGACATCCAGCAGCGGGGGAGCGTCCGGGCCTCGAAGCAGCTCGATGGCCTCGGCAGCGGTCACGGATGCCGGCCCATCGTCGCCCGCGCAAAACGCTTCGTAGTCGATGAGTTCGGTGACGGGCTCGGCTTCCGGGTCGCGGTCGTAGCAGAGCTCACGAGTGCGGGCGGCGAGCGAATCGTAGACGAGCACGCGGCCGAGCAGCGGGTCGCCCAGACCGGTTATGAGCTTCAGCGCTTCTGTCGCAAGCAGCGACCCTACCGTGCCGCACAGGCCGGGGAGCACACCGCCGCCGGCGCAGTCGACAACGTCCTCCGGAGCTGGCGGCTCGGGGAAGAGATCCCGGTAGCCGGGGCCGTGCCGATGCCACGCGATGCCGACCTGCCCGTGATACTGCAGGATTGCGCCCCACACGAGCGGCAGGTCCAGCAACTGTGCGGCATCGTTGGCGAGGTACCTGGTCGGGAAGTTGTCGCTGCCGTCGATCACGAGATCGTATTC
>NZ_CAMEFJ010000082.1 GCF_945915485.1 uncultured Agrococcus sp.
CGGCGCTCGCGTCGCCGCGTCCACGGCCAGGTCATGAGCGCCCATACGGCGGCCGCCCCAACGGCGAGCCAGAGAACGTAAAGTGGCCAGGGCCCCAGAGCATCGATGAGCGAGGCACCCTCCGGCGGCCCGTTCAAGAACGCGTAGTTGGTACCGAGCAGCGCATTGCACGTCATGGCGAGAGCGCCCCACGCCAGCGCCGCACAGTAGGCGACGGCGTAGTCGCGCCACCGTGGGCGGTGACCGAGACCCCAAACGAGCGCAAGCGATGTGAGGAGGACGGCGATATGCAGCACCCAGTAGAACAGGAAGCCGACGGTGGGGCCCACGAGATAACTCGGGTGCGGCGTCAGAATCGCCTGCGTATTCAGTGTCAGCCCCCAGTAATAGCTGATGCCGATCGCCCACTTCGGCTGCCAGATCAGCGCGACGGCCGAAACGAGCCGCAGCGCGTCGGAGTAATGCAGCGGCAGCGATCGCTCGAGATCCCAGTTCGCAGGCAGCATGAGCCACACCATGTAGAGCACCGAGAGCACCATCAGCACCCATCCGGCGGCACGAGCCGTCGCGTCCCTCGTGGCAGGTTTGCGCATCCGCCGCAGTCCCCAGATCACCGGCACGGCCAGCAGCACCGTGAGCGCGAGCAGCCCGGTGTGGACACCTCCGAACAGCGCCGGGGCGTCAGCCGCTGTCAGCGCCGCCGCCATTCATCAAGTGTAAGGAACCGGAGCGTGAAGCATCTCAGTCGAGCAGGAGCGCCGGTTCCTCCAGCACAGAAGCCACATCCGCCACGAACCTGCTCACGATGTCGCCATCGATCGCACGGTGATCGAACGAGCCGCCGACGGTCGTGACGAATCGCGGGCGCACTTCTCCATCGACGACCCACGGCTTCTGCTTGATCGTGCCGAGCGCCATGATCGCGGTCTCGCCCGGGTTCAGGATCGGTGTGCCGGTGTCCATGCCGAAGACGCCGATGTTGGTGATCGTGATCGTGCCGTTCTGCATATCGGCGGGCTGGGTCTTGCCGTCGCGCGCCGTCACGGTCAGGTGCTCGAGGGCTTTCGCGAGGTCGAGCAGTGAAAGGTCCTGCGCATCCTTGATATTCGGCACGAGCAGACCGCGAGGTGTCGCGGCCGCGATACCGAGATTCACGTAGTGGTGCACCACGAGCTCCTCGCCCGTGAACGTGGAGTTCACGTTCGGATTACGGCGCACCGCCCACAGGATGGCCTTCGCCACGATCAACAACGGCGACACCTTCACGTCGGCGAAGTCGACCGAGTTTTTGAGTCGTTTGACGAACTCCATCGTGCGCGTCGCATCGACGTCGACGAACACCGAGACGTGCGGGGCGGTGAAGGCCGAATCGACCATCCCCTTCGCAATCGCCTTCCTGACGCCCTTCACGGGGATGCGCTCATCGCGTCCGCCGCTCCACTCCGGGGTCGTCAGGTTCTTGAACACGCTGGCCTGCTCGGCGGCGCGCACAACGTCGTCCCGCGTCGCCTCGCCCGCGATGCCGGTGCCTTCGACATTCCGCAGATCGACATCGAGGTCCTTCGCGAGCTTGCGAATAGGGGGTTTCGCGATGACCGGCGTTGCGCCGGCCGCGGGCATCGATTTCGGCACCTCCGGCTTGGATGCGGCAGGCGGGTTCTGCACCGTCTTCGGCTTGCGGCGCCTCGTCGAGGGCGCGTCGCGCACCCCGTACCCGACCAGCACCGCGCCGTCGCCCTCCTGCGTGATCGTCTGCTCGGTATCCGCAGCGGCCGACTCGGTGTCTTCGCTCTCGTCACCGGAGATCCGGATGATCGGGGCGCCCACCTGCACCGTTTCGCCCTCAGTGACCAGCAGCTCTTCGACGACGCCCTCGAACGGGCTCGGCAGTTCAACGAGCGACTTCGCGGTCTCGACTTCGAGGATCACGTCGTTGACGCTCACGGTGTCGCCCTTGGCGACCTTCCACGAAACGATGTCGGCCTCCGTCAAACCCTCACCGGGGTCGGGCAGCAGAAAGTCAGGCACGGGATCCTCCTCAGTAGGCCATCACACGATCGACGGCGTCGAGTACTCGGTCGGCGTCCGGCAGGTAGACGGCTTCCAGCTGCGCGGGCGGGAACGGTGCATCGAACCCCGAAACACGCATAACGGGCGCCTCAAGCGAATAGAAGCAGCGCTCCTGCAGTGTCGCGGCGATCTCGGACCCGAGCGACACGTGCCCCGGCGCTTCCTGCGCGACGACGCATCGGCCGGTCTTCCGCAGGCTTTCGACGAGCGGCTCGTAATCGAGCGGGCTCAGCGAGCGGACATCGACGACTTCGCACGAAACCCCCTCGTTCTCGGCGATCGCAGCGGCCTGCATCAGGACGTGCACCATCGCCGAATGGCCGATCAGGGTGACATCCGTGCCCTGCTTCGCGACAACCGATTCGTGCAGCGCGTACTGAGCCCCCTCGGTCGAGACTTCACCCTTCGCCCAGTACTTCGCTTTGGGCTCCATGAAGATCACGGGATCGTTCGACTCGATCGCCTGTCGCATCATCCAGTAGGCGTCGTTCGCGGTCGAGGGCGCGACGACCCGCAGACCGGAGGTGTGCGCGAAGTAACCCTCGGGGCTCTCCTGGTGATGCTCGACGGCACCGATGTGACCACCGTGCGGGATGCGCACCACGACGGGAAATGCCTGACGACCCCTGTGCCGATTGGTCATCTTCGCGAGCTGCGACACGATCTGGTCGAACCCCGGGTAGACGAACCCGTCGAACTGGATCTCGCACACCGGCCGGTAGCCACGCATGGCGAGACCGATCGCCGTGCCGATGATGCCCGCCTCTGCAAGCGGCGTATCGAGCACACGTCCGGTACCGAACTCGGCCTTGAGGCCGTCGGTGACACGGAAGACGCCACCGAGGTCGCCGATGTCCTCACCCATGAGCAGCACGCTGTCGTCAGCGGCCATGGCGTCTCGCATCGCGAGATTCAGAGCCTTCGCAATAGGCAGCTGCTCGGTCATTCGTCACCTCCGAAGCTTGCTTCGAATCGGGCGAGCGCGAGCTTCTGCTCCTCGAGAGAGGCGTTCGCATCCGTATAGACGAAATCGAAGATCTCGTCACTGGACGGTGTCGATGCGCCCAGCGTGTGGCGGCGAATCTCGGCTGCGACATCTTTCGCTTCGGTATCGATGGCGCTGAACACGTCGTCGCCGATGCCGCGAGCGCGCAGGAAGCCGCGCATCCGCTCAATCGGGTCCCTGCGCTTCCACGATTCGAGTTCGTCGCTGCTGCGGTACTTCGTCGGATCATCGCTCGTGGTGTGAGCGCCGATGCGGTACGTGTCGAGTTCGAGATACTGCGGGGCGTTCTCCGAGCGAGCCGCATCGAGCATGGCGCGACTGACGACGTAGCTCGCGAGCGCATCGTTGCCATCGACCGAAGCGGCCGAGACTCCGAACCCGCTCGCGCGCTGCGCTAGCGACGTGCGCGACTGGACGCTCGAGGGCACCGAGATCGCCCACTTGTTGTTCTGCACCATGAACAGCACGGGGGCCTCGTAACTGGCAGCGAAGATCAGCGCCTCGCTCGCATCACCCTGGCTGGATGCGCCATCCCCGTAGCAGACGACGACGGCCTCGTCCGCCTCCGGGTCACCGGTTCCGCTCGCGCCATCGAAGCGCACGCCCATCGCATAGCCCGTCGCGTGGAGCGACTGCGTTCCGATGACGAGCGAGTAGAGGCGGGCGCCTCGCGTTTCGGCAGGGTCCCAGCCGCCGTGCGTTGCTCCGCGAAAAATGTCGACGATCTGTTCGAAGCGCACGCCGCGTTGGTGCACCATCAGGTGCTCCCGGTAGCTCGGGAAAAGGGTGTCCTGGTCGCGCATGGCGAAAGCGACGCCTGCCTGGCCGCCCTCCTGGCCGATCGACGGCACCCAGAGGCCGAGCTTTCCCTGTCGCTGCAGATTGCCGGCCTCTGTGTCGAAGGCTCTCGTCAGCACCATGCTGCGGAGCATCTCGACGTGCTGCTCGTCCGTCAGGTCGTCGGCGACGCTCCACCACCGCTCATTGTCGGTGTTGCGAATCTCGCTGCCGTCGACGTCGAGAAGTCGCGTCTGCGTCATGCACGCCCCGCGATCTCGGCGGCGGCGGCGATGATCGGCGCTGTCGCCTGCTCGGTGCCGATGGAGATGCGCACGCCGTCTGGGAACTGTCTCGCAACGATGCGATGACACTCGAGAATCTCGGGTACCAGCTCCGCCTGGCGCTCGTTGGTGCCGACCCAGACGAAGTTGCCGTGCGGCTTCGGAACCCACACGTCGCGTTCAGCGAGTGCCGCATGAATCTCGGCAGCCCTGTCGGCGATCGACTCGGCACGCGCAAACACCTCTCCGGCGTTGTCGAGTGCCGCAACGGCCGCCCGCTGTGCCAGCGCATCCACAGAGAAGGGCGCCACCGCATTGGATGCCGCTGCAAGAATACGAGGATCACCGATCGTGTATCCGACCCGGAGCCCGGCCAGACCGTAGGCTTTCGAGAACGTCCGCAGAACGACTACGTTCTCGCGATCCGCTTGCGCGGCGAGGCCGTCCACGGTCTCCTCCTGCACGAATTCGATGTATGCCTCGTCCAGCATGATGAGCACATCGTCGGGGATTCGGTCGGCGAACGCATCGAACTCGGTCTGGGTGACAATGTTGCCGGTCGGGTTGTTCGGAGAGCAGACGATGACCGCGCGCGTGCGCTCGGTCACGGCATCCGCCATGGCGTCGAGATCGTGCGAGCAGTCGTCGCGCAGCGGCACCTGCACCGACGTCCCTCCTGCCATCTGCACGAGCAGCGGATACGCCTCGAATGATCGCCAGGCATACACGATTTCGCTGCCGGGTTCCGTGACCGCGGAAATCAACTGCTGGAGGCCCATAACGGAACCGTGCGTCACGAGGATGCGATCGGCTTCCACCTGGTGCTGCCCGGCAAGAGCATCGCGCACGCTGCGAGCATCCGGGACGGGATACAGGTTCATCGACCCGGCGGCTTCGGTTATCGTCTCGATGACTGCCGGGAGCGGCGGAAAGGGATTCTCATTGCTCGACAGCTTGTGCGCATCAGCGGGCGCCGGCTTGCCGGGCCGGTACGCCGGCAGCTGTTCGATGGATTCACGGATTCGTACTGGCACGAAACCAGGCTAAGCCCTCCTACCTTCTATGCGCAGCATATTTGCAGGTGAGAGAATGTTCCCATGCGCTTCTTCTTGCGAATCGTGTTCACCGCCGTCGCCACGTGGCTCGTCAGCCTCATCCTCCCTGGTCTGGAGGTCGAGAGCTTCGGGTCCGACTGGTGGCAGGTTGCTCTGACGACACTCGCTGTCGCGTTCGCCTTCGGTTTTATCAACGCGACGATCGGCAATCTGATTCGCATCGTTGCCTTCCCGCTCTACATCCTTACGCTCGGGATCATCTCGTTCTTCGTCAACGGACTGCTGCTGATGATCGTTCACTGGGTGTCCGAGGCGCTCGGGTGGGGCCTCTACATCGACAACTACTGGTGGGGCATACTCGGCGCGTTCCTGATTTCGCTCACGACCGGCATCATCACGATGATCACGCGCCCGGTGTTCGGCAAGCGCCGCCAGCGCAAGCGCTGAGCGACGTCACGAAATGTTGACCATGCGGTCAAACGTCACGAAATATTGACCGAACGGTTCATTTGCAACGGCACGATCAACTTTTCGTGACACGGACGGTCGGTGAGCCCTGCCGAAGAATCCTCCTGATCGTCTCTATCGAACGATCCAGATCGTGCCGGATGTCCCGGTAGCCGAATCTGTGCCAGCGGTACCCCATGCGTACGATCACGTTGTTTCGCGCGCGGTCCTTCTTCGCCTGCTCAGCCAGATCGTGAAACTCGGAACCGTCGATCTCTATAAACAGCCAGCCATTGATAACGAGATCAACACGTCCCCCGGGAACTGTCACCTGCACTTCCACTGTCCACCCTTGATCGAGGCAAGCCAAACGGAGGATGCTTTCCAGACCCGACTCTGCCCTCCGATTCACTCTCCGCAGCCAACGTCGCTGTTCCCGGTTGAGCGATGAGGCCAACGTGCCAAGATCATCCTTGGTGATGACCCCTTTGTTCAGCGCGCTGTCAACAGCGGCAACCGCCCAGTACTCCCGGGTTGAGCGAACGTACTGTGCGAGCGCCTCGACGACACCGACCCTCCACGGAAATCGCGCATCCGCGTCCCCATCCCCGCGGCAGTACCCGACACCGCTGGGAATAGTGGGGAGTGCCCGTTTGCGTGGAAGCGAAACTACGGGATGCGGTGTTTCCGCGACCCAGACACCGTATGTACGTAGCGCTGCTGCGCCTCCGACCAGCCCGCGCATCCCAAGTGCGAGTGCGATGAAGGCCGGAGTAGACGCTGACCCCACCCAGCTTCGCGTGAACGCGATCACACGTTCGTCGGCGACTGCCTGGCGAATCGCACGATGCGACCAGCCGAGGGTTCTTAACTGCGAGCGGGTCGCCGCAGATCCGAGTGCCTGAATGTCAGCCAGTAGTTTCTCCATGAACAGGGATGATCCCTCACCGCAGGGCTCGAGCGCTGACGGTCACGCACGGGTTGTGGACAAATATCGCTTGTGAATAACCAACAGCTCATGCAACGGGCAGGGTCCTACCTGTGCGGCCGGCACGGACGTCACGAAATGTTGACCATGCGGTGAAACGTCACGAAATATTGACCGAACGGTTCATTTGCAACGGCACGATCAACTTTTCGTGACACGGTCCGCCGCCGACTTATCGATGCTCGGGGTCGTTCTCGATCTGCTCGGTGTCTGCAGCCGTTTCGGTGCCGTACGCCGGTGAAGGAGGTGGGGGCTCTTCTTCCTCGTCATCCTCGATATCCTCCAGAATCGCCTGCGTCTTGTTGCGAAGCGCGGAAAGCCGCGACTCCAGGTCCGCCTGGGCTTCTTCCCACCGCTGCTCATAGGTGCGCTGCAGATCCTCGAGGTCTGCCTGCGAGGGCAGATTCAATGCACGAAGGCGCTCCTGTTGCTGCTGCGGCGTCAAATCCTCCGGCGTTGCCAGAATGTCGCCGATCTTGCCGCTCAATTCGATCAACTGCTCGTAGTCAAGGTTCTTGTCGTTCACAGGCCCCTCCAAGTCGGCATGCTGCGCATCCCACTCTGCCACGATCCGCGGCTATCGGTCGAGTTCGTAAGCTCTCCTGTTCACGACCACCGCACCGTCGAGTCGCTCTTCTCGTCGCTGGATCTGGCCGAGGCTCACGGTATCGCCGGAATCCTCGAGCTCGTCGATCGCCTGCCGATACGCGGGCGGCAGATGCGGATCGCCGATCGACTGCGGGTTGATGTCGGGCGACATCTCGATGACGGTCGCGTTCGTTTCGTGCTGCGACATCCCGGCGACATTCGCCACGATGTCCTGATCGTTCTGCAGCTGCACCCAGTCGATCTCCTCCGGTACGACGATCAGTCCGCTCGGAGCGCCATAGGTCGTGAGGCTCGAGATGTTGAAGTTGCCGTTGGCCGCAACCAGGGCGACCGCTGCTCCTCCCTGCGAATATCCGAACAGGTCGATCGAATCGTTCGGGTCGATGCCCGCATCGAGCAGTGCTTGCTCCAAACCCTGCGCGCTCCCGTACAGATTCTGGTGGCTTGCCGCGTTCTCGACATTCGAAATCGAGTCGAAGCCCGAGTCGCCGTCTCCGAACGACCAGTCCTGAGTGCCCTGCACGAAGACCTGGTGGTGCAGACTCCCGTCGGGGAGTTCGAAGGTGAGGATGACGATGTCGCTGTCCTGCGACGTGATCTGCTCGAAGCCTTCGCTGTAGGTCGTGACCGGCTCGGACGGCTCTTCTGGAAAGCTCTCCTCGTGCGTCATCTCCCTGGGGGTCACGGGGTCCGAACCCAGCTTGTGGCCGTTGGCCAGCAGGGGAAGGATCAGCATTGTCAGCAGCGTCACGGCATCCTGGTCACTCATCGAGCTCAACGGGATGGCTCCCAGCAGCCCGGCAAGGAAGTCGTCGATACCGCGGGTGCCGTAGCCCAGCATGTCGAGGACCGTGGGGTCGAGCAGCAGCTGCTCGAGGTATGGACCGTAGGCGTTCTGCAGGTTCTGCAGCAACGTTTCGAGTTGGCCCCGCACGGGTGCGAGCATGAGCTCGAGCATCGAGCGCACGGCGGGGTTCTGCGTGAGCTGGTTGAGCAGGAACAGGCTCGGCCCGAACAGGAGCCCGGCACCGAGGGCGGCCAGCAGCAACGGCCGGGAGAGCACGCCGAGGAGGTACAACGCCGATTCGGTGAGGGAAGAGAAGCCGTTCTGCAGCGCGTCTTCCAGATTGCTGTACGAGAGCCCGACCGCGTAGGTCAGCGACGAGAACGTCCGCAGCTCCAGCACGAGCCGCGGTAACTCGGAGCAGATCTCGGCAACGTAGTCGTCGACGGTGATCGCTACGGGGTCGGCGGGAGCGGCCGCTCGCGCGGACGGCGCAAGCCCCGCATCCGTATTCGCGAGCGCAAGCTCTTCCACCGCACTATCGATGGCTCGGGCGAGCACGCGGTGGGCATCGTCACTGGATCCGTAGCCCGTCACGATTCGAGCTCTCTCGCAAGTGTCGCGGCTCGGCCGGCCCGCTGCTGGACGAACTCGATGCGTCTGCGCAACTCGTCGGCGCGTGCTCGCCACGCCTCGCTGGCCGGGCCGAACCAATCAACCGCCATGACCGGCATATTCTGCGCGGCCTGCACGAGCCTGCCGTGGCTGCGATCGAGCACGGTGCGCAGGTAGTCGAGCTCGGCCGCCGCTGCCGGTGTCGGTGAGAGGATCTGGGTCATGCGACGAGGATGCCGAAGACCGGTCGGCCGGCGCACACCCAATTCGCCGGGCTGTGGAAAGAAGTGTGTCAGGAAGGGCGTGTGAGGCGCGCCAAGCTGCCACAATAGAGCCGTGAGCATGACGCGCCTCCTCACCGACACCTCGCGGTTTCGCGTGGTGTTCGTCTGCACAGGCAATATCTGCAGATCGCCCATGGCGGAAGCCGTGACGAAACACATCGCAGCACGCGCGGGGCTCGCCGACCGAGTCACGGTCGAGAGCGCCGGGATCGGCGACTTCCACGTCGGGGAGACCGCTGACCCGCGTACCGAGCGAGCGCTACGAGCTTCGGGCTACGATCTCGGCGATCACAGAGCAAAGCAGTTTCAGCCCGATTGGCTCGAGCTGTTCGATCTCGTCGTCGCGCTCGACAAGGGGCAGAAGCGAGCGCTGAAGGCGATGGCGTCGCAGAACGTCCGCTCTCGAGTGAAGCTCCTGATGCGCTTCGACCCGGAAGCCGACATCAGGGATGTCCCAGACCCGTACTATTCCGATGAGCCCTTTTTCACCGAAGTGCTGCGACAGATCGAGTCTGCTTGCGAGAAGCTCTTCAGCCAGATCGAGCCTGCCCTGCGTTCACCGAATTCCGCGCCGCGGCCACCCGAGAAACAACACCTGGAGCGTTCATGACCTTCCCCCCTCAGCCCGTTTCGCCGCTCGATGGCCGCTATGCAGCGCAGATCGGCCCCATCGGCGACCACCTCTCCGAGGCGGGGCTCAACCGTGCGCGCGTGCACGTCGAGGTCGAGTGGCTGTTGTTCTGCGCACGCCACGGGCTGTTCGGCACGCAGGAAGTGTCGGAGGAGGATGCCCGGGCACTGCGCGCGTGGGCCGCCGGCTTCGGGCAGGCAGAGATCGACTGGTTGGCCGAGAAGGAGCGTGTCACGCGGCACGACGTGAAGGCCGTCGAGTATCTCGTTCGCGAACGCCTCAGCGTGCAGGGCCTCGAAGCGCTGTCGGAGGCGGTGCACATCGCCTGCACCAGCGAGGACATCAACAACCTCTCGTACGCCCTGACCATTCATGCTGCCGTGCGGGATGTGTGGCTGCCCAAGTTCGACGGCGTCATCGCTCAACTCCGGTCTCTTGCCGAGATGCACCGAGAGCAACCCATGCTCTCGCACACGCACGGACAGCCGGCGACGCCGACGACGCTCGGCAAGGAGTTCGCGGTGTTCGCCTGGCGCCTCGGCCGTCAACGCGATCGCGTCGCGAGCGTCGAGCCTCTCGGCAAGTTCGCGGGGGCAACCGCAACGTTCTCGGCGCACAGGATCGCGCATCCCGACGCCGACTGGCCGACACTCGCCAACGAGTTCGTCGCAGGGCTCGGGCTCACCTGGAACCCGCTGACGACCCAGATCGAGTCGCACGACTGGCAGGCAGAACTCTTCGCCGGCATCTCGCACGCCGGACGCATCCTGCACAATCTCGCCACCGATGTCTGGACCTACATCTCGATGGGGTACTTCACACAGATTCCGGTGGAGGGCGCGACCGGCTCGTCGACGATGCCGCACAAGATCAACCCGATCCGCTTCGAGAACGCGGAGGCGAACCTCGAACTCGCGAGCGCCATCCTCGACTCGCTCGCCTCCACCCTCGTCACCAGCAGGCTCCAGCGCGACCTCACCGACTCATCGGCGCAGCGCAACATCGGCGTCGGTTTCGGCCACTCGATGCTCGCCCTCGACAATCTCTCGAAGGGCCTCGGCGAGTTCAGCGTGAGCGCGGAGTCGCTGCAGGCCGACCTCGACGGCAACTGGGAGGTGCTCGCCGAGGCGATTCAGACGGTCATCCGGGCAGAGGTGCTCGCAGGACGTTCGAGCATCACCGATCCGTACGCCCTGCTGAAGGACCTCACGCGGGGGCAGCGCGTCGACCGGGATG
>NZ_CAMEFJ010000083.1 GCF_945915485.1 uncultured Agrococcus sp.
TCGGCCTCGTGACTTTGACGACCATCCCGGCACTCGACGGCCTCATCGTCGGGTTTATCGCCGCGCTCGCATTCGAGCTCGCGCTTCGACGGAAGGCCGGTAAAACAGTCATCGAAGGAGTCGAAGTCTAAATGCAGGAGACCCGCATATCTGTCGACGATATCGACGACATCGCTCTGGGCGCTACCGTTCTCGGCACCGGTGGCGGGGGCGACCCCCACGTTGGCGCCCTGACCGCGAAGCGACTCATCCGCCTGCACGGCGATGTTGAGCTGATGCCGCTCGACCGGCTCTCCGATGACGACTTCGTCGTTCCCATCGGCGGCATCGGCGCACCGTCGGTCAGTGTCGAGCGCATCATGGCCGAGTCCGAACTCCTGCAGGCCCTCGAAGCAGCCGAACGCGCGACGGGCCGCAAGCCCACGGCTGTTATGCCTATCGAAGTGGGCGGCGGCAACTCCATGATCCCGATCGCTGCCGCTGCGATCGCCGGGCTGCCCGTCGTGGATGCCGACGCGATGGGCCGCGCATTCCCCGAAGCGCAAATGGTGACCTTCCACCTCGCCGGCTTCAAGCCCGGCGTCACCGTCATGACCGACCATCACGGCAACGAGGTCGTGACCCGCCCCGTGGACGGCCGCTGGTCGGAGCGACTCGCCCGCTCGGTGACAGTGGAGATGGGAGGAGCCGCGACGATGATCGATTACATGTACGGCGGCGACGTCGTGCGACAAGTGGGCATCCCCGGCACACTCTCCCTCGCGAAGCGCATAGGGCAGGTACTGAATGCTCGTCTCGGGGACCACTCCGACGTCGATCCCGTCCGAAAGCTGATTCGGGAGCTGAACGCTCATCACCTCTTCGACGGCAAGGTCGTCGACCTGCAACGCGGCTTCGAAGCGGGGTTCACTCGCGGCTCCGCAGAACTGCAAGGCATCGGCGAATTCCGCGGTTCGCGCTTCGAGCTGCTGTTCCAGAACGAGATGCTGCTCGCGCGCCGCGATGGTCGGGCAGCTGCGGTCACGCCCGACCTGATCGCCGTCATCGACGCTTCATCCGGACGCCCCATCACGACAGAAGGCATCCGCTACGGTACCCGCATCACCGTGATCGGCATGCCCGCGGACGAGCGCTGGCGGACTCCGGAGGGGCTCGCAACTGCTGGACCGCGATACTTCGGCTTCGATGTCGACTGGGAGCCGATCGAGACCCTCGCTGCGCGAGCAGCCGTGGGAACGGAGGAATCGAATTGAGCAAGTACCGTCTCGGAATCGACGTCGGGGGCACCAACACCGACGCGGTGGTTCTCGACAACGAAACTCTGGAAGTCGTGGCCGCGGTAAAGACCCCCACGACCCTCGATCCGAGCGAAGGCGTCATCGCCTCGATCGACGCAGTACTGTCTGCTTCTGGCGTCGAGCCCTCCTCGATCGCGTTCGCAATGCTCGGCACCACACACGCAACCAACGCGATCGTCGAGCGGCGCGGGTTGGGCCGTGTAGGCGTCCTCCGTATCGCAGCACCGGCGACGACCGCTGTGCCTCCTCTCGAAGGATGGCCGGACGCTCTCCGTCGAGCGGTAGGAAATCACGCGCACATCGTTTCTGGCGGTCTCGAGATCGACGGCAGGCCCATCGCCGACCTTGATACCGGCGAGATCCGCACCGCCTGTCGCGCGATGCGAGGCGAGGTCGATGCAGTCGCCGTTGTCGGAGTATTCTCTCCCATCGACGCCTTCCAGGAAGAGGCTGTCGCTTCGATCGTCGTGGAAGAACTCGGGGTTCCCGTATCGCAATCTGCCCAACTCGGGTCGCTCGGCCTGCTCGAGCGCGAGAACGCGACCGTCCTGAACGCGGCACTCATTGAAACCCTTCGATCGATGGCCGAAGGCTTGAATGCGGCACTCCGACAGCGGGGTATCGACGCGCGCATGTACTTCGGGCAGAACGATGGCACGCTCATGGCGGTCGACTACGCGCTGCAGTTCCCCGTTTTGACCATCGGCGGTGGCCCGACGAACTCGATCCGCGGAGCAGCTCACCTCTCAGGGCTCACTGACGGTCTGGTCGTCGACATCGGTGGCACCACGACCGACGTCGGGATGCTCGTGCAGGGCTTTCCGCGACAATCCGCGGATGCCGTCACCCTGGGCGACGTTCGCACGAACTTCCGGATGCCCGACATCCTCTCGATCGGCCTCGGAGGAGGGACGATCGTTCGGAGTCACGATTCGGATACCGGCAACGTCGTGACCGTCGGACCGGACAGCGTCGGTTACCGTCTCACGACCGAGGCTCGCTCGTTCGGAGGCTCGACACTCACCGCGACCGACATCGCGATCGCATCCGGCAGCGCATCGATCGAGGGCATCCGGCCGGTCCCTTTACGCTCGGAACTTGTAGCTGCTGCTCGCGCCGAAATTCTCGAAATGTTGGAAGATGCCGTCGACCGAATGAAAACGAGCGCTGCTCCCGTGCCCGTCGTCCTCGTCGGCGGCGGCAGCATCATCGTCGACGCTCCCCTGGCCGGAGTCAGCAACATCGTCAGGCCCCCTCACCACGGTGCGGCGAACGCCGTCGGTGTGGCACTCGGGGATATTGCGGGCGAAGCGGAGAAGCTTGTTGCGACCGGCGATGCCCGGAAGCGGATGCGCGAAGCGGCCGCCGACGAGGCTATCGATCGCGCTGTTCGGGCGGGCGCAGACCCGGCGTCTGTCGAGACCACCTCGATCGACGAGCTGCCGGTGTCGTACTCCGCTGGCGAATCCGTACGAATTCGAGCGCGCGCGGTCGGCCGCCTGCGGGCTTAGTCACCGACGCCACCGAGTCGCTCCGCGATTTCGGCGTAGAGGCGCTGCTTCTGCTCGTCACTGCGGCCGCGCTGCGTGAAGATCTGCACGATGACCGGGTCGGTGCGCTCGAAGCCGAGCCCGGCATCCAGTCCGGAATGGGGCATCGAGGATCGACAGTGCTGGATGCGGCACGACATTCGGCCCAGGAGGGGCGATCAGTCGAGATCGAAGAGCAGCCGGGCTAGAACGGCAGGTGACTAGAACGGCCCGGTTAGAACGGCACGTGTTCTTTCGGCACGGGCTCGGAAGGCAATGACCAGCCGGTGTCGAGTGCCCTTGCGGGATGCTCGATGGAGGGTGGCGACATCGCGGTCGGAACGGGTTCGGGTTTGACCCTGTGCCGACACCCTCCAGGGTCGATCCAGACCAACTCACCGGGCCTCACCTGCATGACCGTCCAGCCCGCGTTCGGGCCCAGATGATGTTTCAGGACGTGGTGGCGCCGACACAGAGCGGCGAGGTTCGCCGGCGTCGTAGGCCCGCCGTACTGCCAGTCTCGTGTGTGATCGAGATCTGCCCGACTTGCGGGCTGATGACAGCCCGGGAACCGGCACGTCTGGTCACGCCCGATGATCAGCCTGCGGAGGGATGCCGTCGGCTGGTAGATGTCTGCCGTTACCGCTACGCCGGTGACGGGGTCGGTGAAAAGCCTCGTCCATGACGTGGCTCCTGCCGCCAGCAGCAACGCAGTCTTGTCGTCGATCAGGGTGCCATCGGGCAACTCTGCCCCGGATACCCCGTCGAGGGTCTTGCCGTTGGTCAGGAGTGTCGCCGGCATGGTGACGGTGACCCGCGGTGAGAGGCCGGCCATGAAACCCGCTCCATCAGCCGATTCCGTGGCGCCGGTGATCAGCAGTGCCATGGCGCTATCGCTCATGAACTGCGGGAGGTTTCGGTCGTCCTTAGCGTCCCGCTCCCGGAATGCTTGACGTAGGCGATCCATGGCCGCTGCTGCCAGCGCGGGTGATGTCTTGATCGTGAGGTGCGTCATGCCGTCGTTCTGCTGCGTCAGCCACACGGCACGATCCTGTGCCGCGTCGTCTTGCTCTTCCTGCGTCGGGGTCCGGAGCTGCCGAGCGACTCTGTTCGCGAGACGTCGTAGCTGACCGGGTGTTTTCCGGCTTGCGTACGGCAGTACCCGCGACTCGAACTCCTCGAGTTGCTCCTCATCGAGCTCGGCGCTTGCGGCCTGCAGGGTTCTCACGTGCCCTATGTGGATCTCGCCGTCCATCCACGCGATCAGCGTGTTCGGCAGCGATCGCTGCAGTGCGGCAGCATCGTCGATCTGCCCGCGCACGGCCCGCTCCGATTTGCGCTGATACACCGCGAGCGAGGGAAAGACCTCGTCGCACAGCGTCTCGTAGAGCTCACCCGACTCACCGTCCTGATGGCGCTCGAGCTGATCGATCAGCGACTGCACTTCCGAGCGGAAACCCTCGCGAAGCGCCATGACCTTCTCGACGTCTCTCTCGAGTTCCTTCAACCGCTCAAGCTGCAGGTCGAGCGCGTTCCTGAGGTCGATGTGCGCGCGAGCCAGCACGATCGAATCGAACGGAACATCCCCGACACCGAACGTGCCATCGGCGTAGTGCTCGATGTCGCGCTCGGACCAGCGGGGTTCCATGTCGAAGTAGACGTTCACATCGATCGACATTTGGTTCACCCCCGGGGTTCGTCGCTGCTTTGCTGACTCACTATTCATCGTGCACCGGACCTCTGACACGAACGCGCGCAGAACCCCCGCAAAGCCCCAAAGTTTCAACCATTGGTTGAAGTGAAATGCTCTCGGTGCAGCTTCTGCCGGGGCCAGTGCGCTCTGTAACCTTCTTGATGCGAGCATCCTCTTCGGACTTGTGGGGGCATCCCACGAACCGCTGGAGGTCACTGGCCGGCGAAGAGACCGTACAGCGCTCTCGCGAACACCAAGGCAGCGCCCACCCACGCGACCGCATACATCGCGATGCGCGCATACGCGATGGGCAATCTCCTCGACGCCGGGCCACCCAGCCACACTCCGATGGCCACGACGATCACAAGCGCACCGATCTCGATCACCGAGCCGCTCTGCGGCAGCCCGCGCCAGGCAAGCGTGAGCAGGTGATAGGCGATGAATACGATCTGCACGGTCGCGATAAAGCGTGCCCTCTCCCATCGCTGACTTGCGGCATAGGCGATGATAGGAGGCCCCGACAATCCGCTGATGAGGTGCAGGAAACCTGCGGTGCCGCCGGCCAGCACGCCTCCGGTTCGCCCTTTCCAAACCCCTGAGAATCCGGGAATCCAGGAGGCTGCGAGGCTGAAAATCGCGGTAGCTCCGACAATCAGCAGAAGCACGTTCTGCTGCGCAGACCAGGTCAGGAGAGCAGCGAGCGGGGATACAACGATCGCCGGCGCAACGAGCAGCGGAACCCTGCGCCATTCGATGTGCCGATACATGGAAATGCTCATCACGGCGGACGCGACCACACCGAGCAGGACCACGACTCGCACACCGTCATGGGGGCCGAGAAAGAGCACGAGAAGAGGCGTGGCCACGAGCGCGAAACCGACCCCGGTCACGCGTTGCAGCAGCGCTGCCACCAGAACTACAAGAGCGGTGAACGCCAGGATCATGTGCTCGATTCCCCTTCGATCAACCCGGACCGCTTGCGAAGGGCGGGGAGATCGCCCGGAAGAACGACCTCCCCGCACCCACCAGCGGCTAGCCGAGCGTCGCCGGTCGCTCCCACTGCTTGCCGCGCACGTGCTCGTCGAGGAAGGCGATGAACGTCTCGTACCAGACCTGCGCGTTGCCGCGGCCGAGGATCCAGTGGCCCTCATCGGGGAAGTACAGGTAGCGGTGTCGCGTGCGCCCGTTCTCGTCGCGAGGGGTCGAGGAGAACGCGTTGAGGTCATACCAGAGGTGGTGGCCCTGCGCGATCGGCACCCGATAGTCCTTGTCGCCGTGGATGACCAGCATCGGCACGACGATGTCGGCGACGGAATCCTTGGGGTTATAGGTGAGGTTCTGTGTCCGCATGGGAGCTTCCCAACCCGCGTTGTCGGTCGTGTGGCCCATCGAGTCGGTGTCCCAGAGCGACGCGTGCGTCACAATGCACTTGAACCTGTCGCCCGTGTGCCCCGCAACCCAGTTCGCCATGTAGCCGCCGTAGCTGCCGCCACCGAGCGCCGTGCGCGTCTCATCGATGTCATCGCGCTGCACGGTCACGTCCGTGAGCGCCATGATGTCGGTGAACGGCGCACCTCCGAGCTCGTGCTGCCCGCGATCGATCATGGCCTGCCCGTAGCCTGTCGAGATCGCCGGGTCCGGCATCAGCACCGCGTATCCCGCCGCGACGAACGGGTTCGGGTTCCAGCGGTACGTCCAGGCGTTCCACGAGCCCCACGGGCCCCCGTGTGCGAAGACGACGAGGGGATGCGGGCCCTCACCATCCGGAACACGCAGCCAAGCGCGGAGGGCGCTGCCGTCCTCCGCTGTTGTCGTCACCTCGGTGAGGGAACCCGTCTGCTCGATGTCGTCGACGGGGTTCGCGAGCTTCTCCACCGCTCCCGTCCCCGGGTCGATGCTCACGCCGTGAGGAGCGCGGGCGATGCCGGAAGCGACAGCGGCAACACGGTCACCTGCGACACCGACACCGCTGAACGCGAGCTCCTGCTCGGGGCCACCGGCGAGCCGGCGCGGCGCAGTGTCGCCGAGGCCGCCGATCCAGACCGAGCCCCGGCCCTGATCGTCACTGCCGGCGACCAGCGTCTCGTCATCGAGCCAGACTGGCGCGGCCCAGTGGTCGAATTCGGGCCAGAGGTCGGTCAGTTCGCCGCTCTCGACGTCCCAAACGAACAGCCTCTGCCCCATCGACTCCGTTTCGGTCCAGGTGCGGTACTGCCCGACGACAACGCGCGAGCCGTCGGGGCTGAACTCGACGGGCCCGAATTCGTACTCTGCGGATGCGTCGAACACGAGCCGGGGCTCCTCGCTGCCCGCAAGGTCCAGCAGGTACACGCGGTACACGCCGAGCAGATCGTCGAAGGAGTCCGACATCGACACGAGCGCCCTGGCTCCTGCTCGATCGGCGATCCATCCCTGCAGTCTTCCGGCCGGCATCGTGACGTGACGGAAGTGCAGCAGCTGCTTCTTCGTGTCGTCCTGCTCATCCGCGCTGTCGGCGTCGGATGTCGCCTCCGCGGTCCAGAGGTCTTCCGGCAGATCGGCAACGGCGAGCACCTGGCGCGCGGGGCCGAGATCTTGATCCCAGTAGCGGGTCGGGAACTCCGAGGTCAGCGCAGCCGTGACCTTCGCCTCCTTGCGCTTCTTCGAGAGGTCGGCGTGCTCGGATTCTCCGCTCGCCTGCGAGTGCACGGTCAGCTCCGCGATGAGCCGGCCGCCTCCCAGGTGCAGCTTGCCGAACCCGCCGGGGCGAGAGGCCAGCTCACGCGCTTCTCCGCGCGGCGGCAGTGCCCACAGCTGCGCATCATCGGCTTCCTTGCCGTCTTCGCCGACGCGCTTCGACGTGAACAGCGTGCTGCCGTCCTCTGCCAGAGCAACCGAACCGATCGAAGCGTTACCGCGCGTCAGCGTAACGACGCGGTCGTCGATCAGTTCGGCGAGTTCGCTGCGGTACGCGGTACCGGCGGTGTTCAGACGAGACACCCGAGCGACGATCCTGCCCTTCGGTGTCGTGATCAGGCCGCTCAATCGGGCGGCGTCCAGAAGGTCAGAGATACTCGTGTCAGCCATAGTCTTTCGATCCTCGCACACGCCCGATCGCGGTGTCGCCGGTCGACTACTCTGCTGCAGCCAACCGGCAGAGTTCCTCGGCCTCCTCGTAACTCATGGCCTGCGGCACGGCGCCTCCCGAGCGATAGACGTCAACGGTGCTCACGGCCTGCGTCAGCGCAGCTCTGAACGGCAGCGAGCCCGTGCTCACGCGACGTACACCGAGTTCGCGCAGCCAGTCCAGCGGCAATTGCGCAAGCAGGTTGAGCGGGGTCGCACCGAGGTCTGCGACGAGTGCTCCGATCTGTTCCGCATCCCGCAGACCGGGCACGAACACCCCGTCGGCACCCGCTGCCGCATACGCTAGGGCTCGCTCGCGGGTCTCTTCTTCCTGCAACCCGAGCCAGTGGGTGTCGACTCGTGCGTTGACGAACATGTCGGGGGCCGCGCGTTTGAAGTCTCTGACGAGGGCCCGGTGCTCCGCGAGAGGCGCGAGCGCGTCTCCACGCCCATCTTCGAGATTGACGCCCGCGACGCCGATCTCCTGCAGCTCCGCGGCGAGAGGTTCGGGAGCCATCCCGAACCCGGCTTCGATATCGACGCTCACGGGGACAGGTAACCGCACAAGAGACCGTGCGAGCGCCATGGTTTCGCGATAGGTGGCGCCGCCCGCATCCGGCAGCCCGTGCGAGGCGGCGACTCCGAGACTCGTGGTGCCGACAGCCGAATACCCCCTCTGCACGAAGGCGGCGGCCGAGGCGAAGTCCCAGGCGTTTGGCAGCAGCAGCGGATCATCAGCGTTGTGAAGGTTCCTGAACGACAGTGCGCCTTCGGCGAGAGCAACCGCGTGTTCTCGCCCCGGGCATTCGTGGCGCCCCGCGCCGAATGGCCGGTTCTCGAGAGGAACGAGAATTTCTTCACCGCCGGGCGCTATCCGTCGCGTGGTGGGGACGGGAGGATCGTTCCCCGCGATCATCGATCGCGTCGCCGCACACGCCTGCACCAGGATCCCGATACGCGCCGCGGTTGCCTCATTCCAATCGTTGCCGGCCACGGCGACGAGGCGTGCAACGGCTGCGTCGGCCTCCGGAGTTACCGCATCGTGGGGTTGATAACTGGCCGCGACCGCTTCGATATCGGCGACGATGCCGCGAGGCAGTCCCATCGCCTCGGCGAGAGTGGCTACCGGATGGCCAGGACGACGGAGCGAGCCGGGTTCGATCGCGCCGAGCAGTGCGAGGACGAGCTCTCGGCGACGTTCGTGATCGGGGCCCTCGGAGAATCGTGCGACGTGTGCCCGAAGCCATGCCACGCCTTCGGTAGCGTGAGGAACGGGCGGAACCGTGAACCGCTGGTCGTCGAGGATGTCCATGCGCTCATTATGGGCGCGAAACACTTCGGTGGATGCCGAACAATGGCCGTGACACACTTGCTCTGTGACTGCAGAGAATCTCAGCTCGGTTGCAGG
This sequence comes from uncultured Agrococcus sp., assembly GCF_945915485.1. GTDB lineage: Bacteria > Actinomycetota > Actinomycetes > Actinomycetales > Microbacteriaceae > Agrococcus. The sequence continues at coordinate 9,034 of NZ_CAMEFJ010000083.1, forward strand.
GGCGATGGCGGAGAAAACGCGCGCCAGGATGCTCGTTGCGCTTATGGACGGCAGGGCATGGACCGCGAGGGAACTCGCACGGCACGCCTGCGTCGCTGCTTCGACAGCCTCGGAACACTTGCACCGTCTGGTCGATTCGGGGCTCGTGATCGAGCATCGGCAAGGGCGACACCGCTACATCCGAATTGCGGGAACGCGCGTCGCCGCGGCTCTGGAATCGGTCGCTGCACTCGGGAATCAACCGGACACGCCCGTGCGAAGCCTCCGAGAATCCACTATCAAATCGCAACTCGGGCGCGCGCGAACCTGCTACGACCACTTGGCCGGCGCACTCGGCATCGCAATCACGGAAGCGCTGGTGCAGCAGCGCATCCTCGTCGACGAGTCGCTGGAACTCACGAGCGACGGCATGGCATGGTTCAGCGAGACCCTGCAATCCCCCTTCCTGCCGGGGCGCCGTCCGGCTACCCGCGCATGCTTGGACTGGACCGAGCGGCGACTGCACCTGGCCGGTGCGGCCGGGGCACACATCTTGACCGTCTTCAACGAGCGCCAATGGGTTCGACCGAAGAGAAGTAGTCGGGCTCTAATCGTCACACCCGCCGGCAGTCGAACCCTCAAGCGATTACTCCAGATCGAATTCGCGTCGGGCTGACTCACCGACCCTCTCCCGTGCAGTCGCATCCGGTGCGGGCGTCCGACGCCCGGTGTACGAGCCGCGCCGCATCCCTGGCATGTCTGCCATCCGTCGAATACGCTCGTTCAGGAGTCCAGCGAGGGGCTCCGCGACCGACACGAAGGGTTCACCATGACGCGAACTGCAATCATCACCGGCGCCGGATCCGGTATCGGCAAGGCAACGTACGAACTGTTGAAGAGTCGCGGTTATCGAGTCGTCGGTGTCGACCTGCGCGGGTCGGATATCGAAGGCGACCTCGGCACCCCTCAGGGGCGTCGGCAGGCCGCCGCGGACGCCCTTGCCGCAGCGGGCGGGAGCGTCGATGCTGTCGTCGCCGCGGCCGGCATTTCGGCGCCGATCGCGAAGACGAGCGCCGTCAACTACTTCGGCGTCGTCGAATTCCTGGATGCTCTGCGCGATTCCCTCGCGGAGTCGAGCAGCCCGCGGGTCGCCGTCATCAGCTCGTTCTCGTCGCTGCAGCCGAACAGCCCCGACCTGGTCGATGCGATGCTGGCGGGCGATGAAGAGCGAGCACTGCAGATCGGCGAAGCGGCCGCTGTGCAGGATGAAACGTCCGGCTTCGTGAACTACACATCGTCGAAGCGAGCGGTCGCAAGGTGGGTACGTCGGGCTGCCCCGTCACCCGAGTGGGCCGGAGAGGGCATCGCCATCAACGCCGTAGGTCCGGGTGTCGTGGTCACACCCATGACCGAAGAACTGCTCAAGACCGCGGGCGAAGCGCTCGACAAGCAACTGCCGATGCCCCTGAACGGGCACGCGAAGGCCGAGACCATCGCCGAGGTGCTCGCATTCCTGGTCAGCGAAGCCAATACCCACATGACGGGTCAGACGCTGTACATCGACGGAGGTGCAGAGGCGCTGCTGCGCGGGGACGACATCTGGAGCGCGTATCCACCCGTCGGCGGCGACGCCCCTGGCGACGCACCCGAGTAAGGCACGCTGACAGGGTGCCGGGAACCCCCTCTCGGCACCCTGTCCACG
>NZ_CAMEFJ010000084.1 GCF_945915485.1 uncultured Agrococcus sp.
CTCACGTAGATCGAGACACTCGCTCCGTTGCGGTGCTGTGTCAGCTCGGCAAAATCTCCTGCGGTGGGTATGTCGATGCTCATACTCATTCATGCTATCTGGCGTGCGGGATGCCGCAATGCCCCATCCGGAAACGCCTTCGACCGTTCGCCGAGCGGAGACTTCTTACTGCTGTTCTTCCGACTCGGGGCCGGATACATCAGGCGCTCCATCGACGGCCGTTCCCTCGCTGTCTTCTGCAGCTACGTCCGATGCCGCCGCAGCACTCGATGCCTGAGCGTCGGTGCTATTCGCCGCGGTTTTTGCGCGGCGACGCTTCGTGGCGATGACGAACATCACCATGAACATCGTGGTGGCCGCGATGGATGCGAGCGCCACGGCGAACTGCACGACCGAGCCTGCGATGCCACCCAAGAACGTCACCGGCAAGGTGATCAGCCAGTGCACGATCGCCGTCGTCAGAACCCGCTGGAAGATCGAACCGTTACCGAGGTGGCCCAGCAGGATCGACAACGGCACGTACGTCGCGAACAGCAAGATGCCGGTCACGATGTCCGTGAACGCATTCACGTACCAGAGCGACCACACGAGCCCGACAATGACGGAGGCGCCGATGCGGGGCATCCTCGACTCGAGTGTGGGCTGCAGGAACCCTCGCCACCCCACCTCCTGCGCGGCAGCGCCGAGCAACCCGCCCAGCATCGCGATCACGACGGTGCCCGCACCCGCGCGTCCGAGATCCGGCGCGGTCACGTGCAGGAGACCGAAACCGATCCAGACAAGCAGCGCGAACACGGCCGCAGCGGCAACGCCCAGGATGGTGTGTGCGACCCACTGCCGTCGACCGACGGGCTGCGGCGGCTCCGGTCGGGATGTGGCGGGAACGATGAGCGACGTCACGGCAGCGCCGATCAATGGCCCGAAGTGATGCCACTGAATCGCGCCTCCCCCAATGGCGTAGGCGGCTTCGACGAGCTGGAGCCCGTACGTTGCCGCGATGGTGACGATGACGAACAGGACCAGCGAAACCCCGTAGCCGCGCAGCTCAGCGCGACTCATTCAGCGCTCCTCTTCTAGGGCGAGCTCGATGAGCTCGGAAATCAGCGACGTGTAGTCGATGCCCGAGGCATCCCAAACCACCGGGAACATTGAAATCGGCGTGAACCCCGGCATCGTATTGATCTCGTTGAGCACGAATTCGCCATCCTCGGTGACGAAAAAGTCGACTCGTGCGAGTCCTGCACCCGAAATCGCTTCAAAAGCGCGCAGCGCGGTCTTCTGCAACCGCTCGGTGGCATCCTGCGGGAGTTGCGCTGGGCACTCCGTACGCACTCCCTCGGCGCCCAGGTACTTCGCTTCGAAGTCGTAGTAGCCCTGGTCGACGACGATCTCGCCGGGCAGGGATGCGCGCGCCCGTTCGCCGTTGCGGCCGCCCAGCACGCCGACTTCGATCTCCCGGCCGGCTATGCCCTGCTCAATCAACGCGCGGTTGTCCTCCGCGAGTGCCACATCCATCGCTGCGTCGAGTTCGCCCGGCGAGTCCACGCGTGAGACGCCTACGCTGGAGCCCGCTCGCGCTGGCTTGACGAAGAGCGGGTATGAGAGCCCGGCAACCCTCTCGCGAACTGTCTGAGCGTCCCGCTGCCACTGCCCGCGCGACACCGTCACCCACGGCGCCACCGCCAGCCCTGCGTGCTCGAGCACCGTCTTCGTGAAATGCTTGTCCTGCCCGACTGCGCTTGCCAGCACGCCGGCACCGACGTACGGTCTGTCGAACAGTTCGAGCATTCCCTGTACCGTGCCGTCTTCGCCGAATCGACCGTGGAAGAGTGGAAAGAACACGTCGATCGAGTCGAGATCAACGTCACCGGCGGCGCTGTGCAGAACAAGGCCCGTATCCGATGCTCGATTCGCGAGCGAGACTTCGTAGGATGCGGTTTCGATGACAGCAGCGCCACGATCGCTCGCTTCGTCGATTTCGAACTGCCGCTCGAGTGAGAAGTCGGCGTGAGCTCCGTCGAGGAGCAGCCAGGTTCCCTGTTTCGTGATCACGATCGGAACGGGCTCGAATCGATCACGGTCGATGTGGGCCATGACACTCGCGGCGGTCACGAGCGAGATCGTGTGTTCGCTGGATCGGCCTCCGAACAGTAGACCGACGCGGATTCTAGAACTCAAACGTTTCCCCCTGGGGCTCGTCATCTTTGGACGTGAGATGGGGTGCGATATCGGCCGGCGCCATTCTGCCGTGCAGTACCCGGCGCACCTGCTTCAGAATCGGCATCATGACGTCGCCCTGCTTCGCAAGCTGCCATACTGGCTCGACGGATGCCAGACCCTCCGCAGTCTGCTGCATGCGCGAGACGACGTCGTCTTTCGAGTAGCCCATGCCGACGAGTCGTCCGGCCGTGAAATTGCGCGAGAGCGGCGAATTACAGGTCGCAATGAGGTCGCCGAGCCCTGCAAGACCCTGCATCGTCGCTCGCTCCGCCCCGTAGGCAACGGCGAAATCGGTGACTTCCGCGAGGCCCCTCGTCAGGATCGAGGCCTTGGTGTTCTCCCCGAACCCGACGCCGTCGACGATACCGATCGCGAGCGCGACCAGGTTCTTGAGCACACCTCCGTACTCGGTGCCGACGATATCGGTGTTGATGAAGGTCGTGAAGTAGTCGGTGCGCGCTGTGCGGGCAACCGCGAGCGCAGTGTCCTCCGAACGGCTGGCGACGACGATCGCGGTCGGCTCTTCGCGGGCGATCTCGAGCGCAAGGTTGGGTCCGCTTGCGGCTGCAACGCGAGCAGGGTCGATGTTCGCCGCCTCTTCGATCACCTGGCTCATGCGCATCATGGTGCTCGATTCGACGCCCTTCATGAGGCTGATGACGGGCACGCCCTGCGGAATCTTGTCTGCGACGCCCTCCAGCAGCGCTCGCAGCTGCTGACTCGGAACGCTCAGGTACACCTGCTCGGCGCCCTCGAGTACTTCGTCGATGTCGCTCGAAGCACCCAGCGATTCCGGCAGCGTGATGCCCGGCAAGTACTGCGTATTGCGGCGAGCCTGGGAAATCTCGTTCGCAAGCTCTGGCCTACGGGCCCAGAGCTGCGCATCCGAACCTCCTTCGGCTAACACCTTGCCGAACGTGGTTCCCCAGCTGCCAGAACCGAGGATCGCTACCTTAGCCACTGAATCGCCCGGTCTCGCTCTGCCCCGCTGAAGACGGGTTCCATCGCTCGAGCGGAGGTTCCAACCCGCGCAGTTCTCCCGCGAGCTTCGAGATCTCCGCCATGAGTCGCTCCGTCGCTTTCGAAACCTGTGCTTGATTGTGTGCGTCGGAGACATCCGAGAGGTCGAGCGGCTCCCCGAAGACCACGTCGATCCGTTTGCGCGGGATCGGTCGGATACCGCGGCCGTACCGCGGCATGAGTCGCTGCGTGCCCCAGTGCGCTGCGGGAATCAACGGGATGCCCGCCGTCTTCGCGAGGCGCACTGCGCCACTCTTGCCGCGCATCGGCCACAGATCCGGGTCGCGCGTGAGCGACCCCTCCGGGTAGACGATGACCGAGCCCTGATCCTCAATGACCTTGGCCGCGGCCTGCATGGGAGTTCCGCTGCGAGCACTGCGCTCGCGCTCGACCGGAATCTGCTTCAGGCCGTTCAAGACACCACGCAGAATCGGAATCTTCCACAGCGACGCCTTGGCCATGAAGTGCGGTGCACGGCCGGATTTCCATGTCGCGATGCCCATGATGATCGGGTCGATCTCCGAGTAGTGGTTCGGTGCGAGCACGAACGGCCCCGCTGCTGGGAGCGCCTCAGGGTTCCGCACTCGGATATCCGCCATAGCACCGAAGATCGGCAGCGTGATGCCCGCAACAACTTTGAACGTTGTCGTGTGCTCCCCAGAGGTACGCGCGCGCTTACCCATGGGGCCTATCCAATCACGTCGAAGTCGACACCCAGGGTCTGCATCTTCTCGAGGAAGCGCTCGTAGCCGCGGGCGATGATGCCGACGTTCTTGATGGTCGATTCGCCGTCAGCCGTGAGCGCCGCAACGAAGTGGCTGAAGCCGCCGCGCAGGTCGGGAACCGTGATATCGGCGCCGTGCAGATCGACGGGCCCCGCGATAACAGCGGAGTGCTCGTAGTTCCGCTGCCCGAATCGGCACGCGTGACTGCCGAGGCATTCGGTGTGAATCTGGATGTAGGCGCCCATCTTCACGAGCGCATCCGTGAATCCGAAGCGCTGCTCGTAGACGGTCTCGTGCACGATCGAGATGCCGTTCGCCTTCGCCAGAGCAACGACGAGCGGCTGCTGCCAGTCGGTCATGAACCCCGGGTGGACGTCGGTTTCGACGACGACGGGCTTCAGATCGCCACCGGGGTGCCAGAAGCGAATGCCGTCGTCGTGCACCTCGAACTTGCCTCCCGCCTTGCGGTAGACGTTGAGGAACGTGGTCATCTCCGGCTGGCTGGCGCCCTCCAGGAATACGTCTCCCCCGGTGGCGAGCGCTGCACAGGCCCAGCTGGCTGCCTCATTGCGGTCGAAGAGGGCGCGGTGACTGTAGCCCTCGAGTCGTTCGACGCCCTGGATGCGGATCGTGCGGTCGGTGTCGACCTGAATCACGGCACCCATCTTCTGCAGAATCGCGATGAGGTCCATGATCTCGGGTTCGACTGCCGCGCCTTTGAGCTCGGTCTTGCCCTTCGCCATGACGGCCGTGAGCAGCACCTGCTCCGTAGCACCGACCGACGGGTACGGCAGCGAGATCTTCGTGCCGCGAAGACCGTTCGGGGCGGTCATCCAGATACCGCTGGGCAGCTTCTCGACCTGCGCGCCGAAGTTGCGCAGCACCTCGAGGTGGAAGTCGATGGGGCGGTCGCCGATACGGCAACCGCCGAGATCGGGGATGAACGCTTCGCCCAGTCGGTGCAGCAACGGCCCGCAGAACAGAATCGGGATGCGGCTGGACCCGGCGTGCGCGTTGATCGACGTCTCGTGCGCACGCTCGACGTTACTGGGGTCGAGGCGCAGCGTGTCGCCGTCGAGGTCCACGACCACACCGTAGACCTCGAGCAAGCCCCGCACGACCTTGACGTCGCTGATCTCGGGGACGCTCCGCAGTTCGCTTGGAGTATGGCCCAACAGGGAGGCAACCATCGCCTTGGTGACGAGGTTCTTTGCACCCTTCATCTGCAGGCGTCCGTGGATGGGTTTGCCACCCCGAACACGAATTGCGTCTGCCGTCATACCGACTGACGCTGCTGAGAGCGTTGCGAATTCTTGTGTGTTCACGCTTACTTCCTGACGCTAACGGTTAGTTTGCGGTCGAGTTCCTGACGGGGAGTGTCGTCGGCATCCATCGAGGGCGCCGCTTTTCAAACTCATCGATGGCCGCTTCATTCTGTAACGTCAGAGCGATGTCGTCCAATCCCTCGAGCAATCGCCATCGCGTGTAGTCGTCGATTTCGAAGCCGAAGCTCTCGGTACCCGCGGCGACGGTGCGTGCCTTCAGATCAATCGTCACTTCGGTACCGGGGTTCGCTTCCGCGAGCGCCCACAGGCTCTCGACCTGTTCGTCGCTGATCTTGCCGGTGAGGAGCCCCTGCTTGCCGGAGTTGCCGCGGAAGATCTCTCCGAATCGCGGGCTCAGTACGGCAGTGATGCCGAAGTCGCGTAACGCCCACACCGCGTGCTCGCGGCTGGATCCGGTGCCGAAGTCCGACCCTGCCACCAGGATGCCCCCGTGCTTGTACGGCTCCTGATTCAGCACGAAATCGGCGTCCTGGCGCCACCCGTGGAAGAGCGCGTCGTCATAGCCGGTCTTCGTCACACGTTTGAGGAAGACGGCTGGGATGATCTGGTCGGTATCGACGTTCGAACGTCGCAGCGGGACGATCGGGCCCGTCAGTGTCGTGATCTTGTCCATGGTCTAGACCTCCTCGCCCTTCGCTGCGGCAACTGCGCGCTCCAGTTCGTCGTGCTCGAGATCCCATGGGCTCGAGAGCGTGCCGCGGATCGCCGTGGCCGCTGCCACGAGCGGCGAAACGAGGTGTGTGCGGCCTCCCTTGCCCTGGCGCCCCTCGAAGTTGCGGTTCGAGGTCGATGCGCAGCGCTCGCCGGGTTGCAACTGATCCGGGTTCATACCGAGACACATGGAACAACCGGCAAACCGCCACTCGGCGCCGAAGTCTTTGAAGATCTTGTCGAGACCCTCTGCTTCGGCCTCGAGCCGCACTCTGGCCGATCCGGGAACCACCATGACGCGCAGATCCTCGGCCTTCTTCTTGCCCTCGATAATCGTCGCCGCGGCACGGAGATCCTCCATGCGCGAGTTCGTGCACGAGCCGATGAAGACCGTGTCGACCCTGATGTCTTTCAGCTTCGTACCCGGCTCGAGGTCCATGTACTCGAGTGCCCGCTCCGCCGCAGCACGATCCACAGGGTCCGAGAAGCTCTCCGGCGCTGGTATCGCGTCGCTGAGCGAGACTCCCTGGCCGGGGTTCGTTCCCCAGGTGACGAACGGCTCCAGCTCGTTCGCGTCGATGTCGACCTCCGCGTCGAACGTGGCGTCCTCATCCGTGGTCAGCGTCTTCCAATACTCGACCGCCTCGTCCCAGGCGTCCCCCGTCGGGGCGTGATCGCGCCCCTTGATGTACTCGAACGTCGTCTCGTCCGGCGCGACCATCCCGGCCCGCGCTCCCGCTTCGATCGACATATTGCAGATCGTCATCCGGCCCTCGACCGACAGATTGCGGATCGCGCTGCCACGGTACTCGAGCACGTAACCGGCTCCACCACCCGTGCCGATTTTTGCAATGACAGCAAGGATGATGTCTTTCGCCGTGACGCCGGGGCGCAGTTCGCCCTCGACGTTGATGGCCATCGTCTTGAACGGCTTCAACGGCAGCGTCTGCGTCGCCATGACGTGCTCGACTTCGCTCGTGCCGATACCGAACGCCATCGCACCGAACGCTCCGTGCGTCGAGGTGTGCGAGTCGCCGCACACGACCGTGATGCCCGGCATCGTGAGCCCCAGCTGCGGCCCGACGATGTGCACGATGCCCTGCTCCTTGTCACCGAGCGAGTGGATGCGTACACCGAACTCCTCGACATTCTCACGGAGCGTGTGGATCTGCTTTGCGCTCGTGGGGTCCTGAATCGGTTTGTCGATGTCGAGCGTCGGGGTGTTGTGATCTTCCGTCGCGATCGTCAGGTCGGCACGGCGAAGCGGTCGACCAGCCTGCCGCAGGCCGTCGAATGCCTGTGGGCTCGTTACCTCGTGGATGAGCTGAAGGTCGATGTAAATAAGATCGGGGGCACCGTCTTCGCCCTTCACCACGACGTGGTCGTCCCACACCTTCTCCGCGAGTGTCTTCGCCATACAAACCTCCAAAAGTCTCTCCCAAGTCTATTGCTTGCCACGGCGAGGGTCGCACTCCATGGGAGGACTCTCACAACCTCGCGAGTTCGAACTCGCCATAGCGCTGACACCGCGCACATGATGAGATGGGGACGTGACGAAGACACCAGTGCGAGTTGCAGTAACCGGCGGAGCGGGACAGATCGGTTATTCCCTGCTGTTCAGGATCGCGAGCGGAGAGATGCTGGGGCCCGATCAGCCGGTCGAGCTGCGCATCCTCGAAGTACCGCAGGCGATGGAACGCCTCGAAGGCGTCGTGATGGAGCTGCAGGACAGCGCCTTCCCGCTCCTGACCGGTATCGAGACCTCGTCGGATGCACGCACGACATTCGCAGGAGCACACCACGCGCTGCTCGTCGGGTCGAAACCGCGAGGTCAGGGCGAAACACGCGCCGATCTCCTACGCGCGAACGCCGCGATCTTCGCGGAGCAGGGCAGTGCACTCGCAGCGGCCGCGGACGAAACCGTGCGAGTCACCGTGACCGGGAACCCGGCGAACACGAACGCGCTCACCACGATCGCCGTCGCCGGCGGCATCGATGCCCGTCGTGTCACCGCGCTGACGCGGCTGGATCACGACCGTGCCATCGCCCAGCTCGCTGCGAAGGCGGGCGTGACTGCCGGCGAAGTGCAACGCATGATCGTCTGGGGTAACCACTCCGACACCCAGGTGCCGGACATCGGCCACGCGACGGTCGGGGGCACACCCGCAACCGACCTGGTGGAGGAGCAGTGGGTCGTCGACGAGTTCCGTCCCACCGTTGCAAAACGCGGCGCGGCCATCATTGCCGCTCGTGGCGCGTCTTCAGCGGCTTCTGCGGCGAATGCGACGTTGCGACACGTGCGTGACTGGATGCTCGGCACACCCGAGGATGACTGGGTATCGATGTCGGTCGTTTCCGACGGTTCGTACGGCGTGCCAGCGGGCCTGGTCTCATCGTTCCCCGTGACATGCCGGAACGGCGAGTGGAGCATCGTGCAGGGCCTCGACGTTGCAGATGCGACGCGAACCGCCATCGCTCGCTCGGCAGAGGAGCTGGCCGCAGAGCGTGACGCCGTACGAGAGCTCGGCCTGTTCTAGCCGGATCCAGACTCCCTCCACAGCCCCCTCTCCCCTGCCAACTTCTCGGTCGCCTGGCGATGAGACTGCACTCTGACGGCGTGTCGTCGCCCAGCGACCGAGAAGTTGATTCTGAGCTGAGGGAAGCGCGAGCTTCGGACGTGGTTCGCGTTCGGAGCGTGATGCGGAGGACGTGCGTGCTGAGGAGGCTTGCTGCCAGCGTGCGTCAACTGCAGTCACGAGCCGCACGCCTCCCCGCCGCACGCAGCCATCGCGCCGGATCTTCGAGCGCGGATGCGCTGCTGCCGGCGATCTCGCTGAGCGAGTAGGCGGAGCAGCCGGGGTCGGCATCCAGTACGCCGGCGATGACGATGCAACGCGTGTCGTGCTGTTTCGCGAGCTGCAGCGCGTGCCCCACGACTTTGCCGCCGCGAGACTGTGCGTCGAAGCGCCCCTCCCCCGTGATGATGATGTCTGTGTCAGGGACGGCATCGCTGAGCCCCGTCAGATCGGCGATCACCGCAGAACCCGGCTCCAGCGTCGCTCCCCACGCCAGCATTGCAAAGCCGACGCCTCCCGCGGCCCCGGCTCCTGGAGCATCAGGGTCCGCGTGGACGGTTCCCGGTCGGCTACGGATCTCGCCGGCCCACGCCCGGAGCCGGTCTTCGAGCACGATAATGCCGGCTTCGCTCGCGCCCTTTTGCGGGCCGAATACCGCTGCTGCACCGTTCGGCCCGAGCAGCGGATTCGTCACGTCGCTCAGCACCTTCACGCCGCCGGCTGGAGGACGTCTGGATCCCAAAGCGTCGAGCACGGGCGCTCCTCCGTCCGTCGATGCAGACCCGCCGATGCCGATGACAAGTTTCTGCGCACCCGCATCGATGGCGTGTGCCATGATTTCACCGAGCCCGCGTGAAGTGGCGCCGAAGGCATCCAGCCGCTCCATCATGGGCAGCCCCGACACGACGGCCATCTCGATGACGGCCGTTCCGTCGGTCAGCCGCAACCACTCGCCCGCAATCGCTCGGCCATCCGGGCCGGTCACACGACCCACCGTGACGCGCTCACTGCCGGGATGCGCGGCCTCGAGCGCATCGAGCGTGCCTTCGCCGCCATCGGCTTGCGGAAGGACGCGAACGCTATCGTCGCCGCACTCGTCCAACCAGCCGTCCCGGATCGCCTGCGCTGCGGCTGCGGCATCGATCGACCCTTTGAAGGAATCCGGTGCGACAATGACCTTCGTCATGACGTTGCGTCGTGACGGCCGACGTCCGGCAGGACGACGCCCGCAATCCGAAAGCTGTCGAGATCCGGGTTGTCATCTTCGAGGTCGTTGCCGTCTGCATCTCGGTGGCGCGACGAATATTCGTCAATGACCGCAAGGATCTCATCGATACACGACTGTGCTTCCTCGAAGGTGAGTCGTGCGCTCGAAATGGTGACGGTTCCCCTGCCTAAATTCTCCTTGCCGGCACCACCGTAATCCTGCGCGATCCACCCTGACCGAATCCACTCGATTGCCGCCAACCCGACCTGATCGACGGCCCCTCGATACCCTTCCGCCTGCCCCTCCGCATCCACGCGGATGAGCTGCTCACGCTGCATGCGCCACACGCGGTCGCGTCGATCGCGTGCGAGGTCGGGGGCCTCCTCGATCAGACCGGCCTTCGCCAGGATTCTGAGGTGATAGCTCATGGAGTTCGCAGCCACTCCGAGAGCTTCGGCGAGGTCGGCGGCGCGAGCGCTCTGTTTGTGTCGCAGAAACTGCAGGATGTCGATACGAACGGGATGGGACATCGCCCGCAGCGCATCCTTGCTGGCGTATGCCGGGGTGGTCTCGTCGGCTCCCATGCGACCAGTGTAGGCAGTCGGGCAATATACGCAAAATAAATTGCGCACTATCTATTGCGCAATTTTATTTGCGCATCTAGGCTGTTGGACATGAGAAACAGCAAGCGCACACGAGTTCGCGGCGACTACTTCGGCCCTAATCTGAGCACGGTGTTCAGCCCGGGGAGCGCGCCGGAGGACTTCATCAGGATGCCGAACCACGACAGCGCCCGGCGATGATCGACTCGCCCCTTCCCGGAGAGGCGTCGCCATAAGGGACGCCTCTCCGAACAACGCGGAATACGTCAGGTGACTGAGTGATGAGAT
>NZ_CAMEFJ010000085.1 GCF_945915485.1 uncultured Agrococcus sp.
ACGGACCCGACGGATCCCACGGACCCGACCGATGGTTCAACTGACGGCTCGACCGACGGTTCTACCGATGGCTCGACCGACGGTTCGTCCACCCCAACCGACCCCAAGGACGACAGACTGCCCCGTACGGGTACCAGCCTGACGACGGCTCTGCCTGCACTGGCAGTGCTCCTCCTGGGCGCAGGTATGCTCCTGGCAATGATCAGGAAGCACCACGAAACCGTGTAAGCGGTAACTGATATTGCGGCCCGCGTGACTCGCGAAAGCAGAGTGGCGCGGGCCGCAATATCGTCCGAAGGGCTCCCGGATGGGAGTCCGATTCATACCGGCTGGCCCACGCCGTAGGGTCGCCGGTTTTACAGGTGAAAGAAGGCGAACGTGTCGAAAAGTGCACAATCTGCTTCGGCTAAGGCAGCTGAAGAGCAGACGACGCGATCACCGCTAGCGCGCATCGTTACGGCGATTGTCCTGGTGCTCGCATCGGTGCACATGTTCTTCACGGGTGTCGTGAATGTCCCGTATCCCGATATCAAGTACGGGGCGCTTCCGGGTGAGGCGGCAGACTCGTACGTGAACCCCCTACTGACGCAGAACTACCGGATCTTTGCTCCCAATCCCGCCAGCGAGGACCGCTCGCTCTGGGTTCGCGCATGGGTCGAGCTCGACGACGGCACGCGAGTCGAAACCGAGTGGATCAACGCGACCGCTGTCGAACTCGCTGTCCCGTACCGGAAGATCCTGCGCAAGCACCTCACGATCAATGCTGCCGAACGCTACATGGCGGCCTACCGCGGGCTCAACGAGGAGCAGCGAGAAATCATCTCTAGCAGCAACTTCCATCGCGAAGGCGACCGCGAGCGGATGGAGCAACTGCTTACCGACGCCGGCCCAGCTGCCGAATACCTGCGCATCGACGAGTACCTCACCGCGTTCTCCACGCAGGTTGCTCTCGCTCTCTATGGCGATGAAGCCGAAATTCTCGGGGTGCAATCGAGAGTCGTGTACAACCCGGTTGTGCGTTGGAACGACCGCAACGACCCTAACGCCGAACCGCCTCCCTCTCGCCGCACCCATGAGGGATGGCGTGAGCCGATCGTCAACGCCGGTCAGGATTCAGAGGCGTTCGCTCGTTCGTTCCTGCAGTGGATGGAGCGATTGGATGGTGACCGATGAGTTCCCTCTCCGCAACGGCCGGCAGCATCGGCAAGAACTTCTTCTCGTGGCTCCTCGATAATCGCCGTGCCAGCTACGGGCTGGCGATCATGCGCATCAGTTACGGGCTCATGACGCTCGTCACGATTGCGCTGTACCTGCCGAACTTCTCGTACACGTTCGGTCAGGGGTCGAGGTGGGGCAACGCTTTGAACGACGTCTCGTCGGTCAACAACTACCCTTGGCCGTTGCCGTTCCCGTTTAGTCGTGAAGACCCGGACTCGCTCCTCATGATCAAGGTGCTGCTGCTCGCGATCGTCACGGTGCTGTACATACTCGGCTGGCGAATGCGCATAACGTCGCCGCTATTCGTGTACCTGTGGCTCGGATTCACCGCGCTGAACCCCGTGCTGACGAACTCGGGGCACTACCAGACCCTGCGCGTCATGCTCATCATCATGCTGTTCGCCGATCTCTCACGACGTTGGTCGCTGGATGCGCGAAGGGCTTCGAAAGCGCTGGAAGCCGGTAAGGCGATCAAGCCGCCCGTTATCCCCAAATGGTTCACGAACCTCCTGAACAACGTTGCGGTCATCCTGGTCGGTTACCAGCTCTGCACTATCTACGTGGTTTCCGCGCTCTGGAAGTTGCAGGGTTCTACCTGGATGAGCGGGGTCGCGGTCTACTACCCGCTGCAGCTCGAGGAACTCACGATTTTCCCGTGGCTCAACGAGATTCTGCTCTCCATGACCCCTGTCGTGTTCCTCGCGACGTGGATGAGCGTCTACGTGCAGTTGCTGTTCCCGCTCATGCTGCTGCACAGGTGGACGCGTATAGCCGGGTTGATCCTGATCACGGGAATGCACATCGGCATCGGTGTCATGCTCGCCATTCCGTTCTTCTCGCTCGTCATGATCGCGGCCGACATGATCTTCATCCGAGACAAGACATGGGGTCGCTTCGAAACCCGCGTGAAAGAGTTCGGGGGCAGATTCCTCGATCGATTCCGCGCTCGTTCCGATACCGGCGGCGAACGCAAAAGGAAATCGACGGCGCCTCAGGGGGGCCGGGCAGAGACTGCTGAGGAACAAGAAGTTCCGCAGCAGCAGTCGAGCTAGCGTGGGGCGAGGAAAACCGACGCGCCGAGAGCTTGCCAAGAGACACGCCCGAGGCGTAAAGTAGATCCTTGGTGTCATGCGTCTATTGCGTATGCACTCGCACGACCAGCAACTACAGTTAGCAGTGACGAGGTAATGGCCAAAAAAGACGGTGTCATCGAAATTGAAGGTTCGGTGATTGAAGCTCTTCCCAACGCGATGTTCCGCGTGGAGCTCACGAACGGGCACATCGTGCTCGGTTACATTTCTGGCAAGATGCGCCAGAACTACATCCGCATCCTCCCGGAGGACCGCGTGATCGTAGAGATGAGCCCCTACGACCTGAGTCGCGGCCGTATCGTCTATCGCTACAAGTAGAAGCTGAGAAGGAACGACCCGGGCATCCGCTCGGGTACGAGGCCAGCGAGAAAGCGAAACAACTATGAAGGTTCACCCCAGCGTCAAAAGGATCTGCGACAAGTGCAAAGTCATTCGTCGCCACGGTCGCGTGATGGTGATCTGCGAGAACCCGCGCCACAAGCAGCGCCAGGGTTGAGACGTGCGCCGCACGGCGCGCATCTCGAAGACAACTCCATACGAGCCCCGCGTGGGGCAACATCCAGGCAGTAGCAAGAGTGCAAGAACACCTGTGTTCGAGTACGACACCCGGGGGAGAGGCTCCGGCACAGCAACTGCTCCACACCTCTCACACTCCAAACAAGGAGCAACACCATGGCACGTATTGCAGGTGTCGACATTCCGCGCGAGAAGCGCGTGGAGATCGCACTGACGTACATTTTCGGTGTCGGTCGCACTCGCGCACTCAAAGCGCTTGAGACGACCAGCATCGACGGCAACATCCGCGTGAAGGACCTCTCCGATGAGCAGCTCGTCGCACTGCGCGACTACGTCGAGAGCGGTGACTTCAAGGTCGAGGGTGATCTGCGACGCGAGGTGTCGGCTGACATCCGTCGCAAGGTCGAGATCGGCTCGTACCAGGGCATCCGCCACCGTCGTGGCCTGCCCGTTCACGGACAGCGCACCAAGACGAACGCTCGCTCCCGCAAGGGTCCGAAGCGCACGGTTGCCGGTAAGAAGAAGGCCGGCCGCTAGGCCGTAGGGGGAGGAACACTATGGCTGCACCCAAGACTGCCGCGCGCAAGCCGCGCCGCAAGGACAAGAAGAACATCGCCGTCGGCCACGCGCACATCAAGTCGACGTTCAACAACACCATCGTGTCGATCACCGACACGACCGGTGCCGTAGTCTCGCAGGCTTCGGGCGGCGCGATCGGTATGAAGGGCTCGCGTAAGTCGACCCCGTACGCCGCGCAGCTCGCAGCTGAGTCGGCAGCACGCCAGGCTCAGGACCACGGCATGAAGAAGGTGGATGTGTTCGTGAAGGGCGCCGGATCGGGTCGCGAGACCGCAATCCGCTCGCTCCAGGCGACCGGCCTCGAAATCGGTGGCATCCACGACGTCACGCCGCAGGCTCACAACGGCGTCCGCCAGCCGAAGCCGCGCCGCAACTAGCACGATTCCAGCGCGCGAGGGCTCACGTCCTCGCGCGCTACCAATCAATCCGTATTCACCGCGAGTCATATAGCGGACTCGCAAGCGAAAGGAAACCACAACGTGCTGATCGCCCAGCGCCCCACACTGACCGAGGAAGTCATCTCGGAATCCCGCTCGCGCTTCACCATTGAGCCCCTCGAGCCGGGTTTCGGCTACACGCTCGGTAACTCGCTCCGTCGTACGCTGCTCTCGTCGATCCCCGGCGCTGCCGTTACCGGCATCCGCATCGACGGTGTGCTGCACGAATTCACGACCGTTCAGGGCGTGAAGGAAGACGTCACCGAGATCATCCTGAACATCAAGCAGCTCGTCGTCTCCTCCGAGCACGACGAGCCCATCGTCGCCTACCTGTCGAAGCAGGGCGAAGGCGTTGTCACAGCAGGTGACATCACCGTCCCGGCAGGTGTCGAGATCCACAACCCCGAGTTCGTGATCGCACACCTGAACGACAAGGCGAAGTTCCAGCTCGAGCTGACCATCGAGCGTGGCCGCGGCTACGTTTCCGCTGAGCAGAACCGTGCATCCTTCGTGGAGGCCGGCTCGATTCCCGTCGACTCGATCTACTCGCCCGTCCTCAAGGTCACCTACCGTGTCGAGGCAACCCGTGCCGGTGAGCGCACCGACTTCGACTCGCTCGTCGTCGACGTCGAGGCCAAGCCCTCGATCTCGCCGCGCGACGCCGTCGCCTCCGCCGGTCGCACGCTCGTCGAGCTGTTCGGCCTGACCCGCGACCTCAACGCCGCCGCAGAAGGTATCGAGATCGGCCCGGCTCCCGCCGAGGCGCAGCTCTCGAGCGAGCTGTCGACTCCGATCGAAGAGCTCGACCTCTCGGTTCGCTCATACAACTGCCTGAAGCGCGAGGGCATCAACTCGGTCTCCGAGCTGGTCGCACTCAGTGAAACGCAGCTGATGAACATCCGTAACTTCGGCCAGAAGTCGGTCGACGAGGTGAAGGACAAGCTCACCGAGCTCGGTCTGAACTTGAAGGACGCCGTCCCCGGTTTCGATGGGGCGCACTTCTACAGCGGTTACGACGACGAGGAAGCCCGCTAAGCGGCAGGCTTCGACTGAGAAAGACAGACGATTATGGTTAAGCCCAACAAGGGACCCCGCCTGGGTGGGGGGCCGGCGCACGAGCGCCTGCTGCTCGCAAACCTGGCCGCAGCCCTCTTCACTCACAAGAGCATCAAGACGACCGAGACGAAGGCCAAGCGCCTCCGCCCGTTCGCTGAGCGCCTCATCACCTTCGCGAAGCGCGGCGACCTGCACTCTCGCCGCCGTGTTCTGCGCATCATCAACGACCCCTCGGTCGTGCACGTGCTGTTCACGGAGATCGCACCCCTCATGGAGGAGCGCGAGGGTGGTTACACGCGCATCACGAAGCTCGGCTTCCGCAAGGGCGACAACGCTCCCCTCGCGCAGATCGAGCTCGTGCTCGAGCCGGTCAACAAGAAGGCCAAGAAGGATGCTCCCGTAGCCGAAGAGGCCGAGGAAGCCCCCGAGGTCGAAGAGACAGAAGAGGTCGTAGAGGCCGACGCTGCCGAGACCGCTGACGAAGCAGACGCTTCGGAAGAGGGCGGCGAGGCAGCTGACGACGCCGAAGCCGCTGACGCAGCAGAAGAGGCTGACGCTGAGGACGCCGACTCCGACAAGTAGTCTGCGTTACGAGCTGAAAGGGGTGTGGTTTCGACCACACCCCTTTTCTCATGCCCTCTACTGTCATGCGGGAGCCTGCAACCCACACAGCAATGCGCTGCGCACCACGGCGAACCGCGAACGGAAATGCTCTCAGGCGAAAGCAAACTCAGGGTGCGCGCGGGTCGCCGCTGCCGTTCGGCTCGTCGTCCGAATCGTCGTTCTCTTCTGGTGCGCTGGGCTCGTCAGCATCCGAATCACCATCGTCCGGTTCGGTCTCGGGGCTGCTGTCGGGCTCGCTGTCCGTGTGCTCGTCCTGCTCGTCAGGGACGGCATCCGGCAGTCGGTGCGGCTTCAGCCCCAGCTCGAGCATCTGCAACCGCTCGAGCGCGCCCATGACTTCCGTGGCGTACACGGCTGCTCCCGCGGGCTCGGGATGAATCAGGTCGGGTGCGAGCAGCCCGCTGCCGTGCTCGGCGGCAACCGACCAGTCTGCGATCGCCGTCACACCGGGATGCTCTTCCACGAACGTGTGCAGGGCATCATTCGATGGCGGAATCCAGGGCCGGTCGCCGAAGGCCGTGACGAGGACGAGCTTGTGGTCCTCGGCGATGGCCGAGAGCCGACCGAGCGCCTCCTCGGGGACCGTGCCGTTGGTCGCAAGCCCGATCACCACGTACTCTCGCAGCTCGCCCTTGTCGCGGAGATCCTCGGCGATCGACACACCGTTCGCGAAGCCCCGCGAAACGCTCGCGTCGATGTCGATACCCGGCATGGTCTCCTGCAGAGCCGCGACGCTCGCGAGCATGACCGAGTCGCCGATCGCAGAGATCTCACTGCCCTCCGGCATCGTCGCGACGTCCATCGCATCGACGGTCGGCGATGGGCTCGGAGAAGGCTCGTTCGGCTCCTGCGTGGACAGACGATCCTGCCCGTCGCTGATGCCGCGCGCCGACTGGGTGACGCCGGGATCGCTCAGGATGCCCGTGCCCAGCAGCACTGCGGTCACGACACCGTACGAGGTCAGGAGCATCGCGCGTCTCCGGCTTCTACTGGCTCCGACCCAGCTGAGTTTCGTATGCCGCGCGATAACTCGGAAGCCGTACCGGCGGAAGGGCTGCTCGATCCAGCGGTACGAGATCTGAGCGACGACGAGCGTGATGCCCAGCACGAGCATCCCGATCAACGGAGCCGTGAGGCTGCCGCGCAGGGCCTCCGCGGCGAGCACCACGAACGGCCAGTGCCAGAGATAGATGCCGTACGAGCGCATGCCGACCCAGCGCAGCGGTTCCGCATCCAGCAGCTCGCCCAACCGCGGCCACAGCATGACCGCGAGAATGACGCCCACTGAAGCGGCGCTCGCGAGCAGCAGACCCCACGGGTACGTCCAGGACTGATAATCGTCGATGATCGCGGCCAGTACGACGAGCGCGGCAACCGAGGCGATGCCCAGCACCGTGACGGATGCCCGAGCCCGGGCACCCGTCAGCACAGGAGCGTGGAAGAGGGCGCAAGCCAGCGCGCTGCCCATGGCCAGCCCGAACGCGTGCGTATCCGTGCCGAAGTAGACCCTGGTCGCATCGCCGGCACCCGGGTAGAGAACGAGCATCCAGACGACCGACGCGATGCCGATCACGATCGATGCGACACCGAGGACGAGCCGCCCATCCACGTGCGTGAGGCGCTCGCGTGTCAGAGCGCGGCCGCCGACCAGCATGCAGGCGATGAACAGCAGCGGCCACGCGATGTAGAACTGCTCCTCGACGGCGAGCGACCAGAAGTTGCGGAACAGCTCGGGTGCGGTCTGGTCGAAGTAACTGGAGTCGGAGGCGATGGAGAGCCAGTTGTACGAGAACGTCAGCGACCCCAGCACCTGGCGGCCGATGCCGACGAGGGTGTCACCGCCGACGATCGCCGCGAGTGCACCGCACGTGAGCACCACGAGCGCGATAGCCGGCAGCAGACGCCGTGCGCGTCGCCGCCAGAATGACCCGAGTGCGACTCGACCGGTCTTCGCGTGCTCGCGGAGCAGCAGGGTCGTAATGAGGAAACCGGAGATGACGAAGAACACGTCGACGCCGATGAATCCGCCCCGTAGCAGACCCGGGAACAGGTGGTAGACGAGCACGAGTCCGACCGCGATCGCGCGCAAACCATCGAGCCCGGCGATGTGGCCGTCTCGAAGCAAGGCAACGGGCGTGGGGGTAGGGGAGGACATCTTCTCGGCTCGCACTTGTTCTGCGGAGACTGGGTAGGGTTGGGGCATGGCAGCCGGCCGCACGAGGATACGTATCGACGTGGCATACGATGGCACCGAGTTTACGGGATGGGCCAAGCAGCCAGGCTTGAGGACGTGTCAAGGTTTACTGGAAAATGCCCTGGAAACCATCGTGCGGCAACCCGTGCCGGTCACGGTCGCGGGGCGCACCGACGCGGGCGTTCACGCGCTGGGCCAGGTCGCGCACTTCGATGCTCCCGACGGCATCGCCGACATCGACCGTCTCCCGCGCCGACTCAACTCGCTCATGCGGGCATCCGACATCGCCGTTCTTCGCGCTTCTGCAGCACCTGCGGGATTCGACGCCCGCTTCAGCGCCACCTATCGCCGCTACCGCTACCGCCTGCAGCTCGATACGAGAAACCCCTTGGCCAAGGACGCCGCGCACTGGCGTCGCGAACTCGCACCGCACGCGATGCAGGAGACAGCGGAACTGCTGACGGGGCTGCACGACTTCGCCGCGTTCTGCAAGCCCCGTGAGGGCGCCACGACGATACGCGAACTGCGAGAATTCTCCTGGCGCTTCGTCGAAACGGACGGGCCGGGGCGCGTCTTCGAAGCACACGTGCTCGCCGACGCCTTCTGCCATTCGATGGTGCGTTCGCTCGTCGGCGCCTGCGTCGCGGTCGGCGAGGGCCGGCTCGGTCTCGCCGCCGCGGAGAATCTGCTGCAGGAGCGGAGGCGCTCCAGCGCGATTCCCCTCATGCCCGCCCATGGATTGACGCTCATGGAGGTCGGATACCCGGCAGACGCCGACCTCGCAGAGCAGGCCGAGCGTACGAAAGCGCGACGCACGCCGGATGACGTAGAACCCCGCAGCCGATACCATGCTGAACAGCCATCTCAATCGACAGGAGACCAACAGTGAGCGAGCCCTCAACCCAGTTTGCGCAGGCATTCCGCGGTTACGACAAAGAGCAGGTCGATGCCGAGCTGCAGAGGCTGAAGGATCAGATCGAGCAGGCTCGCCGCTCCGCGGTCGGGAGCCGTCAGGAAGCGGATGCCCAGATCACGCACCTGCGGGAGGACATGGAGGCGGCCGAATCGCGCATCCTCGCGCTGCAGGCCGATGTGGCGGAGGCGAATTCTCGGGCACAGTCTGCGGAGGCGCGGGCGGAGACGTTGAGCCAGGACGTCATGGATGGCGACGACGAGAACCCGGCTCGATTCGCCGAGATTCTGCGGGTCGCCGAGGAGCAGGCGCAGACCCTGATCGATGGCGCTTCGCAGCAGACCGAACGTATGCACGAAGATGCTAAGGACCAGGCGGCGAAGCTGCGCAAGGAAGCGGAGGAGGACGCCGAGCGCATCCTCGGCGAGGCGAAGCACGAAGAGCAGCAGGCTCGCCTGCGCATCCAGACGGAGAAGTCGGCGCACGAAGCAGAGATCGAGGAGCGCAGCGCGACGCTCGGCCAGCGCACGCAGCAGGCGGAGAGCGAAGCACAGGTGATCGTTGCAGAAGCGGAGCGCGCCAGCGCGGCCCTGCGTTCGCAGGCAACGCGGGAGACGGATGCCCTTCGCACGGAAGCCGAGCGCATCATGCGCGAGGCGAAGGCTCGCGAGCTCGAGCTCGACGCAGCGGTGAAGCGTCGCGAAGACGAAGCGCAGCAGGAGTATCTGCGCCTGCACAACCAGGCCCTGGCGCACGCCGAGCGCATCACGCAGGACGCCAACGAGAAGGTGCAGAGCGCGCTGCAGCACGCCAATCACATCGCCGAGCAGTCGAAGGCATTCGAAGACCTCGCTCGCGCGCAGGCGAAGCAGGTGGAGGCGTCCGCCGTCGCCAAGTCGAACAGCATCCTCTCGGAAGCGCAGACGCGTGCGCAGTCGATCATCGACAAGGTCATGGGGCACTCCAAGGAGATGCTGCGCGACGCCGAGGACCGCCAGCGGACGCTGCGTTTCCAGCAGCAGCAGATGAACGGCTTCGTTGCAGAGATGCACTCGCTCATGCAGATCGCGGAAGCCGCGCGCATCCCGTTCGAAGATGAAGAGGTCGAAACCGAGCAGGAATCGTCGCCCGCGTATTTCGACGCTGAAGAGGTCGAGGACGACCGTGAGCAGGTCGAGCCGATGGAGGTCACGTACTCGGAGGCCGAAGTCATCGCTGCCGAGGTCGAGGACGAAGACGAGCCGGAAAGCGAAGAGAAGCAGTAGTGAGCACATCCGAGGGCGCTCGCCCTCGCCGCCGATCAGGAGCGATCATCACGCTCCTGATCGGCGTTGCGCTCGTGATCATCATGCCGTTCACGGGTGTCGTCGGCGCTCTGTTCAGCGGGATCGGCGGCGTGATTCAATCGTCGCAGCGGCCAGTGCTCGTATCGCCGAACCCGAACCTCCTCGAACTGCGAGAGGGCCGGGAGGTGCGCCTCCTGGTTCCCACGACCGAGCCGGCACCTCACGTGAACGCGTGCACGATCACCGCTCCCTCCGGCGCAGACATCGAAGCGCATGCGCTGCCGCAGCTCTCCGCGACAGAAGAGCGCTACGGCTCGGACACGTACTACGCCTTCGGGCGCTTCCAGGCGACGGAGAGCGGTGACTACGTCATCGACTGCACGGCATCGGAAGGCGTCGTAGCCGCTTCCGTTGAACGCACGAGCCCGTGGATCATGCCGCTGATATGGCTCGGCGTGGCCGTCATCGGCGTCGCGCTCGGCGCAACGCTCTTGATCA
Source organism: uncultured Agrococcus sp. (assembly GCF_945915485.1). Classification (GTDB taxonomy): domain Bacteria; phylum Actinomycetota; class Actinomycetes; order Actinomycetales; family Microbacteriaceae; genus Agrococcus. Next base: position 10,413 of record NZ_CAMEFJ010000085.1, read on the forward strand.
TCGGCATCACCCGGCTCGTCCGAGTCGGAAGCCATAACCGAGCCGCGAAGCGAGCGGCGAACCCCGGGTTCGACAACCCGACAGCCGCGGGCGCCGAGAGCTCATCGCATGATCCCGACACAGGGGCTCGGAAGGACGCGACTTCACCGAACAGTGCGCCTTC
>NZ_CAMEFJ010000086.1 GCF_945915485.1 uncultured Agrococcus sp.
AGTTCCTGTTCGACGACGAGGACGCCCTGATCTCGCTCGACATGAGCGAGTTCGGTGAGAAGCACACGGTCAGCCGCCTGTTCGGCGCCCCTCCAGGATTCGTCGGCTTCGACGAGGGCGGCCAGCTGACCGAGAAGGTGCGGCGCAAGCCGTTCTCGGTCGTGCTCTTCGACGAGATCGAGAAGGCGCACCCCGACATCTTCAACTCGCTGCTGCAGATTCTTGAAGAGGGTCGTCTCACCGACGGTCAGGGTCGCGTCATCGACTTCAAGAACACGGTCATCATCATGACGACCAACCTCGGTACGAAGGACATCGCGGGAGGCCCGGTCGGGTTCGTTCGCGAGGGCGACGCCGACAGCGACTACGACCGGATGCGCGCGAAGGTCAACGAGGAGCTGAAGAAGAATTTCCGCCCCGAGTTCCTGAACCGCGTGGATGAGACCATCGTCTTCCCGCAGCTGTCGAGAGACGACCTGCGACAGATCGTCGGGCTCTTCATCAAGCGTCTGGCCGAGCGCCTCATGGACCGCGCGATGACGGTCGAGATCTCAGACAGCGCAAGGGACCGCCTCATCGAGCTCGGGTACGACCCGTCGCTCGGCGCTCGCCCGCTGCGTCGTGCTGTGCAGAGGAACGTCGAAGATGCGCTGAGCGAGAAGATTCTCCACGGCGAGTTGCTCGCTGGCCACCACGTGAAGGTCGACTGGGACGGCGAGGAGTTCGCCTTCGACCACGAGATGCCGGAGCCCGTGGCGGTTGGTGTTGGCGCAGGAAGCGATGCAGAGGATGCCGACACCGGCGCTTCCGAGGGCGACAGCGACGACTGAACGACGCGGAAACCGCGCGCTGAATAGTGCGTGAACTGATGGGGCGGGGCTTGATCCCGCCCCATTTGCGTGGTTGTCTTATTGAGGGTGATCATCGGCGTGCCCAGTTACGCCGGTTCATCGGGCCGGGTCGAAACCCCTTTCCGGTCATGTTCTTTGCACACAGAAAAGAGAATCCGAGTGACCACGCTTCGCAGAAGAGGCAAGGCGTACGCAGTAACTGCTGCCGCCCTTGCCGCTGCTTTGGCCATCCCGGGCGCCGCAGCAGCACAGGCACAGGAGGACGAAACTCGTGTCAACGTCCTCTATTTCAACGACTTTCACGGTCGTATCGACAACTACGAGAGTCTGACCGTCGGTTTCGCAGCGACGATAGAAGAGTTGCGCCAGGTCGAGGGCGAGGAGAACACCCTCGTGCTCTCGGGCGGTGACAGCGTCGGCGGCACGCTGTACAACTCCTCGTCCCAGGAAGATCGGCCGACGATCGACGTCCTCAACGCACTCGAGATCGACGCCAGTGCGTTGGGCAACCACGAGTTCGACCGAGGTATCGCCGACCTCGAAGAGCGCATTACACCCGAGACCGACTTCCCGTACCTTGGCGCGAATGTCACGTACAACGGCAATCCGGTCGCTGACGGTGGCGTCGAGACCTTCGAGATCGGCGACATCACGGTCGCTGTCATCGGCGCGGTAACGGAGGAGACTCCTGGCCTCGTCGACCAGAACGGCATTCAGGGCGTCGAGTTCACGAACGCCGTTGAAGCCGTCAACCGTGAAGCCGCAGAACTCGAAGAGAGCGGCGAAGCCGACATCGTGATCGCGGCGTACCACGCCGGCGGCACTGTGCAGCTGAGCCCGAATGCTCCGCAGGATGAGCAGGGGACTGCGCTCGAGGCCGCGATGCAGGATCAGCGGGAGTTCCGTGAGATCGTCGAAGACACCGATCCTTCGGTCGACCTGATTCTGAACGGGCACACCCACAAGCCCTATAACTGGCTCGCACCCGTTGCCGGTGGAGGAGAGCGCCCCGTCGTACAGGCGGGCGAGTACGCCTCGCACATCGGCCAGATTCCGCTGGTCATCGACGCAGACGGCAATGTCGAGGTCGACCTCGACGGGTTCGAACTGGTTTCCACGGCCGACACTGAGATCCCAGAGGATAACGAGCGCGTCAATGCCGTGTCGGGCATCGTTGACGATGCGATTTCCGTTGCGGATGAGCTCGGCAGCGTACCGATCGGCTCTCTCGAGGAGGCTGCAGACATCACGACCGCCTACATCGGTGACGATCGCGACGACCGAGGCAGCGCATCCACCATGGGAACCCTCGTATCGAACATGTACCGCGACGCGCTCGAGAGCGAGCAGCGCGGTGGTGCCGAAATCGGCATCGTCAACCCGGGTGGTCTGCGCAGCGACTTCGTGTACGACCAAACCGACGACGGTGTTCTGACGGTACGCGATGCAGTTGACGTGCTGCCGTTCGCCAACAGCCTCTTCACGACGACCCTGACGGGCGCGCAGCTCAAGGACACGTTGGAGGAGCAGTGGCAGCCGGAGGGCGCTGACCGCAGCTACCTGCAGCTCGGCTTGAGCGACAACGTTCGCTACTCGTCCGACTCGAGCCGGGACCGCGGGGAGCGCATCACTGGCATCTGGATCGATGGCGAGCCCGTGACCGACGACCAGGAGATCCGGGTGGCGATCCCGAGCTTCCTGACCTCGGGCGTAGGTGACAACTTCTTCACGCTCGGCGACGGAACGGACACGCGTGACGGCGGCATCATCGACTCCGACGGCTTCATGGACTACGTCGAGGCCAACTCGCCACTGGCACCCGACTTCGCTCGCTCGCAGCTCGACATCGTCGGTCTGCCGACGGGCGCGGTCGAGGCCGGTAGCCAGGTCGAGTTCACGGTGAACGATGTCGACCTCACCTCGCTCGGTACTCCGGAGTCCGAGTCGCTGTACGTCTACTACGGTGACGAGCAGATCGCTGCAGCGCCCGTCGTAGAGAACAACGCTGAGGTCAGCTTCACGGTTCCCGCCGGCGAGGGTGACGCAGAGGCCGCTGGATCCGACGGCTCGCTCGCGACCGTGACCTTCTTCGAGTGGCTGTTCCAGCAGGATGCGGAGCCGACGACGGAGGAGTTCTCGCTGCAGACCGACTCGGGCACGAACATCCCGTTCGAGCTCCAGGTCGTACCCGCCGATGACGACGTTACGCCGACCGAGGACCCCTCGGAGAGCCCCAGCGAGTCCGACCCGGGTGACAGCGACGGTGACACGGGTGGCGACGGGAACCTGCCCGAAACCGCGGCAGAACTGCCCTACGCGCTGCTCGCCTTCGCACTGCTCGCGATGATCGCGGGAGGCGCTGTTCAGCTGCGCCGCCGACGCAGCTAGCACTGCACACGTGAACGAGGGGATGCCGAGCGCATCCCCTCGTTTCGCTGTTGTGTCCGGGGCGCCGGGTGAATCTTGTGCGCGCCTACACCGGCCCCTGTGTGCCTGTGTTCTTGTGTCCCGGAGTGCTTGGAAAGTAACGTTTCGTGCTGTAATGCTTGATTTCTCGGCTGATTTCAGTGAAAGCAAGTGGTTCGAGTTGCGCCGGGTGATCGGCTGAATGCTTCATACTCCCGATCGGCAGAAAGCTGGTTCGACGAAGCGACTCGGGGTAAGCGGGTTCGGCGGGGTCTCCGTGTCGAAACGCGGCGATACACGAGTTCCGCGTCGAGAATCGGCAGTATTTGCCGGTTTTCGGCGTTATCGCCGTTTCTCGGTGCTGGTGGGGTTGGTGCGACCGCGTGCTCCATGCGAAACAGATCTTGGGCGCGGAAGACCGGGAAATTGGCGTTCGTGCAGGAATGACTGACCGTTGGTCGGTCTTTGGTGAACTCAGCGGTTTCCGTGCAAGTGCATACGCCAGGGTCAGCTGCACTGATCCGCCGCGGTACTCTGGAACGATCTTGAACTAGGAGGCACAGTGGGAGAGGTCATTGTCCGGCAGGCACTGCCGGCGGACGTACGGAGAATTCACGACATCATCGAACCGTACGTGATCCGACGAATCCTGCTGGGCAAGGAACTCGTAACCCTGTACGAAGCGATTCAGGAGTTCGTCGTCGCGGAAGTCGACGGTAGAGTCATGGGCTGCGGTGCGTTGCACGTCATGTGGGAAGACCTCGGGGAGATACGCACGATCGCGGTCGAATCGAGCGCGATGGGCGAGGGAATCGGCAAGCACATCTACATCGAGCTCGAAAAGCGTGCCGCAATGCTCGGCCTGCAACGGCTGTTCTGCTTGACGTTCGAAACCGACTTCTTCGCAGGGCAGGGGTTCGAAGCCGTTGCGGACGAGGTCGTCGACCCGGACGTGTATCGAGAGCTCCTGCACTCGAACGATGGCGGCATCGCCGAGTTCCTGGATCTCGCGCACGTGAAGCCGAACACGCTCGGCAACACGAGAATGCTGAAGCAGCTGGGGTGACGGGATGCCCTTCCGCGCGCTCTCGCGGGTCGAGGCGGTGCGCCGCTCGCGATGTTCTACCCTGAGTGCGTGGCGAAACGACTCACGGCGAAACAGCGGCGCGCTCGCACCTACTCGGTGCTGGTAGCGGTTGTGCTTGTCGCCGGTCTCGTATGGGCGGCCGTCTGGTGGTTCAGCGGCGACGCAACTGAGGACGCAACGGAGCCCACACCGACGGAGACGGAACTCGAGGAGGAACCCAGCCCATCCCCATCCGTGACGGTCGACTACGACGGGCTGGGGCCGGACGGGCTGCCCTCGGATGCTCCTGCGTGTGAAATCGACGTGATCGAGATTCAAGCGATGACCGACCAGCAGTCGTACGGCAGCGGTGACCCAGTCTTGATGCACTTCATGCTGGTCAACGGCGGGAATGTGCCCTGCCAGGTGAATGTGGGAACGACGCAGCAGGACTACGTCATCAGCGCGGGCGGCGAAACGGTCTTCCAGTCGAGCGACTGCATGTCGGATCGTGTCGACCAACTGGTAACGCTCGAACCCGACGAGCCGCGTGAAACGCAGCCGATCGAGTGGGATCGTCGATACTCCGATGAAGGCAACTGCGATGAGGAACTCGATCGCGTACCCGCGAACGGAACGGAGTACACGCTCACGGTCGTCGTTGCGGGAATCGAATCGCAGGGCACACGGGAGTTCGTGCTGCAGTAGGAAATCGCCGATGAGGCGATTTCCTGCAAGGCAGGGATCATCGCGCACGTTTTGGGCGCGGTGTGTTGTGGTGGGTCGAGCGTTCTCACCGTGAGGCGACCGAAGTTGGCAATTGTCACAGCAAATGCGCGACTACTGCCGCAACACGCTTCAGAATTCGGGGATGCCCTGCGGCTCGGCAACGGGAGCGGCCTGCGCCGCGAGACGTTTCGCCTGCGCGATCGCAGCGACAACGGTGCCCGTGCTCGCGTGAATGATGTCTCGGTAGCCGAGGCGCCCGGCTTCGGACGCCCTCCTGGCCTCCAGCGTCGCCTTGCGCACTTCTCCGGCAAGAGAGATCTCGCCTATCGCTGCGACTTCGTGCGGCAGGGCGAACCCCTTTGCTGAGCTCGCGATGGCGATGGCGATCGGGAGGTCGGTCGCGGGCTCGCTGAGTTTCAGACCGCCGACGGTCGAAACGTACACATCGCTCTGCGCCAACGTTATGCCCGCATGCCGCTGCAGCACCGCGAGGATCATGGCGACGCGGTTGCCGTCCACGCCATTGACGACACGACGGGGCTGCGGTGTCGCGCTGGGGGCGACGAGCGCCTGGATCTCGACCGGGATCGCACGCCGGCCCTCCATCGCCACGGTCACGCACGTTCCCTGCATGGGCTCGGTCTGGCGAGACAGGAACAGTGCCGACGGATCCGGCACCTCGACGATGCCGTCGCCGGTCATCTCGAAGCAGCCGACCTCGTCGGTGGGGCCGAACCTGTTCTTCGTCGTACGGATGAACCGCAGGGCACTCTGCCGGTCTCCATCGATATGCGCGACGACGTCGACGAGATGCTCGAGCACGCGCGGGCCTGCGACGTTGCCGTCCTTCGTCACGTGACCGACGATGATGATCGGGATGCCCGACCCCTTCGCCTGCCTCGTCAGGGCTGCGGCGACGTCGCGAACCTGGCTCGGGCCTCCGGCGATGCCGTCGTTGGCGGTGTTCGTCACGGTCTGCACGGAGTCGACGATGACGAGCGAGGGCTCCGTCTCGTTGATATGACCGAGCACGGTCGCGAGATCCGTTTCGCTCGCGAGGAGCAGGTCGTCGAAGAGCGCGCCGGTCCTTTCCGCGCGGATCCTCACCTGGTGCAGCGACTCCTCCGCGCTGACGTAGAGCACTCGCCCACGCTTGCTCGCAACGCGACTCGCGAGCTCGAGCAGGAGCGTCGACTTGCCGACCCCCGGCTCCCCCGAGCACAGCACAACGGCACCCGGCACGATACCGCCGCCCAGGACGCGGTCGAGCTCGTCGATGCCGGACGGTCTGCGAGGGGTGTCGGCGGCCTTGATCTCGGTGATCGGCACGGCGCGCGAGGACGCGGCAGGGGAGACCGCGGTGACGGCGTGCTTGCCGAGCGCGGCGGCTCCGACCTCTTCGACCGTGCCCCACGCGTTGCACTCGAAGCAGCGGCCCACCCACTTCGCGGTTGTCCAGCCGCACTCCGTGCATCGAAAAGAGCTCTGCGCTTTCGCCATGGCTACAACGCTACCCGCGGCCGCCGACACGAGGGTCAACCGAACGATGCCTCAGCGCGACACGGGGCGGACGACCTCGCCCGTCGCGCGCCCGTCAGGGGTCAGCATCCATCCGGAGCGCTTGATGATCTGCATCGTAACGGCGCTCTCCACCAGTTGCATCGAGGGGATCAGCTCGAGCAGCTGCTCCTCCATCCTGGCCACTTCTTCCATGCCGGAGAGCCACATCGTGACGAGGAAATTCGTGGCACCCGTCGTCGAAGTGCACAGCCGCACGCCGGGGAGTTTCGCAAGCTCGGTGGCGGCCCGCCCGTGGAGATCGGCTGCGAGTCGTGCGAACCAGTGACAGGTTATGGGGTAGCCGGCGGCGGCCTGCGACACGTCGCAACGCCAGAGCAGCGAGGGCATCCGCCTCGCCTTGTTGAGCTGCCGCTGGGCGGTCGTGGCGTGCACTCCCGTGAGGCGCGCGATGTCGGCGGCCGTGGCCCGACCGTTGTGCGCGAGGATGTCGAGCAGCTGTGGCGACGGCTCGAATGATCCAGTCTCGTCAGCATTGCTCGAAGGATTCAGGCGTCCCACCCGACGTTGCTGCTCGCTGCTGAGCGAGGACAGCCGCCACTGCTCGCCCGTTCGGTACACGCGCGTGCAGAATGACGTCTGATAGTGAGTTATCCCTCGTATGCCGGCGAGCCGGTCGAGCACGTCGCGCGAGAATTCACCGACGGAAGGGGCTCCCGCGAGCAGCAGCAGGTCGCGGCTCCGTGTTGAAAGATCGAAGGAGACCACTTCGGGAATCCGGCTCAGCGTTTCGATAACGGTGTCGCGCTCTGCGAGTTCGTAGTCGACCTCGATGAGCCCGAGGCAGGAGGTCTGCGAGGTTCCGAGTTCGTGCGCCGTGATCCATGCGAGCCCGCGACTCCGGATGCGCTCCCAGCGCTCCGCAATCGTGTTCGGGTGAGCGCCAAGAACGGGCGCCAATTGAGACCAGCCGGCGCGTGGCGCGATCTGCAGGGCATGGATCAGTGAGAGGTCGTCCTCGGTGAGCAGTTCCTGGTCATCCGGTGTGCATGAATTCTCCGAAAATTCTCTCTCGGATGCATTGTTTTCACTTCTTTGATCGCGAGTGAGCATCACGCACTTAGCGTACTCAGTACTGGCTTCATAGGGGAAGGGCGTAAGGGTGAGCACGGATCTCCTGGATCTGCAAAAGCGAATGGTTTCGATTCGGCGGTCGATGCACCGGCACCCCGAGGTCGGGCTCGACCTGCCGTGGACCCAGCAGTTGGTTGTCGAAGAGCTCGCGGGCCTCCCTGTCGAGCTCACCCTCGGCAAGAGTCTCAGCTCGGTGACGGCTGTTCTCAGGGGCACCGCATCCGGTGCGGGCGAGCGCCCCGCCGTGCTGCTGAGGGCCGACATGGATGCGTTGCCGCTGCAGGAGCTCACGTCGCTCGAGTACGCATCCGAACTCGACGAACGCATGCACGGATGCGGCCACGATCTGCACACCGCGATGCTGATCGGCGCAGTGCATCTATTGACCGCGAAACTCGACGAAATCTACGGCGACATCGTGTTCATGTTCCAGCCGGGCGAGGAAGGCTTCGACGGTGCGAGCTACATGCTGCGCGAGGGAGTGCTCGAAGCCGCGGGCAGACGAGTGGATGCCGCCTATGCACTGCACGTGTTCTCGAGCGCGTTCCCGCGCGGGCAGGTGCTCAGCAAACCGGGCACCCTCATGGCTTCCGCCGACAGTTTCAAAGTCACGGTGACGGGAGCGGGAGGGCACGGATCCGCGCCGCACCTCGCCAAGGACCCTGTCGCAGCCATGGCCGAGATGATCACGGCGACGCAGGTCACGCTGACCCGCAAACTCAACGCGCTCGACCCCGCCGTTGTCAGTGTCGGCGTCGTGCGGGCGGGGACGCAGCAGAACATCATCCCGGAGACCGCCGAGTTCGATGCGACGGTGCGCTGCTTCTCGGAGGAATCCCGGACCCGTGTAGAAGAGGAACTCGGTCGCCTGTACCGCGGCATCGCGGATGCGCATGACGTCGAAGTCGACGTCGATTACGCGCGGCTGTATCCACCGACGGTCAATGACGGCGACGAGGTCACCTTTGCGCTCGCGACCGCCGAGGATCTCTTCGGGGGTGAGCGCGTGCAGGAGGTGCCGACATCGCTGACCGCTTCGGAGGACTTCTCGCGTGTGCTGGCCGAGGTGCCCGGCGCGTTCATCCTCCTGGGCGCTGCCGTGGGCGACGGTGATCCCGCTGACGCTCCCTTCAACCACTCCGCGTATGCGCAGTTCGACGACGAGGTTCTGCTCGACGGCGCATCGCTCCTCACCGAACTGGCGCTGCGCCGACTCGCGGCAGCGGCATCCGACGAAACGAGAACACCGTGACCACGACGCCGACGACCGAGGCGAGGACGAAGCAGAAGCCGAGACGAATTCTGATCGGCACGGGCTTCGGCAACGCACTCGAGTGGTTCGACTGGCAGATCTACGCAACCTTCGCGCCGTTCATCGCGGCGGTCATGTTCAGCACACAGGACCCCCTGAGTGCGCTGCTGTCGACGCTTGCGATCTTCGCGGTCGGGTTCGTTGCGCGCCCGTTGGGCGGCCTATTGTTCGGCTGGATCGGCGACCGCATGGGCCGGAAGTTCTCGCTCGTGCTCGCGATCATCCTCGCTTCCGTCGGCAGCCTCATGATCGGGCTGCTCCCTACGTTCGACTCGATCGGCTCCTTCGCATCCCTGCTGCTGCTCGTCGCGCGCCTGATCCAGGGGCTTGCGCACGGCGGCGAGATGCCGGCCGTGCAGACTTACCTTTCGGAGGCGGCGCCGAAGGAGCGACGCGGGCTGTGGTCGAGCTTCATCTATGTGTCCGGCACGACGGGGATACTCTCCGCGACGCTGCTCGGCGCGCTGCTGACGACCTTCCTGTCGCCGGAGTTCATGGCGGACTGGGGATGGCGCATCCCGTTCCTGCTCGCTGCCGTGCTCGGGCTCTACGCGCTCGTGATGCGAGCGAAGCTGGAGGAGACCGAGTCGTTCGAGCACGAGAAGGCAGAGACCGCGACGGAGAAGGTCAAGGAGTCGCTGTGGCGTCAGCTCGGGCGAAACTGGCGACCGCTCATGGCCGTCATCGGTCTCACGGTCGGCATCACCGTCTCGTTCTATGTGTGGGGCGTCACGGCCCCGACGTACGCCTCCGGGGTTCTGGGCATGGACCAGAGCACGGCGCTCTGGTCGGGCGTCGTCGGCACTGCGATCTTCATCCTCGTGCTGCCGTTCTGGGGATGGCTTTCGGATCGCATCGGGCGAAAGCCAGTGTTCATTATCGGTGTGCTCGGTGTCGCCGCTGGTTTCTTCCCCGTCACCGCGTTCATGAGCGACCAGCCATGGACACTCGTCGTGGCCATGAGCATCCAGCTGTTCTTCATGGCGGGCGCGATGTCGATCGCACCGGCGATGTACGCCGAGCTGCTGCCGACGGGCATCCGCACGATCGGTACGGCGCTGCCGTATGCGTTCGCCGTCGCGATCTTCGGCGGGACGGCCCCGTACCTGCAGACATGGATGACCTCCTTCAGCAGTCCGCTGCTGTTCTCGGGCTACGCTGTCGCACTGCTGGTGATTTCGGCGATCACGGCGCTGATCATCCCCGAAACTCGCGGGATCGACCTCAAGCAGCGCAGGTAATCGGACAGCCGGATGCGCGCAGGGCGTTATCGCGCGGATTCGCGGGGTGAGATCACGGTTCGCACCGCAGCTTGCCTCGGGGTTGTCGTTGTGCGTAAACTATCCCCTTGGTGACGTGTCCGAGCGGCCGAAGGTGCGACACTCGAAATGTCGTGTAGGC
>NZ_CAMEFJ010000087.1 GCF_945915485.1 uncultured Agrococcus sp.
TCATTCAACGCAACAACACCACGATGCTCACGAAACACAACACCGTCACTGAGCGCTCTTTCGATGGTCTCGTCGAAGTTCGCAGTCTCATCCTCGCAGTCACGAACGACCCTGCTGTTGCCCGGCCACGCCGCATAGACACAGGATTCGACCTGCACCGGGGCGACCGCCGGCCCTCCCGACGCGTAGTCGTCGACCTGCGCATCCCCACCGCCCAACGGCTGACGGATGAGTTGCTCGCCTGTCGCGATGACAACGTGCGGATGCTCCGCTCCCGGATGCTGCAGCTGTGCACCGCGAGGAACGCTGGCAAGCGCTTGTGGCAGGAATACCGTACCCGAGTCCGCGTCCAGCGCTACGGGTTCCTCCCCGACTGCGGTGATCTGGAGCTCGGATGCCTGGCCGAGTTCTTCCCGCTCGCTTTCGATTGCGGGCGCAAATCCGTCAGGGGCGGACTCCCACGTATACGCCATCGAGTCTTCCGCCGAGACGGCGTGCACATTGCCTTCCTCGTCCGCCGTAGCTGCGCTTCCTTGTCCGAGCACTGCGAGGGGATCCTGATCCTCGAAATCGAAAAAGCCGACGCGGTCCACGGACATCGCCCAGAGCCGACCGTCCAGCGGATCCAAAACCGTGACGGTACCTCCGCGAATCGTCACGGCAACGTCGCCGGGAAGGGCAACGCTGCCTCGGAAGATCGCTTGCCCGGTGTCAACCGGATTGAGGTTGTGGTTCTCGCGGTCGATGACGAGGACCGTGCCATCGTTCTGCACGACATCGAAGTTGTCGGATGCGATCGACAAGCCCGCATCCAGTTCCTGCGCCTGGTAATTGAGGTGGCCGACCTCGCTCCTCTCGAGGTTCGTCACCCAAACGCCACCGTCGTGCATATCGACGTCGGTCGTAGTGAATCCCGGGTGCGTGAATGCCATGACACCGAGGCCGACAGCGGCCGCGGTGATGATGCCGATGGATGCGGCTGCGCGCTTCCTCTCCTTGATGAAGCGCAGCACCCCGAACACCCAACCCTCGTCGCACGAAACAGTCACTCGACACGTACTGAGGCTGCAGCCTCGTTACCGTGTTTTCTACGCGAACAAGGATAGCCGATGCATCCTGTGCGGGTGAAGCGGCTAGTTGGTATTCACGAAGGGTTCAGCGCGCCGAAGCGCAGTGGTTATCAGTCCTCGTTCAACCCGTAGCGTTCGCGGTGCTCCGCCAGTTCGGCGTCGTAGCGCTCGCGCTGCTTGCGCCCGCGCCTGCCGACAATGCCACCCAGCCAAATCGGCACCTCGCGAGCGAGGACGAAGGCGATGATCGCTACCGGCGCGAAGACACTCTCCCTGATGCCCTCACGAGTAAACGTGAGAATCTCGCCGAAGCCGGCGTCCCATCCGCCGTTCGCTTCGAAGTTCAACCCGACGACGGTCGCAGCGTACACGAGCAGGGCGACGATGAATCCACCCAGCACGTGCGCCCACCAGCCGGCGCGATTCACGATCAGCGTCAGGATGATGTAGCCGATCAGGAACGCTGCGGAAGCGAAGAGCAGGCTCGGGAGGAGCCACAGCTCGACGATCACATTCGGGTCGAACGTTTCCGGGCTCGTCACGAGGAACAGGTAGCCGTAGATCAGGACCCCGAAGAGGCCCGCGAACACGACCGTCGACAGCAGCGCTACCGAAAGACCCGTTCCGCGCGCACCGCGCTTGCGCGGTGCTTCTGGCTCCTCAACGAACTGCGTCGCCTGCTGCTGCGCCACGAATCGAGCGGTTGCGTCGGCCTCCGGCTCCGTCTGCACGGTCTCTTCCGGGGTCGGCTCCGTCTCGAACTCGACGGCGTCCATTGCTCGAGTCGACTCGTCGACGACGACGGTCTCCTGCTCGTCCACCGCAACGGTGTCCTCAGCATGCGCTTCGGCAGCCGGTTCCTGCGCCGCATCCTCGTGCACGGCATCTGCGAGCGGCTTCTCTTCGTCTCCGCTCACAGCACGCTCTGCCTCTTTCGCGTCTTCGATCGCGCGCTCGCGACGACGAAGGCTGAGCTGGGGGCGTGCCGGTTCGACCAGCTCGGGCGAGGAGTCGGCATCCATCTCATCCATTTCGCCGGTCGGGTTGTCACCCCGAAGGCTCGAGGGGAGGACGACTCGGGGCTCCACCTCGGCGTCCGGCGCAGGCGCACTCGCGGGTGACGGCCGGTACTCGGCGGTCGAGGGGGAATCGTCGCCGTCGAACGCGGCCTGCCAGGCACGCTGCTGCTCCTCGTGCTGTGCTGCGTCATCCTGCCGCTCGTCGGCCACCTCGCCTTCGGGCCGGGTCGTTTCGTTCGCAGACTCTTGCTCGGCTGCCGACGCGTCTTCGGTTTCGGCACGGTTCTCACCGAAAAGCCGGTCGCGCCAGCCCTGGGGCTGATCGTTCTGGTCGGTCACGGCGTCTCCCTAACAGCTGTTCACTGCTGCCCCTCCCTGACATCGCCAGACTGGACAGCGCTTTCCATACGGATTCTAAGGAGTATCGGGGGTGCCGAACCTGAGGCGCGCCTGTACGCGCGGAACTGCTCCGAGCGTTACCGAGGCGCCGAAGAGCCCGCGCGGGCTGTTTCGCGCGGGCTCTCGGGGGGTCTCAGCGCTCAGTGATCGTGATCGCCTTCCTCGTCGTGATCGTGCGCTCCCGCCTCCGGCAGTTCAGCCGTGGACACGACGAGTTCATTCGGTGCGTGCGGCAATTCGCCGGAGCGGACGACTTCACCGCTCGCGTAGTCGACCACGTGGATCGTCTGCGTCTCGGGGTCGGTCACGTAGACGAATCCGTCGTGCTCTGCGATGGCCGGGTGGGCGCTCTGCCACTCCTCCGGCGCGGTCCACGCCTCGATCACGGGGATTGTCGCTGTCAGTTCTCCCGATTCCTCGTCGAAGACCCGCAACGAACCATCCGTGCCGAGGACCAACGCCGAAGCATCCATGCCTCGTGCGAGTCCGCGCCAGGTGTAGGTCGACTCCGTATCCACGATCTGCATCGATTCGGCTTCCGTGTCGATCAGGGCGATATCACTCAACTCGTTGCCCGCTTCCGGATCATTCTTGTAGTCACCGAGGACGATCTCGGAGCCGTCCACCGAAAACGCGTTGCCTATCCGGCCGAAGTCGTCCGGCGCATCGATCTTGTGGAAGTGGTCTCCGTGCAGAATCAGCACACCGTCCTCGCAACCCGCGACGACGTTGTCGCCGACGGTCGTTTCGCCATGGATGCCGGGGCACTGATCGGACTCGGCCACCACCTCGTCGTTCGCATCCAGCAGAACCGCTCCGTCACGACCGTCCTCGTTCCCCGTCGTCACGAACAGCATGTCGTCGCCGACGGTCACCGCCACTCCGTGGTGTGCCTCGGGTGCCCGATACTCGCGAACCGTATGGACGTGACCGTGGTCGATGGCTTCGCCCCAGTCGTCGCTGTGGAGGACGGTTACGTCACCGGTCCCGTCGTCGAAGAGGATCGTGTTGCCGTCGTGGTTCACGACATGAGCGGGGGTGTCCGCTTCGATCAGCAGATCGGTGAGTGCCGGCTCCACGGCGTAGGAGTGCGTGTGGTCCCCGTGGGGTTCCGTCCAGGTGCCGGCATCCAGCACTTGCCACCCGCCCTGCGTCGAGACGAGCACGTGGCGTCCGTCGCCGGCAACGTTGATGCGATTGAAGCCGTCGATCTCGAGCTCCGCCACCGTTTCGAGGCTCGCAGCATCGATCACCATGACGCCGCCGTCATACGTCATGACGAGCCGCGACTGGGGCCCCTGGGTCTCTTCCGCTCCTTGCTCCTCGCTCGTGTGGTCTTCATGGTCCTGATCGTTGTCACTGTCTTCAGCTGGTGAGGCGCTGCACCCGGTCAGGGCGAGCGCGGCCACGAGCGACACTCCTGCGGACGCGCGCAAACGCGATTTGGTCAAAGTTGCCATAGTTGTGCAATCCCCCTGCGGGGTTGCTCCTTTCTACGCTGCCCGCCATCAACGGCGGGGTTCATGTATTGATAATGGTAACGATTATCAATAACTAGTATTGCATGAACTCGCGGCAGCTACGCAACTCTGGCGGGCTACGAACAGACGGGCGATACGACGAAGCCCCCGGCAGGATCCTGGTGGATCCAGCCGGGGGCTCGTTTCGCCAGCGCCTAGGCGTTACACGAACTTGCCGGGCTCATCGCCGAACGACTCACCAGCGGTGAACGTGTCGAAGTCGACGAAGTCGAGGCTCTCGTCATTGACATCCCAGGTGTCCGAGAACAGACGGTTCGGGTAACGCTCCGCCTTCGCCTCCTCGGTCGCCTCGACCGAGACATCGCGGTAGCGCGAGAGTCCTGTTCCGGCCGGGATCAGCTTACCGATGATGACGTTCTCCTTGAGACCGACCAGCGGGTCACGCTTTCCGTCCATCGCGGCCTGCGTGAGCACGCGCGTCGTCTCCTGGAAGGAGGCCGCCGACAGCCACGACTCGGTCGCGAGCGAAGCCTTGGTGATACCCATGACTTCCTGACGAGCACTTGCCGTCTTCTTGCCGTCGACGAGTGCGCCGCGGTTGACGTCGTTGTAGTACGTACGGTCGACGAGCTCACCGGGAAGCAGCGTGGTCTCGCCGTGGTCGACAACCGTCACCTTGCGCAGCATCTGACGAACGATGACCTCGATGTGCTTGTCGTGAATCGGCACACCCTGCGAACGGTAGACGTCCTGGACGCCCGACACGAGGTGCTTCTGCACTTCGCGGATGCCGCGGATGCGCAGCACCTCCTTCGGGTCGATAGAACCGACCTGCAGCTGCTGGCCCTGCTCAACGTGATCGCCGTCGACAACCTCGAGGGTTGCACGCTTCAGCACGTTGTAGCTGATCTCCTCATCGCCGTTGTCGGGCGTGATGATGACCTTACGGCTCTTCTCGTCCTCTTCGATGCGAACTCGACCGGCGACCTCCGCGATAGGCGATGCGCCCTTCGGGGTACGCGCCTCGAACAGTTCGGTCACACGCGGGAGACCCTGCGTGATGTCGGACGCACCCGCGGAACCACCGGTGTGGAAGGTACGCATCGTCAGCTGGGTACCGGGCTCACCGATCGACTGGGCAGCGATGATGCCGACGGCCTCACCGATGTCGACGAGCTTGCCGGTCGCGAGCGAACGCCCGTAGCAGGCCGCGCAGACACCGACACTCGACTCGCAGGTCAGAACGGAGCGCACCTTGACGCTCTCGACACCCGACTTGATGAACGCGGTGATCTTCACGTCGCCGATGTCATCGCCTGCGGATGCCAACACGGATCCGTCAGGCGCCACGACGTCGGAAGCGAGGTTGCGTGCGTACGCCGTCGACTCGACGAGCTCGTTCTGCACGAGAGTGCCGTCGACGTTCTCGGCGATCACGAACTCGAGACCCTTCTCGGTGCCGCAGTCGTCTTCGCGGATGATGACATCCTGCGAAACGTCGACGAGACGACGGGTCAGGTAACCCGAGTCCGCGGTGCGCAGAGCGGTGTCGGCCGAACCCTTGCGGGCACCGTGCGTCGCGATGAAGTACTCGGCGACCGAGAGGCCCTCTCGGTACGACGACACGATCGGACGCGGGATGACCTCACCCTTCGGGTTCGTCACAAGCCCTCGCATACCGGTGATGTTCCGGATCTGGATCCAGTTACCGTTCGCGCCGGCCGTAACCATGCGGTAGATCGAGTTGTCGCGATCGAACGCCGCCTCGGTCGCCGCCTGCACGTCGTTCGTAGCCTTCGTCCAGAGCTCCGTGAGGTCCTGGCGACGCTCGGCGTCCGACAGCAGACCGCGGTCGAACTGCGACTGGATCTTCGTAGCGGCATCTTCAGCCGTCGCGACGATCTCGGCCTTGCCGGAAGGCGTGATGACATCCGACAGCGCAACCGATATACCCGAACGGGTCGCCCAGTAGTAACCGGCATCCTTGATGCGGTCGAGCGTTGCCGCGACCTCGGTCTTCGTGTAGCGCTCGGCAAGCGCGTTCACGATCGACGACAGCACCGACTTGGTGGTCGTCTCCTCGACGAACGGGTAGTCGGCGGGCAGCTGCTCGTTGAACAGAGCGCGTCCCAGCGTCGTCTCGACCAGCAGCGGCTCACCCTCGACATAGCCCTCGGGGCGTGCGCTCTCGGGCAGCGCAATCTCCTTGAAACGCAGCTTGATCGGGGCGTTGAGGTCCAGGGATCCCTGGTCCATCGCCATGATCGCCTCGCTTATCGAGGAGAATGCGCGGCCGTTGCCCTCGGCTTCCGGCTTGAGCGTCGTCAGGTGGTGCAGACCCGAAACCAGCTCGTGCGACGGCAGCGTAACGGGGCGGCCGTCAGAGGGCTTCAGGATGTTGTTCGAAGCGAGCATGAGAACGCGAGCCTCGGCCTGCGCCTCGACCGACAGCGGCAGGTGAACAGCCATCTGGTCACCGTCGAAGTCGGCGTTGAATGCGGCACACACGAGCGGGTGCAGCTGAATGGCCTTACCCTCGACGAGCTGCGGCTCGAACGCCTGGATGCCCAGACGGTGCAGCGTGGGTGCACGGTTCAGCAGCACGGGGCGCTCACGGATGATCTCTTCGAGAACATCCCACACCTGCGGCTTCGAACGCTCGACCATCCGCTTCGCGTGCTTCACGTTCTGCGAGTGCTGCAGGTCGATGAGGCGCTTGATGACGAACGGCTTGAACAACTCGAGCGCCATCTGCTTCGGCAGACCGCACTGGTGCAGCTTGAGCTGCGGACCGACCACGATGACCGAACGGCCGGAGTAGTCGACGCGCTTACCGAGCAGGTTCTGACGGAATCGACCCTGCTTGCCCTTCAGCATGTCGCTGAGCGACTTCAGGGCGCGGTTACCCGTTCCCGTCACGGGGCGACCGCGACGGCCGTTGTCGAACAGCGCGTCAACGGCTTCCTGCAGCATGCGCTTCTCGTTGTTCACGATGATCTCGGGAGCACCGAGGTCGAGCAGGCGGCGGAGGCGGTTGTTGCGGTTGATAACGCGGCGGTAGAGGTCGTTCAGGTCGCTGGTGGCGAAGCGGCCACCGTCGAGCTGCACCATGGGGCGAAGCTCCGGCGGGATGACCGGCACGACATCGAGGACCATTGCGGCCGGCCTGTTGCCGGTCTGCAGGAACGAGTTGACGACCTTGAGGCGCTTGATCGCACGGATCTTGCGCTGGCCCTTCCCCTCTGCGATCTGCGTGTGCAGTTCGTCAGCGGCGGCCTGGAGGTCGAAGTTCTCGAGGCGGCGCTTGATCGCCTCGGCGCCCATGTAGCCCTCGAAGTAGTCGCCGAAGCGGTCCTCGAGCTCGTGGTACACGGCATCCTCTGCCTTCAGGTCGCCGACCTGGAGGTTGCGGAACTCGTCGAAGACGCGCTCGAGCAGACGGATCTGCTCCTCGCCCGCCTTGCGAATGGCCGCTTCGTCCTTCTCGGCCTCGGTACGCGCCTTCTTGATGGCGTCGGCCTTGGCACCGTCTGCCTCGAGCTGTGCGAGCAGCTCCTCGGCCTCCTTCATGCGTGCCGCGATGTCGGCGTCTGCGCGCTTCTGCGTCTCGGCGATCTCGAGGCGGATTTCCTGCTCGAGACCGGGGAGGTCCTCGTGGCGGCCCTCCTCGTCGACATCGATGACCATGTAGGCGGCGAAGTAGATGACCTTCTCGAGGTCCTTCGGCGCCATGTCAAGGAGGTAGCCGAGGCGGCTCGGAACACCCTTGAAGTACCAGATGTGCGTCACAGGAGCTGCGAGCTCGATGTGGCCCATGCGCTCGCGGCGGACTGCGGACTTCGTTACCTCTACACCGCATCGTTCACAGATGATGCCCTTGAAGCGCACGCGCTTGTACTTGCCGCACGCGCACTCCCAGTCACGGGAGGGTCCGAAGATCTGCTCACCGAACAGACCGTCCTTCTCCGGCTTCAGCGTGCGGTAGTTGATGGTTTCGGGCTTCTTGACCTCACCGAACGACCATCCGCGGATGTCGTCGCCGGTCGCGAGGCCGATACGGAGCTCGTCGAACGTGGTTGCGTCGATCACTTACGTGTTTCCCTTACTTCTAGCTGTTCAGCCGGATCTAGACTTCGTCGATGGACGAGAGTTCCGGGCGGGAGATATTGATGCCGAGCTCTTCGGCCGTGCGGAGCGCTTCGTCCTCGTCATCGCGGAGGCTGACGACGTCGCCGTTCGCGTTGAGCACCTCAACGTTCAGGCAGAGCGACTGCATCTCCTTCATGAGCACCTTGAACGACTCCGGGATGCCGGGCTCCTGGATGTTCTCGCCCTTGACGATGGACTCGTAGACCTTGACGCGGCCGACGATGTCGTCGGACTTCACGGTCAGGAGCTCCTGCAGCGTGTAGGCGGCACCGTATGCCTCGAGTGCCCACACCTCCATCTCACCGAATCGCTGACCACCGAACTGCGCCTTACCACCGAGCGGCTGCTGGGTGATCATCGAGTACGGACCGGTCGAACGCGCGTGAATCTTGTCGTCGACCAGGTGGTGCAGCTTCAGGATGTACATGTAGCCGACCGAGATCGGGTACGGGTACGGCTCACCGGAGCGGCCGTCGAACAGGCTCGCCTTGCCCGAGCCGTCGACGAGTCGCTGACCGTCAGCGGTCGGGAGCGACGAGTCGAGCAGGCCAATGATCTCGTCCTCGCGAGCACCGTCGAACACGGGAGTCGCAACACGAGTGCCAGGGGTGGCTTCGAACGCATCCTGGTGCAGGTTCTCTGCCCATTCCGGCTTACCGTCGACCTTCCAACCGGTCGCGGCGATCCAGCCGAGGTGAGTTTCGAGCACCTGAC
Source organism: uncultured Agrococcus sp. (assembly GCF_945915485.1). GTDB lineage: Bacteria > Actinomycetota > Actinomycetes > Actinomycetales > Microbacteriaceae > Agrococcus. The sequence goes on from NZ_CAMEFJ010000087.1 coordinate 8,833, forward strand.
CGAAGTTCATGCGCTTCGGGATGCCCAGCGGGTTCAGCACGATGTCGACGGGGGTTCCGTCGGCCAGGAACGGCATGTCCTCCTCCGGGAGGATCTTGGCGATAACGCCCTTGTTGCCGTGGCGGCCCGCGAGTTTGTCGCCCTCCGTGATCTTGCGCTTCTGCGCGATGTAGACGACAACCTTCTCGTGTACGCCCGAACCGAGCTCGTCGTCGCCCTCTTCAGCGTTGAACTGCTTGACGGCGATAACGGTTCCCTGCTCACCGTGGGGCACCTTCAGCGAGGTGTCGCGAACTTCGCGGCTCTTCTCGTTGAAGATCGCACGGAGCAGACGCTCTTCTGCGCTGAGCTCGGTCTCGCCCTTCGGCGTGACCTTTCCTACGAGGATGTCGCCGGGCATGACTTCTGCACCGATGCGGATGATGCCGCGCTCGTCCAGGTCGGCCAGGAGATCCTGCGAAACGTTCGGCAGATCACGCGTGACCTCTTCCTTACCGAGCTTCGTGTCGCGGGCGTCGACCTCGTACTCCTCGATGTGGATCGAGGAGAGCACGTCGTCCTTCACGAGGTTCTGCGACAGGATGATCGCGTCCTCGTAGTTGTGGCCCTCCCACGGCATGAATGCCACGAGCAGGTTCTTGCCGAGCGCGAGCTCGCCGCCGTCCGTTGCGGGGCCATCGGCGATGACCTCGCCTGCCTCGATGCGCTCACCGGCCGAAACGATAACGCGGTGGTTGTAGTTCGTGCCCTGGTTCGAGCGCTCGAACTTGCGCAGGTAGTAGCTCTCGGTGCCGCCCTCGTCGAGCTGCACCGTCACGACGTCTGCCGAAACCTCTGCGACGACACCGGGGTTCTTCGCGGTGATGACGTCGCCCGCGTCGATAGCGGCGAAGCCCTCCATACCGGTACCGACGAGCGGCGCGTCGCTGCGGAGCAGCGGCACTGCCTGTCGCTGCATGTTCGCCCCCATCAGGGCGCGGTTCGCGTCGTCGTGCTCGAGGAAGGGGATGAGGCTCGTCGCAACCGAAGCCATCTGGCGGGGGCTGACATCCATGTAGTCGACGCTGTCGGGCTGAACGAGTTCAACCTCGCCGCCCTTCTTCCGAACGAGCACGCGCTCGGTGATGATCTTGCCCTTGTCGTCGAGCTCGGTGTTGGCCTGCGCGACGACGAAATCGTCCTCATCGCTCGCCGTCAGGTAGTCGATGTCCTTGGTGGCGACACCGTTCACGACCCGTCGGTACGGCGTTTCGATGAAGCCGAACGCGTTGATGCGACCGTACGTGGCGAGACGACCGATGAGACCGATGTTCGGGCCTTCCGGGGTCTCGATGGGGCACATGCGACCGTAGTGCGACGGGTGAACGTCACGTACCTCGACGCCCGCGCGCTCGCGCGACAGACCGCCGGGGCCGAGCGCCGAAAGCGTACGCTTGTGCGTCAGACCCGCGAGCGGGTTGTTCTGGTCCATGAACTGCGAGAGCTGGCTCGTGCCGAAGAACTCCTTGATCGCGGCCGAGACAGGGCGCACGTTGATCAGGGTCTGCGGCGTGATCGCCTCGATGTCCTGCGTCGACA
>NZ_CAMEFJ010000088.1 GCF_945915485.1 uncultured Agrococcus sp.
GGGTGACGGTCGCGAAGGCGCCGCACACGGCGGCGGCTGAGTGATCTGGGCCCTTCGTTGTTTTGCCTGCAGTGTTTGCCTGTTCGAGTTCGCGGTTGCTGGTTTCGTGGTTTAGAGTGTTCTCGGGCCTATAGCTCAGTTGGTTAGAGCGCCACGTTTACACCGTGGATGTCGGGGGTTCGAGTCCCTCTGGGCCCACAATGAGTTTGGGGACGGCGCCGCAGGTGTCGTCCCCAAACTCATCTCTGGTTGCTGTGGCTCGAATCCCGCAGGGGTTCGGGCGCTGCCGCCAAAGGACGCACTGCGTCCGGCGCGGTGGCGTTCGCGAGGCGGGCGCACACGGCGTCCTCCCGAGCGATCTGGGCCCACAATTGTGAAGAGCCAGGTGATGTGCGATGGTTCAGTCGTCGAGTACCGTTCGCTCCGGAGGTGTCTCGGTCAGGAATTCGCGAACTGTCTTCGCGTATTCGATAGGTCGTTCGACCGGCACAAAATGACCGGCTTCTCTGATCACCGCCAATTGCCCTCTTGGCGCGGCCGCGGCTGCTTGCCTCGGGTATTCCAGCGGAACCGCCGAGTCGTTCTCGCCGTGCACGAATAAGAGCGGCTGTGTGAGCTTGTGGATTCTGCTCATGAAGTTCGCTCGATGGTGGCGGGGAGCAGTTTCGAAGCGATTCCAGTCGCAGAACATGTGACCACGGTTCGCGCGCTTGATGAGAAGCTCCTCGGCGGCGAGATCGGCGAGAGCGTCGATTTCTGTAGACGGCACATAGTCGGCGAACGGGACTTTCGTGCGCACCCACTTCCGCATGGACTGCGCAGACATGCTCCGGCTGATCAGCCAGGACAGCGGAGTGCGCAGCGAAAGCCAAGCGAGCTCATGGCTCTCCAGCCGTTGCTGTAGTCCTCCGGTCGACGTCAATACCAGGCGCTCCACCCTGTCTGGCTGCCTGAGGGCGTAGCCCAGTGCAGTCGCCGACCCGAGCGATAGGCCGATGAGAGTCGCGGACGTCAAGCCCCAATGGTTCATCATCGCAGCCAGCATGTCCTCCTGGCCGCGCTGGTCCGCGCGTCCGCGCCACGGCCAGCTCAATCCGTGTTTGGGATGATCGGGCACGAATACGCGGTGATCGACAGCGAGATCCTTGGCGAGTCGGTGCCACATCCAGTCACCGTTGTCGATGCCGCCGCCGTGCAGCAACACAACCGGAGGCCCTTCGCCACCGAATGTGCGGTAGTGGATAGTGCCGTCCGGTAGTTCTACAGTGCGGTGTCTGATCATTCGAGATTCTCCTCTATCGCGTTCTCGGCTGATGGCTCAGATGATTCCTCGAAGACCTCGGTGAAGAAGTCACGGATGACCTCATTGAGCTCGTCGGGGCAGTCGTACGGAACGATGTGCCCGGCTTCCGCGATGGTGGTTATCCGAGAGTTCGGGGTCGCATCGTGTGCTGCGGCGATCGCCGCGGGATCGATCGCTCCGTTGCTACGGCCCGCCACTATCCAGAGGGCGGGCGAAGTCAGTCTGTGGAGAACCGGGGTGCTGTGATACCGCATTCGGAAGGCGCCGAATGACTCGATCTGCCAGTCATCGAGGGCTTTCTCGCCGTGCAGATGCTTCCTTCGAGCCTCTTGCATCGCCAAGGCTATGATCCGTTCGAAACCGGGCGTGGCGGGGCCTTTGGTCAGATGGCCGCTCATGCTGGAGCGTAGGTATTTCTCCGAGCGTGCCAGCAACCAGGTGCTGAGTCGCAGGAGCCGGGGGAGCCGCTGAACCGCCCAGATCGGGAACTGGTAGGGGCGCTTCCGCTCCACCCCTCCCGGTTCGATAGCGACAAGCGCGCTGACGCGCGAGGGATGGGCAAGCGCGAAGCGGTGCGCAATCCCGCCGCCCATCGACAATCCCACGAGCGCTACTTTGGTGAGGCCGAGCTGATTGAGCAGCTCGAGGATGAATCGGGTGAAGAACTCGTCACCGAGCACGCCCTTCCAAGGCCGGCTGTCGCCGTGGCGTGGCAGGTCCAACACATAGACCCGGTGTTTGTTCGCGAGTTCAGGGACGACGTCGTGCCAAACTCCGTGAGCGGTGTCGAGCATGGCGCCGTGCAGCAGCAGGACAGGTGGCCCGGATCTGCCTGCCCTGTAGAGGCGGACGGGGCCGCCGAGCACATTCAGGTCGGTTCGGGAATCGAATTCCGTCATCGGTTCTCCCGGGGCTGGTCGCCCGAGCCGCTGGTGCGCAGTTCATCGAGCTGGTTTTGGAGTCGATCGAGCATGGCAAGCTGTGCTCGCCGACTGGCCTCGGTGTCGACAGGGCGATTGGTAGCGAGACCTTTCCCGACGAGGTCGGCAAACATAGCGACCGTTCGGCGTAGCTGTGCGTCACTGTCTACCTGGATGGTTCCGGGCGCATTGAGAAGTCCGAGTGTGAACACGCTGAGCATTTGCGAGAGTACCTGCGCATCAGTTCGTGCGGCAATGACCCCGGCCTCCTGCAGGGCGGTGACGTATTCGGTCAACCAATCGAAGCGCTGTCTGTACCGGCCGTCATGCACGGACTGGACATGGTCGCCGAGGACGCTCGCATCGCCCAGAAAGAACGCGCGCATGAGGGGATCATCCAGCAGCGCGTCGATGGCGAACTCGTAGATGGTCGGTAGATCGATTGCGGCGTGAGCTGCCATCACTCTCCGATGTACGGCTCGGCTCAGGGCTCGCATGCCGTCGGCGATGAGGACGTCGAGTATTGCCGCCTTGTTCTCGAACTCGAGGTAGAAGGCGCCTTTTCCGACGTCGACCCTGCTCGTGATGTCAGCCACTGTGGTTGACGGCCAACCTCGTTCGAGAGCGAGTGCACGGGCGGCTGCTAGCAACTGGGTCCGTCGTTCCGGGATTCGCGGGCGGGGCATCGATCAACTTCCTGTAGTGACCAGAAGCGTCTATAGAGTCACTACAAGGTAACACGAATCCACGCGGCGAATGCAGGAGTGTTCAGGCGATCATTGCCGGCGCGTCTCATAGCAGCGAAACGAACCGCCTCGCGGAAGAAGTCAGCAATCGTGTCAGGAGTATCGAAGTCACCGTCAACAATGCGAGGAGATATGACACCTTTTCGCAACACTGGCTCAAGGCCGTCCCGGGTGAATACTCGCTCGACCATGGCTTGGAACTGGGCCACACGCATCGCGATTGACTGCCCATGTCGTGATGTTCCGTGCAGTTCAGCGGGGCTACCCGCTCTTTTCCACATCGAGGTCTATGCGTCGTTGGAAGCTCCGGAGCAGCGCAGTGCAGCAGCTGTCGCGGCTGGAGGCACGGTCGTGCATGACAGTACGGCTCATCTTTTCACCGTCTTTTCGAACGATGAAGGCAATAGGAGCATTCGCAGTCTGGTGCCCCAGTGGCACGCCTGGATCGCTCTTCGGACGCGACACGGGGCTCTCCAGTAGATTCAAAGGCATGTCTCTGCGCCCGCCGAAAAGACACTTCCGCGACTCCTCAGAAAGATGGGAGGATAACGGCTGTTCGGTTTGCCGTGGCTACTGGGCCGGGTCCGAGCGTCGCGAGGACGTCCCTCAGCTACTCGGAGCAGCTGAAACGTACATGGTCGATGTCTACCGGTGTCAGTTGTGCGGTGCCTACTGGGAGGCCGGGTTCGTGAACCCGCGAGAGATTTCGTTCGCCGCGGCTCGTGATCGGCTTCCGAATCTAGACGATATCGAAGCTGCGCTCGGCTGGAGAGGAGAGTAGACCGAGTCTGTTTCGGGAGCGCAGGAAGCGCACGAACACGGGTAGCTCTCAGCAGCGCTGCTGAGGCAGAGCGAGAGCCGGGCAGTGCCGTCGCGTCTCTTCCTCAATTCCGGGTTTCGGTTCTGGCGCTCAGTCCGATCCGCGCTATGCCTGGATGATCCGCAGACCTGTCAGCGTGACCCGCTACACTGCGGACGAGCATTGACTCATGTGCGATTGGAGAAAGCGGATGCGTACGCGATCGAGCGCCGGAGAATCGATGAGATTGCGCTTGCGAACGTTGGCAGCAGGAACTGCCATCGGCTTGTTGACGCTGACGGGTGCGTCCGGGTGCGTGTTCCTTCCCGGTACGGCGGACTCACCGGATGTATCGCCCGAAGGACAGGTCCACTTCGCATGCGCCCTTGTTGCGCACGTCAGTGAGGAACGCGGCGACGTAGGCGGGTGGGTGTCCTTCGTCGGTGAGGACGCCGATCCCGGCGCATCGGAGCTGGCAGCCGCAGCGAGTCTGGTCGGTGCTGTTGGCGGGTACACGTTGCCCGATTATCCCGAACTCTCGGAGAGCGGGGTCGTGGTGATCCAGGGCATCATGACCATCGACGGAGCCGCAATCGAAGACGGGCTCAACCAGATGATCTCGGCATGCGAGGGTGTCGACACGGATGGGCAAGCTGATGTTTCCCAGGGAGGGCAAGGCGCCTATGCGTGCGCTCTGGCCGAATACGTGATGGAGGAGCACGGTGAACCCCATACATGGGGAAGCATCGGTCAGGAACCGGCGTGGCACATGGTGGGCAGCGTCGGTGCGCTGTTCGGCGGTGCCAACGGATACGTTTTGCCCGGGTATGAATCACAGGCCGAATCCGGACTCAATCTCGTCACTGCAGTCGGCCGCCTTGATTCGGGGACAATCGTCGCCGAACTGGGGTCGGTCGTTGCCGAGTGCGACGACTGAGCCAGCGGCGAGCAGACAACGACGCGGACTCGATTACAACGGCGAAGAGGGACTCGACCATGGGTAGCATGGAATGGAATATGGCCGACCGTCAGATTCGCGAGGCCATGGAACGCGGTGAATTCGATAACCTCCCGGGATCCGGAAAGCCTCTCAACCTGCAGGGGTCGAACAACCCCAACTGGTGGATAACCAGAAAGATCGAATCGGAGAATCTCGAGGGGATCGCTGAGGTCGGCGCTCCCGGGGTGCTGGCGCTGCGCAGGGAGGCGAGTCGATTTCCCGAGTCACTGCTGGACGAGCACGATGAAGAAGCGGTCAGGGCGAGACTCGAGGACTTTAACGCTCGCGTCAAGCGCGACCGCCTGCATCCGGACCTCACGCTGCCGATCCCTGTCGTTGCGCCCATGATCGACATCGATGACATGATCGCCGCGTGGCGCCGGCTCAAGAACGCGCGCTGAATACGCAGATTCGCTACCCCTATCATCAAGTACAGTCGAAGTATGGACGCCCCGAGCACTTCGAACGAAGACCTCGAGGATGCCGACACGCTCCTGACGATCGGGGAGCTGAGCAGCCGTTCGGGAGTAGCCCCGTCAGCGCTGCGGTACTACGAGGAACTGGGGCTTGTGGGCTCTGTTCGTACGGCGGGGAACCAGCGTCGCTATCCACGGCACATGCTGCGGCGTGTCTCGTTGATCGCAGTCGCGAAACGCTTGGGGATACCGCTTTCGGATGTCGAGGAGGCTTTCCGAGGAGTACCCATGGAACGAAGGCCCAGTCACGAGGAATGGCAGAAGGCTTCGCGCGCATGGAAAGGCAAGTTGCAGGAGCGCCGGCGTAGCTTGGAACGGTTGGAGCACGAACTGACCGGATGTATCGGCTGCGGCTGTCTGTCGATGAAGGCGTGCGGATTGCTCAACCCCGGTGATGCTCTTGGTGAGCTCGGCGCAGGCCCGAGACGTCTCGAGTACGACGAGGGTTCGTAGACGACGATTGTAGGGCGGAATACTCCGCATCGCAATCGGGTTGACGTAAAGAGCACTTGAAGTTCTAATGTGGAAGTTGGGGTCACCGGCCCGCGCAGAGCAGGCGGGACGCCTCCGTAAGGAAACGGACCACGAACCTGTGAAAGGACACCGCACCGATGAGCGAATACACACTGCCGGAGCTGGGCTATGACTATGGCGCACTCGAGCCGCACATTTCCGGGCGAATCATGGAACTGCACCACTCGAAGCACCACAACACCTATGTGACGGGGCTGAACACGGCGAAGGAGAAGCTTGCGGAGGCTCGCGAGAACGGGGACTTCAGCACGACGCCGAAGCTGCTCAAAGACCTGCAGTTCAATCTCGGCGGTCATGTCAATCACTCGATCTTCTGGAAGAACCTGACGCCGAATGGCCAGGGCCGACCCGAGGGCGAAGTCGCCGGCGCGATCGACGAATACTTCGGTGATTTCGAGAAGTTCCAACAGCAGTTCACTCAGGCCGCCCTCACGATTCAGGGTTCTGGCTGGGCCATGCTCGCGTACGAACCGGTTGGCAGCAGCCTTGTCATCGAGCAGTTCTACGACCAGCAGAATGGGGCGCCCGTTGCGACGGTGCCGCTGCTCATGCTCGACATGTGGGAGCACGCCTTCTATCTCGACTATCAGAACGTGAAGCCCGACTACGTCAAGGCGTTCTGGAACATCGTCGACTGGGAGGACGTCGCGACTCGTCTCGCGACGGCGCGGTCGTCGCAGCTGCTGCCGTAGTGGGTATGGAAGCGAACGAGGAGGTCTACGAGGCGTTCTCGCGCTATGGCAGTGGGCTCACGCTCGTGGGTGTCCGGGACGGCGATCACGACCGATTCTTCATCGCGGCATCGGTCATGACCGCCTCGGTGGACCCGTTCGCGCTGGCGGTCTCGGTCGGTTCGGGCCGAGACGCGCTTCCGTCCATGGCTTCCGGCGCGTCCTGGACACTCTCGGTGCTGGCGACCGCTCATCGCGGTCTCGTCGAGGAATTGACGCGCGACTCGTCGCGCGAAGAGCGCCTGATGGCGCTCGGAGCTGCCGGCGCAGAGGCGTCCTCCTCGGGAGGGCTGTGGCTGCCGGATGCCCTCGCGGCATTCACCTGTCGCACGAGCAGCGTGACGCCGGTCCACGACCAGACGCTTGTCGTCGGAGAGGTCGTGGATGCGAGTCTCGGCACTTCTTCGGCGCCGTTGCTGCGCTGGAATCGTGCCTTCGGAACTGCCGGGCCTCTCGTGTCTCGATCGGTGACGCCCGGTTGAGGAGGTGGCTCAGGTCGCCGGGGGAGTAGCTTCCTGTTGCTCTCGGCCCCGCGGGCTGCGCAGGTGTTGAACCAGCATGGCCAGTGCACCCGCCGCGAGACCCCATGCAGCGTTGAGCAACAGCATGGGTACGATCGCGATTGGATTGGCGAGCGGGCCCTGCAGTTCTCCGTTCAGGACGGGGGAGAGGATCCCGCTCAGGGCAATCGCGAAAATCGCGTAGGCGGTTCCGGCGAACGACAGCGTGAGCAGAGGCGACTCGTTACGGCTGAACCCGACGATCGATATCCAAGCCGCGGAGACGAGAATCGTCAGCAGGATCGGCACGCCGGGTAGCAGCTCGGTCCCTGCCTGCTCTGCGACGATGCGGGTCAGCGGTCGGACGAGAGCCAGGATCGCGAGCCCCACGATGAGGGGCCAGTGCAGAGTTCGTGTGGTCATCATGCTGTCGAGAGTAGGGAGATGCCTGGCTCGAGGCATCCTCCCCAGTGCGTGATGGCAGTCGTCCCGGCACGGATCGCGACTACGTCGAAAGGCGACAGGTGAGCCGACTTTCGGAGCGTGACCGACTCGAGTGCGCTGCCTAGACTTGTCGTGTGACTTCGCAGCAGGAGGAAGAACGACTGGCTTCGTGGGCCATTGATACGCTCATCGCCGGCGGTGTTGCTGTTGTTCTCGGCATTGTCATCGCGCTGTCGCAAGCGGATGCGGGAGAGGCACCGAGTCTGCTTGCGTACGCTTTCTCTACGGGCTTCGGGGCTATTCTCCTGCTCCGCAGGCGGTTCCCGCTCACGGTGCTGACCGTCAGTATTCTGGGCGTGTTCGTCTATTACATTCTGGAGTTTCCAGCCATCGGGGTCGCGTTGCCCGTCACGGCAGCACTCTTCTCCGCCGCGGAAGCAGGGCGCACTCGATGGTCGATCGCTGCGGGCGGATTCGTGTTCGCGGTTTCGCTCTTCTTTAGAATTCGTGATGACCCGCAGCCTCTCGGGTACCTACTCGGCCTCGATTCGGTCGTCAATCTTGGGCTGATCGCCGCTGCTATCGCCCTCGGCTTCGGTGTTCGATCCCGACGCATCAGCGTTCGGCAACAGCGCCAGATCACGCGACTTACGCGAGAGCAGGCAGAGCGTGCAGCGGAACTGCGGGTGCAGAGCGAGCGGGAACAGATTTCCCGCGAACTGCATGATTCGGTCGGCCATTCCCTTTCGGTCATCTCACTGCATGCCGGAGCCGGAGGGGAATCCGTAGGCCGAGACGACGGGGCCGCTGCGGACGCCTTCGAACACATCCGACAGCAGAGCAACTCGTCACTCGCGGAGCTCCGATCACTGGTTCGGCTGCTTCGTGCCGGTGAAGACGACAGTCGTCACGTGCACTCTCTCGAAGACATCGAAGCAGTGCTCGAGGAAGCGCGTGCCGCCGGCCTCGAAGTCCAATCTCGAATTGCGATCGAGGCCGCAGAGCTCTCACCGACGGTCGACGTTGCTGCCTATCGCGTCGTCCAAGAGTCGATCACCAACACGCTTCGTCACGCGCGCGCGAAGCGAGTGGCCGTCGAGATCGACAACGCTGATGGCCTCGTCCGCATGTTGATCATGGACGATGGGGTGGGAGCGGGCCCCGAACAGCAAAGCGGATTCGGTATCACCGGGATGGCCGAACGGGTTCGATTGCTCGGTGGGACACTCGAAACGGTCACAGCACAGGGGGAGGGATTCACCGTGAAAGTCACGATGCCGACGAGGCTGACATCATGATCACGGTTGTTCTCGTCGACGATCAGGAGCTCGTGAGGACCGGTCTTCGATCGATCGTCGAACGCGACGAGGACATCCGCGTTGTTGCGGAGGCTGCGGACGGGCGGGCCGGAGCCGAACTTGTTCGTCAGCACCGGCCCGACGTTGTACTCATGGACATTCGGATGCCGCGGCTCGATGGGATCGGAGCGACCGAACTCATCGTGCAGGACCCGAAGCTCGCGCATGTCCGCGTGGTCGTCCTCACGACGTTCGACGAAGACGAGAACGTGCTCGCCGCGATCCGGGCCGGCGCTGCCGGCTATCTGCTCAAGGACATTGCTCCGCATGAGCTTCGCGAGGGGCTACGCGTCGTCGTGGCAGGGGAGTCGCTGCTGTCGCCGTCGATCACCAAGAAAGTGCTCGGTCACCTCGGCGAACGCATCGATAGGACGGTGCGGCCGGAACTGCTGGATGGCCTGACGGAGCGGGAACGGGAGGTGCTCGAACGAGTTGCGAGAGGAGCTTCGAATGCAGAGGTCGGAAAGAGCTTGCACCTGAGCCCTGCGACGGCGAGGACGTACGTCAGCAGACTGCTTGCCAAACTGCACGCGCGGGATCGTGCACAACTCGTTGTGATCGGCTACGAGTCCGGTCTCGTCAGCCCGGGAAGCGAAGCGGATTCGCATTGAAACCTGAATGTGAGCGCTAGATCTGACCCGAAGGCGAGGTCCTATCCGGATGGAAAGCGGTGAACAGCGAGTAGGGCTCGCCATCGGGATCCGGCCCGCGCTGTTTGAACTCCTCCGCGAGATCGTGCAGGCGCTGCTGAAGCTCCTCTCGATGCTCTCGGTTGAGGCGAAGCCCCAACCAGGTCGTGTTCAGGAGGTCATCTGGACGGAGATCGGCGACCTGCTGCGTGAAGACTTCGAACAGCACGCGTGACTCACGGGGCATCGGCGTATTCCAGGACAGCCCCGTTGCGCGGTAGGGCACCTCCCTGGCGCCTTGCGTCCCCGCACGCTCAGCCTCCTGCTCAAGGAACCCGGTGCGGACGAGCGTACGCACGTGATGCAGCATGGTGCCGGGATTGGTGCCCAGCAGCTCAGCGAGCTCCTTGTTCGTGCGCGGCTCCTGGCAGAGGCGCAGCACACGTAGACGCAGTGGTGAACTCAGTGCCCGCATCCGCTCCTGCTCCGTGCTCATAGAGGCATTCTAGCGAGAGCGATTGACAAACCTCAACCAGTTGTACAGACTGATTGACATGTCTCAACCAGAAGGTGGTGACCACCACGAGCATCTCGAAGCGGGTGTGATGTCCTCCGGTGCTGCTCAACCTACGACCGATGAGGCAGATGCGTCGCGTCAGAGCGAGTTCCTGCGGGGAAACGTCAGGGGAAACAGCTCGCTCTGGCGCGACGGAAACTTCCTCACGATGTGGAGCGGCCAGGCGCT
>NZ_CAMEFJ010000089.1 GCF_945915485.1 uncultured Agrococcus sp.
GAGGTCGTAACCTCGCGGAGCCACCCTGCCTAGGTGCTGCTGTTCCACCACTGCTGCCAGAAACGGATGCGCTCTTCGTTGCGCTCGATTCCGTACGTTGCGTAGAACAGCGGTTCGTAGCCTTTGCCATAGTTCCATTCCAGCGACATTGCCGCAATGGTCAGGTCGAACCAGCGGTCTGCGAGACCGACGCGAGCCAGATCCACGATGCCGGTGAACGTTCCGTCTGCGGCGAGAATCGTGTTCGGGGCACACGCGTCCCCATGCGAGAGTACCGTGTCGTCCAGAGGAGAAGCGGGGACATCCACCATGAACGGGCAGTCGTACGTCTCGAGCGCGTGCAGGCGACGAAGACCCTCCGCGATCGCCTTGACCGCAGTTTCCGGTCGGGCACGCCAAGTGTCGGTTACCGCGCCCAGACCATCGAGTGCCTCCGTCAGCAGCATTTCGCCGTCGTCTTCCACGACCACTGCAACCGGCTCAGGGCACGGAAACCTCGTGCGCAGCCATCGCATGCGTTGGTATTCGTCGCCGAGCGATTCGACCGAGCCCGTGGGGTTCCACTTCGCGAAATGCTCGCCGAACTGCCAGGTCGAACCGCCGGCTTTGTTCACCCAGACGCACACGGGTTCGCCACCGTGCCGTGACGCTGCCGAATGAACAGCGGCGGGAAGGGGAGGTTGCTCGGCCGGGGCGGCTGCGAGAGAGGGAATCACACGTTCAGGGTAGCCTCGAAGGAGGTTGCAGCACCATGACACTGCAGGGGAGAGCTATGCACGATGAGGAGATCCCGTCGGACAGGGAAGCCACGATCGAAGGGCGCAGTGCGGACAGCCTCGAGGACGCGCTGGTCGATGAACTCGACATCATCGCAGAGCAGCCGTTGCAGGACAGAGCGGCGTCTTTCTCGCGCATCCACGATCGACTGCAAGCCGAGCTGAACGGGCAGTGAGCGAACGCGAGCCCTACGATGCGCGGGATGACGCAGTGCGTCGCCTGGACGTCGCGCTCGCAGAGCGCGGTCTCGCCAGGAGCCGATCGCATGCGCGTCAGCTGATCGACGCAGGGCGGGTCACCGTCGACGGACGCGCAGCGAAGGCGAACACGAAGGTCTTCAGTAGCACGGTGGTCGGCGTGACTTCCGACCGCTACGTCTCGAGGGGCGCGCAGAAGCTCCTCCGTGCTCTTGATCAGTTCAAAATCGATCCCGCCGGCCGGCGAGCGCTCGATGTAGGCGCTTCAACGGGTGGGTTCACGCAGGTGCTCCTCGAGCGAGGAGCCGCGCACGTGACCGCGTTGGATGTCGGTCACGGGCAGTTCGCACTTGCGGAAGACCCGCGCATCCGTGTGCTGGAGGGGATGAATGTGCGGGACATTCGGCCAGGTGACCTGGACGACGGCATCGATTTCGTCGTCGCCGACGTTTCGTTCATTTCCGCAAGCTTTCTCTTCGAACCGATCACCGCTGCACTCGCGGACGTCAGCGACTGGATGGTGCTGGTCAAGCCCCAGTTCGAAGTGGGCAGAGAGCGCATAGGCGACGGGGTCGTGCACGATGCGGGTCTGCGTCGATCGTCGGTCGAACGCGTTGCCCTGGCCGCAGCAGACCACGGTTGGCAACTGTCCGCGCTCGCCCGCAGCCCCATCGAGGGCGCGCACGGGAACATCGAGTACCTCGCACATTTCGTCGCGAATAGGGACTCGAACGAGCTGGGTTCGCCGCAAACACCACTTCTTCCGACAGAATGGGATGAGTTGTTCGAGGAAACGGGAGGGGAGCGCGGATGAGCGGCAGCGAGAGCGCATCGCGAACGTTCTTGATCGCGTTCCACTCCGGTCGAGACGCATCGGTGGCTACGGCCGCCACGATCGTGAAGCGTCTCGCCGAGAGCGAGATCACCCCCGTAGTCCTCGACGTCGACAGGCCGGCACTGCTCGCGCACAGCCCCGAGCTGCACGTCATCGAGGCTCACGACGGCGGTGATGTCGACCTCATCATCACGCTCGGAGGCGACGGCACGATTCTGCGCGCGAGCGAACTGCAGCGCGAAACCCGCGCTCCTCTCCTCGGTATCAATATGGGTCACGTCGGCTTTCTCGCAGAGGCGGAGGTTGCAGAGCTCGAGCGTGTTGTCGAGCGAGCCGTCGCCGGCGAATACACCGTCGAGGAGCGGCTCGTGCTTGACGTGTCCGTCGAGATCGGTGGCCAAGAACGGTTCAGAACCTGGGCGGTGAACGAAGCAGCGATCGAGAAAGTCGATTCGGGCCGCATGGTCGAAGTCGTACTTGCGATCGACGCGCGCCCCATCTCATCGTTCGGCGCCGATGCGGTCATCATGGCTACGCCGACCGGTTCGACAGCGTATTCGTTCTCGGCAGGAGGCCCGATCGTGTGGCCGGAGGCCGACGTCATGCTGATGGTGCCGCTGGGGGCGCACGCGCTCTTCACACGAGCGCTCGTCGCGGGCCCGGACTCCCGCATGACCGTGAAGATCGCCGAGCGCAGCGTCGACGGTGCGACGCTGTGGTGCGATTCCCGGCGCTCGTACGACCTGCCGCAGGGCGCATCCGTGCACGCGACGCGGCACGCGCAACCGCTGCGACTCGCGCGACTCTCGCAGGCACCGTTCGCCGATCGGCTGGTAGCGAAGTTTCACCTTCCGGTCGAGGGATGGCGAGGCGGTTCGTGACCCCGAGGCTGCAGGAGCTGAGCATCCGGGGGCTCGGCGTCATCGACTCAGGCACGTTACCCGTGGGGCCCGGTTTCACCGCGATAACGGGTGAGACGGGTGCCGGCAAGACCATGGTGCTGCAGGCGCTCGCACTACTACGCGGTGAGCGCGCTGACAGCGGCGCTGTCCGCCGAGGCGCCGACAGAGCGTCAGTGCAGGGTATCTGGGAGGGCGTCGAAGGGGAGCCCGTCGCGTCGGTAGAAGACGCCGGCGGCGAGCTCGACGACGGCGATTTGATCCTCGGCCGGACGGTTGCCGCTACGGGAAGGTCGAGAGCGCAAGCAGGGGGAGTCGCGGTGCCCGCCGGCGTGCTGGCGAGCGTGACCGACAGTCTCGTCGCCGTCCACGGCCAAGCCGACCAGCAGCGATTGAAGTCTCCTGCCGCGCAGCGCGCCGCACTCGATAGAGCGGCCGGACACGAGCTGCAGGAGTCGCTCGCGGCGTATCGAGAGCGACTGCACGCCTGGCAGCGGGCGAACGAGCAGCTCGAGGAGATCACCGAGAACCGGGAAGCTCGGCGCCGGGAAGCGACGATGCTTCGGGAAGAACTCGATCAGATCGCGGCCGTCGACCCGCAGCCGGGCGAGGACATCGAGCTCGAGGCGCTCGCGCACCGCCTCGAACACGGAGAAGCGCTGCGTGCCGCAATCGCCGAGGCACGCACGAGCCTGTCGAGCGATGAGGACGCCCCGGATGCCCTCACACTCGTCGGCGTCGCTCGCAGGCTCGTCGAGCGCGAGGAGGACCCGCTGCTCGCTCCGGTAGCGGACCAGCTGATCGTCGCGGAGACCGCACTCGCCGAGGCATCGAGCGAGCTCGTGAACTTCCTCGACGCGCTGGAGTCACCGTCAGCGTCTCCCGACGAGGTGCAGGCGCGCTTGCACGACGTGAGCGGGATCGTACGACGGTTCGGCTCGATAGAAGACGCCCTGCAGTACGGCGCCGACGGCGCACTGCGCATTGCGGAACTCGACGACGATGATGCCAGCACCGAGCGACTCGCTGCCGAAGTGGAACGTGAGCGCGCGGCCGCGCAGGACCTCGCGGAGACGCTGACGGGCATCCGTACGCGAGCTGCTGAAGAGCTGCAGGGTCGTGTTGAGGAAGAACTGCGCACGCTCGCTATGCCGAACGCGCGCGTTGCGGTGGAGGTCGCACCCGGCGACGAACTGCTGCGGCACGGGCGTGACGAGGTGCGGATTCTGCTGGCGCCGCATCCCGGTGTGGATGCGAAGCCCGTTGCGACGAGCGCGTCAGGAGGCGAGCTCTCCCGCGTCATGCTGGCGATCGAGGTGGCGCTGTCAGCGGGCGATGTTCCGACACTCGTCTTCGATGAAGTGGACGCCGGCGTCGGAGGAGAGGCGGCGATCGAAGTCGGGCGACGGCTTGCGAAGCTCGCCGAGCACTCGCAAGTCATCGTGGTGACGCACCTGGCGCAGGTCGCCGCGTTCGCTTCCACGCACGTGCGCATCGAGAAGGGCACCGACGGAGAAGTCACGAGTTCGAGCATCGCTCCCGTCGTGGGAGAAGCGAGAGTGTCGGAGTTGGCGCGTATGCTCGCAGGAACGGACTCCGAAGTCGCTCTCGCTCACGCTCGCGAGTTGCTGGCCGACGGGACACAGCGCTCGAAGTGAGATAGGATTAAAGCCCGTGAACGTAACTTCCGGCAAGGTCACTAAACAGGTATTCGTCACGGGCGGCGTCGTTTCTTCGCTCGGCAAGGGCCTGACGGCCGCTTCTCTCGGTCGCATTCTCACTTCTCGCGGTCTTCACGTGGTGATGCAGAAGCTCGACCCCTACCTCAATGTCGACCCCGGAACCATGAACCCGTTCCAGCACGGCGAGGTCTTCGTGACCGACGATGGCGCGGAGACCGATCTCGACATCGGCCATTACGAGCGCTTCCTCGACGTGAACCTGTCGCAGGCGGCGAACGTGACGACGGGCCAGGTGTATTCGACCGTTATCGAACGGGAACGGCGCGGCGAGTATCTCGGCGACACCGTGCAGGTGATTCCGCACATCACCGACGAGATCAAGCGACGCATGCGCTTGCAGGCTGAGAACGACCCGCAGCCCGACGTGATCATCACCGAGATCGGCGGCACGGTCGGTGACATCGAATCGCAGCCGTTCCTCGAAGCTGCGCGGCAGATCCGTCATGAGCTGGGGCGCAAGAACGTCTTCTTCGTACACGTTTCCCTCGTGCCGTTCATGGGCGCCTCCGGCGAGCAGAAGACGAAGCCGACGCAGCACTCGGTTTCGACGCTCCGCGCGATCGGCATCCAGGCGGATGCCCTTGTACTTCGCAGCGACCGACCGGTCTCGGAATCGAATCGCAAGAAGATCGCACTCATGTGCGACGTCGAGGAGCGTGCCGTGCTGAACGCGGTCGATGTCCCGTCGATCTACGACGTGCCGACCATGATGACCGACCAGGGGCTCGATGTCGTGATCGACGAGCAGCTCGAGCTCGGTGCCGAGCCGCTGCAGTGGGGTGACTGGAGCCGCGTGCTCGATGCGGTGCACAACCCGCGCAACACCGTCACGATCGGTCTTGTCGGCAAGTACATTGACCTGCCGGACGCCTACCTGTCGGTCACCGAGGCGCTCAAGGCCGGCGGTTTCGCGTCGCAGATCAAGGTCGAGATCAAGTGGGTCGCCTCCGATACGTGCGAAACACCCGAGGGAGCGTCGGCTGCGCTGAGCGACGTCGACGGCATCATCGTGCCGGGCGGATTCGGCATCCGCGGCATCGAGGGCAAACTCGGCGCGCTGCGCTTCGCACGCGAGAACGGCATCCCGACACTTGGCGTCTGCCTCGGCCTGCAGTGCATGGTTATCGAGTACGCCCGGAACGTAGCCGGCATCGAGGGTGCCTCCTCGACGGAGTTCGAAGAAAACACCGAGGAGCCGGTGGTCGCAACGATGGCCGAGCAGATGCAGCACATCCACGGCGGTGATCTGGGCGGCACGATGCGCCTCGGCCTGTACGAGGCGAAGCTCGCACCGGAGTCGCTTGCCGCGAAACTGTATGGTTCCGAAATCTCGTGGGAGCGTCATCGACACCGCTACGAGGTGAACAACGGCTACCGCGAGCGCCTCACGGATGCCGGTCTGCAGTTCTCGGGGCTGAGCCCCGACGGCAATCTCGTCGAGTACATCGAGCTGCCGGGCCACCCGTACTACATCGCGACGCAGGCGCATCCTGAGTTGAAGAGCCGGCCGACGATCGCGCACCCGCTCTTCAAGGGGCTCGTTGACGCGGCGCTCGATCGTCAGCGCGCTTCGAGGCTATTCGACGAGGAGTGAACGATGATCACCGACCGAGCCGGCGGAGGAGCAATACGATCCCGAACCCGAGTCTACGAAGGGCGGCTCTTCCACTTCGACGATGCGACTGTCGCATATGAGGGCGAAGAGCTGAACAGGCAGTGGATCGTGCATCCGGGCTCGGTGTCGGTGCTTGCGCTCGATGAGCAGGATCGCGTCGTCGTGCTGCAGCAGTATCGTGCCCCGATCGATGCGCAGTGCTGGGAGCTGCCGGCGGGATGCTTGGACGTGCCCGGTGAAGACAGCCTTGCGACGGCCAAGCGTGAGCTCGCGGAAGAAGCCGACGTGACCGCTGCGGAGTGGTCGACACTTGTCGACGCGTCGGCGACGAGCGGTTCGAGCGACGAGATCTTCAGGGTCTTCCTGGCAACGGGGCTTGCTGCAGCGGGGTCCGAGTACGAGCGAACAGGGGAGGAGGCGCATATGACGGTGACTCGCGTACCGTTTGCAGACCTCCTCGATGCGGTGCTGAACCTCCGGGTGCTCGACGGAGCGACACAGCTCGGCGTTCTAGCGCTGGATGCCCGTCGCCGGCGCGGGCTCGCGCCGCTGCCGGCCGAGGCGCCACGAGTGATATGAACCCCGCGGATGCCGCTGAGCGCTATTTGCGGCAGCTGACGATCGAGCGCGGTCTCTCCAAACACACGGCCGCGGCGTACCGGCGGGACCTGAGCGGGTACCTCGACGTGCTCGTCGAGCGGGCAGTGGCGACCGTCGCCGACATCTCGAAAGAGGATGTGACGAAGTTCCATCAGTCGCTTGCGGATCGCGGGCTGGCAGCCTCCAGCGTGGCCAGGAAATTGAGCGCGATTCGGGGCTTCCACAGGTTCCTCGTCGAAGAGGGGCTCGTGGAGCAGGACGTCGCCGCCGACCACAGGCCGCCCAAGCTGCCGCAGCGACTGCCGAAGGCCATCCGGGTCGATCAGATGGAGCGCTTGCTGGAAGCGGCCGGAGGAGGAGTGGACGCTACACCTGCACAATTGCGCGACCGCGCGCTGCTCGAACTGCTGTACGCCACGGGCGCCAGGATCACCGAGATCGTCTCGCTCGATGTCGACGACGTGCAGGAGGACATCGTGCGCGTGACCGGCAAGGGCAACAAGCAGCGTCTCGTGCCGGTCGGACGTTTCGCCAGGCGCGCCCTCGACGCCTGGCTGGTGCGGGGGCGGCCCGTCTTCAGCGCGAAAGGGAAGTCGACTCCTGCGCTGTTTCTCGGCGCCCGGGGCGCGAGGCTCAGCAGACAGAATGCGTGGCTGGTCATGCAGGCCGTTGCGGAGCGTGCCGAGATCGACCACGTGTCACCGCACACCTTCCGGCACTCGTTCGCGACGCATCTCATCGAGGGAGGGGCGGATGTGCGGGTCGTGCAGGAACTCCTGGGCCACGCGTCGGTTGCGACAACGCAGATCTACACCCACCTCACGGCCGACACACTGCGCGACATGTATACGACGGCGCACCCGCGCGCCACCTAGTCTCCCCTTTCGTTCTGAAAACTTCTCGGTGCATTTCGGGCGACACCCCGTACACACACCGGAGTGTCGACGCAAAAGCACCGAGAAGTTTTCACACGACACGGAGGGAGACGGCAGGGGAGAGGTAGTGAGGGGCGCAGTTGGCAAGAAATTCACCCGCTCGTTGCCGAACCTGGTTAAGCTCAGAACACTTGTTTGTCCCGCGACCGTCGCGCGTGAAGCGCCTTAACAGCATCGGTGCGCTCGGCGGTCGAACCAAGAGAAGAGAGCATACCCTTGCGTAACGTTTTACAGAAGCTCGGGGTCGTGACGCTGGCGTCCGCACTCGGCGTGACCGGACTCGCGGTATTCGCACCCGCGCCGGCGGCACAGGCCGCGCCCTCGGAGGATCTCGTCATCAGCGAAGTCTACGGAGGCGGCGGCAACTCGGGAGCAGTGTTCGACCGCGACTTCGTCGAGCTCTACAACATGTCGGATGCCGACATCAGCCTCGACGGCGTCACCGTCACCTACTACGCAGCGAACGGCAACACGGGAGGCAACACGACCCTTTCGGGTACGCTCCCCGCCGACTCGTACTTCCTGATCGCTGCCGCGACGGGAAACAACACCGATCTCCCGAGCTTCGAATTCGACCACGAAGCCAGCTTCAATATGTCCGGCCAGCAGGGCTCCGTAGAGGTACAGGATGCGGACGATGCCACGATCGACCTCCTCGGTTGGGGCGCAGCGAGCCTCTACGAGGGCGAACCGGCGGAAGCGACGTCGAATTCGACGTCCGTCGCACGAGCCGATGTCACGGTCGACACCGACAACAATGCCGATGACTTCGCAGTCGGCGAGCCGACGCCGCAGTCGCTCGAGGGCGATGATGGGGAAGACCCGGGCGAGCCGGAAGAGCCGATCGACCCCGACGAGGTTACGCCCATCCGCGTGCTGCAGGGCACGGGAAGCGAGACGCCGTTCCCCGGCCAGCAGGTCACGACAGAGGGCGTCGTGACGGCCGTCTACACCGGTCAGGGCAGCAAGAACGGCTTCTTCATCCAGGAGGCTGAAGAGGTCGACCTCGGAGATCACGACGCATCGACCGGCATCTTCGTTTCCGGCGCGAGCTATGCGGAAGACGTCGAGATCGGCGACTCGCTGCTCGTGAGCGGTGTCGTCGACGAGAACTTCGGCACGACCGAGATCGCAGCGAACGGCGTCGAGGAACACGAGGATTCGCTCGGTGCGGTCGAACCGCTCGAGCTGCCCGCATGGCCGACGACGGAAGAGGAGCGCGAGGTCTTCGAGGGCATGCTGCTCCTGCCCCAGGGCGACTACACGGTGAGCGACAACTATTCGCTCAACCAGTTCGGCGAGGTCGGGCTGGCGTTCGGCGATACACCGCTTGTGCAGCCGACTGAGGTCGGTGTGCCCGGATCGGACGAAGCGTACGCGCAGGCCGCGTCGAACGAGGAACGCAGCGTGCTGCTCGACGACGGTCAGAACTGGAACTACATGACGAATGATGCGGCGAAGAATTCGCCGCTGCCGTATCTGACGCTCGACACGCCCGTTTCGATCGGCGCGAACGTCGACTTCCTTGACGGAGTCGTGCTCGATTACGACTTCGGCAGCTGGCGATTCCAGCCGACCGAGCCCGTTCGCGGTCTCGAGAACTCGCCGGTCGAGTTCGGGGATGTTCGCGAGGCTGCTCCCGCGGATGTCGGCGGAGACCTGTCGATCGCGACCTTCAACGTCCTGAACTACTTCACGACGCTCGGCACCGACGAGCCCGGTTGCGAGGGGTACCCGGATCGTGACGGCAACCCCATCGCGACGAACTTCTGCGACCACCCGCGCGGTGCGTTCGATCAGGAGAACTTCGAGCGCCAAGAGGCGAAGATCGTCGAGGCCATCAACCTGCTCGACGCATCGGTCGTTGCGCTCGAAGAGATCGAGGATCCGTCGAACGTCGGTCAGGACCGCGACCACTCGGTCGACACCCTCGTCCAGGCGCTCAACGCGGCGGCAGGAGAGGAACGCTGGGCGTTCGTACCCTCGCCGGAGGTGCCGGCAGACGGATACCCCGGCGACGACGTGATCCGCACGGCGTTCATCTATCAGCCCGAGGAGGTCACGTACATCGAGGGCACGTCCGAGCTGTTGTTCGACGACAACTTCTCCAACGGTCGTGCGCCGTTCGCTGCACTGTTCGCTCCAGCAGGTGCCGAAGAGGGCGAGAACGAGTTCGTCGTCATCGTGAACCACTTCAAGTCGAAGGGCGGCTCGGGAAGCGGTGACAACGAGAACCGCGACGATGAACTCGGCCCGGCATGGGCTGTCGGCGGCTGGAACGGTGACCGTGTGCGACAGGCCGAAGCGCTCGTCGACTTCTCCGAGGCGCTCGAGCAGCAGCACGACACCGACCTCGTCTTCATCACGGGCGATCTGAACGCGTACGCGCAGGAAGACCCCGTGACGACCATCCTGGATGCGGGTTACGTCAACCTCACGGACGGCGGCCCCGATTACTCGTACGCGTTCGGCGGGATGGTCGGCTCGCTCGATCACGTGCTCGCATCCGACGCAGCCGCAGAGTTCGTGACCGGCACCGACATGTGGACGATCAACGCGAACGAGGCGAT
>NZ_CAMEFJ010000090.1 GCF_945915485.1 uncultured Agrococcus sp.
CCCCGCACTGAAGATTTTCTACGACCCTCCCTTGCATGAATCCGATCCACTGGATCGGATTCACCACACGCTCGGGGCATCGGCCTTCGTCGCCGGGAGCTTGAACGTGCTGCCCCAGTGCTCGACATCGGCAGGGAGTTCGAAGCCGCTGAGATCGAGCCCCGTCAACCGCTCGACGTCCGCGACTTTGAGCGTGCCGTTCCCCTTCTGGATCATCCGTCCCCGAACGATCGCCCTGGCGTACACCTCGCCCCGCACGACGAAGCGCTGCTCGACGTAGAAGCTCCTGGCGTCGGAGCCGAGGATGCGCGACTCGATCGTGAAGCGCTGGAAGAGCTGCAGCGACTTCCTGTAGCTGATGGTCTGAGCGGCGACCACGGCGTAAATGCCGTGCTTCGAAAGCTTCGCCTCCACCCCCGTGCGCTTCGTGAGATCGACACGACCGAGATCCATGTACGACGGGTAGCGCCCGTTGTTCATGTGCATCAGCAGGTCGATGTCGGTCGGCAGCACTCGGAACCCGATACGCGAAACCGCGCCGAGGTCGAGACGCGGAGTCCGCCTGCTCCGCACGAACAGGGAAAGCAGCCATTGGAACCACATATTCACGGAGTCCATGTTGGCGCTGACCGGTCACCGCGGCAAGCGCCACTGCGGAACCCACAAACTGAGAGAATGGCCCTATGCAGAAGGTCATCCTCTTCTACAAGTTCACACCGCTCGCCGATCCGGAGGCGATCAGGATGTGGCAGTACACGCTCGCATCGTCACTCGGACTGATGGGTCGCGTGCTCATCTCCGAACACGGGATCAACGGCACGCTCGGCGGTGACATCGACGCGTTGAAGCGCTACGTTCGCGTCACGCGAGAGTACTCGGGCTTCCGCGGCACCGAGATGAAGTGGTCGCCGGGCGGTGCCGAAAATTTCCCGAAGCTCACGGTCAAGGTGCGCGATGAGATCGTCACGTTCGGGGCTCCCGGAGAGCTGCGTGTCGATGAAGACGGAGTCGTCGGCGGAGGCAAGCATCTCAAGCCCGCGGAGGTGAACAAACTCGTCGAGCAGAACCCCGAGACCGTGTTCTTCGATGGCCGTAACCGCTACGAGGCCGATATCGGCCGCTTCAAAGACGCGATCGTCCCCGATGTCGAGACGACGCGCGACTTCGTCGAAGAACTCGACAGCGGCAAGTACGACCACCTGAAGAACAAGCCGATCGTCACGTACTGCACTGGCGGCATCCGCTGCGAAGTGCTGTCGAGCCTCATGGTGCAGCGCGGGTTCGAAGAGGTCTACCAGGTCGACGGCGGCATCGTGCGGTACGGCGAGACGTTCGGCAACAAGGGGCTCTGGGAGGGCTCGCTCTACGTCTTCGACCGCCGCGGCTCCGTAGACTTCGGCGACGGCGCGAAGCTGCTCGGCGAGTGCGTCGTCTGCGGGGATGCCACCAACAGGGTCGGAGACTGCGCTGAGTCGTCGTGCACGCGGCAGATGGTTGCGCACGAGGGCTGCGAAGCGTTCTGCTCAGCGCACGCGGCGGCCGCGTGAACGACTACGCTTGAAGCCATGAACGACGATGGTGCGATTCGCGTAGCGACCGAGCAGGATATCCGCGAGCTGCTGGTGCTGTTCGTCACGCACAACACCGCTCCGTCGACCGATGAGAAGGTCAACCGCTATCGCGAGCGCCTCGATCGACTCGTGGAGTCGTGGGATCATCACATCGTCGTCGCAACGCACGATGATCGCGTTATCGGGTACGCAGCAGCACAGGACTACGGTCCCGCCAACGATCGGGACTGGTCCATCGCGAGGATGCACGACCTCTGGGTCGCGCCGGACGGCCGCGGTCACGGGGCGGGCACGGCCCTGTTCAATGCCATTCGCGACTGGGCGATTCGGGAGCGCAGCATCCGGGTCCTGCAGTGGCAGTCATCGCAGGTCGCAACCGACTTCTACGAACGCCTGGGCCTCGGCGACGCTTCGGGAGACGGCACTCACTTTGAGCTCGAAGTAGCGTTGCCATCGACAGCCGATTGAGCCCGGACCTTTCCACGAAATCGCCTCATCGGCGATTTCCGAACTCGAAGTAGCGTTGCCCTCGACCGGCAACTAGCGCGCACCGCCCCTCACCGTTGCGTGAGAACACTTCTCGGTCCATGCATGGAATGAACGCGCTATACGGGCGTGTCGCCATGCATAGACCGAGAAGTGTGCACTCGACAGATGCGACGTAAAGCGGTGTGAGTGACGAGCGACGTGCTCGCGCAGCG
The DNA here is from genome assembly GCF_945915485.1 of uncultured Agrococcus sp. Lineage (GTDB taxonomy): Bacteria > Actinomycetota > Actinomycetes > Actinomycetales > Microbacteriaceae > Agrococcus. The sequence goes on from NZ_CAMEFJ010000090.1 coordinate 2,273, forward strand.
ACGTTAGCGGCGCTTGACGATCACCAGGGTGACGATGCCGCCGATCAGTACGGCGAGTCCCGTAGCCGCTGCAATCCAGGGCGCAGGGTCGTCCTGCACCTTCTCTTTGACGCGGCTGACGATCTTCGAAGGGTTGATCGTGTCTTCGAGCGCGTTGAGGTTCTGCCGCAGCGCTTCGCGCTGCTTGTCGATGTCTCGCTGCGAGGGAGCCGGCTTCGATCCGTTCTCTTCTTCGCTCACGTCAGTCGTCCTTCCCGTCGCGATCAAGGTCATCCATCGGCGAGGTGCCGTCGGCAGCGTGGCCGAGCCCGCGCACCATGTTCACATCATCCTTGATCGAGTTGACGCTTCGGAGGTTGCCGAAGTCCTTGTTCTTGTTGATCGCGGCGATCCCCGGAATCGCAAGCAGAGCAGCGATCAGGAGAATCGAAGCGGCCGTCAGCAGTGCGGCGGCCCACTCCGGGAACAACAGGTTCCACGCGAAGAATCCGGCGACGAAAAGCCAGCCGAGCATGAACAGGGCCAGAACACCCGCGACTGCGAGCAGTGCCCCTCCCTTGCCGATACCGGCGACCTTGCCGGTGATCTCCTTCTTGAGATTGGCAATTTCGGCACTGATCAGGCCAATGATTTGCCCGGGGAGCTCACTCACGATGTCTCCGAGCCGCTTACGCTCCTGCATGCTACGCCTTACGCTTCGTCACCTTGTTCAGCGTCTTCGACGCCGTGTCAGCAGCGGCCGCGGCGACCTTCGGCGCCTGCTCCTGCACGAAATCAACGGCCTGCTCGCGCGGGCGGGCAACTGCGTTCGAGTTCCACACCTTGTTCGCCGCCGAGGCGATCTGCTCGTAGCGCTGGCGACCTGCACGTGCTCCGAGCACATACCCAACGCCGAGCCCAACGATGAAGAGAAGACGTCCTCGCATGATTCACTCCCTAATCTTCGTTTACGGCTTCAGCCGCACACGTCAACGGTACCGGTGATGACCGCTCAGCGCGAACGCATCCGCTCCGACTGCGCAGACCCACCACTTTTCACGGGTGCAGGCATCCCGCTTCTGTAACAATGCTCCTGTTCGACGAGCGGAGGAGGCCGGGCCGGACGATTTCCGCCGCGCGGGGGAGGCATGTCACCCATCTCCTCACCAGGATTGAAGGCATGAACACCTCTCCAGCATCTGCAACAAATGTGCCGACCGAGAAGGCACGTGTTCCGTGGTTCGCCGTGACCGTGTACTCGGTTCTCGCGTGCGGCCTCGCGTGGCTCGTTGCACTCCCGCTCTGGCTCGGCGACGGCCTCGCGGATCCGAAGTTCCCGTGGCTCGTCATGGTCATGATGTACACCCCGACCGTTGCTGCGCTCGTCGTGACGTTCTTCATCGTGAAGCCGAAGTACAAAGCTCGCTACCTGGGGCTCACCCCCTTCAAGCCGGTCGTGCGTTCCATTGTGCTGATACTCGTATGGCCGATCGTCTTCGGCCTGATCGCGATCGGTGCCGCCTTCGTCGCAAGCCTGTTCGGCTGGGTCGATTTCGGTTTCAACGCCGCGGCCCTCGAACAGGACGCTGCCGCAGTCGGGATGTCCGCCGAAGGTCTCGCCCTGCTCTCAGTCGCGATGACACCGCTTCTGGTCGTGCAAGCCACGTTCGCGGCATTCGGTGAGGAACTCGGTTGGCGCGGCTTCCTGGTATCGGCGCTGAGGCCGCTGGGCTTCTGGCCCATGGCGATCGTCAGCGGCGTCATCTGGGGCGTCTGGCACGCACCGATCATCCTGCTCGGTTACAACTTCGGGAGGACGGACATCCTTGGCGTGCTCCTGATGGTCGTGTTCTGCTTCCTGGTCGGGATCATCCTCAATTGGTCGAGGCTGTGGTGCCGGAACGTGTGGGTTGCGGCAGTCGGCCACGGGGCACTGAACGCGACGGCAACGATCGGATTCCTCTTCGTGATGAACTTCGATGCGAATGGCGGACTCACGCAGACCGTCGTCGGCATCCCCGGGTGGATCATCTTCGCCGTGATCATCGCCGTCATGGCCGCTCTCGGGCTCTTCGGCAAGCGCATCCCGGAACCCCTCGTGACCGTCCCCGCGAAGCACCTGGCGGGCGGGCATCCCGGTTCTCGAAACGGCGGGATAGCGAATCCGGCCGCGCAGCCCGTCGTCGGTACTCCGGAGTGGGCACAGGGCTACGTCCCGCACACACGCAACACGACGGATGAGCCGAGCGCTGACCTCGGCAGCGAGCGCTAGGTCGACCCCGCACGGACTCAGCCGGGAGCCGCGGCGAGATGTTCCCCTACCAGATCGTGACGCGCTGCTCAGGTGCGAGATACATGGGGTCGCCCTCCTGCACGCCGAAGGCGTCGTAGAACGCGTCGAGGTTCTTGACGATCTGGTTGGTGCGGTGCTCGTTCGGCGAGTGCGGATCGATCTGCACGAGTCGAACGGCCTCGGCCGGGCGGATCTTCATCTGCCACACGGCCGCCCAGGAGTAGAAGAAGCGCTGCGCGCCGGTGAGCCCGTCGATCACGGGGGCCTCCCCACCGCCGAGCGACAGCTGATACGCCTTCCAGGCGATGCCCAAGCCGCCGAGGTCGCCGATGTTCTCTCCGATCGTGAGTTCGCCGTTGACCGCGTGGTCGGGGGCGTCCTTCGGCTTCAGCTCGTTGAACTGATCGATGAGCACGCTCGTGCGCTCCTCGAATGCTGAGCGGTCATCCTCTGTCCACCAGTCGAGCAACTGACCGTCGCCATCGAACTTCGAGCCCTGATCGTCGAAGCCGTGCCCGATCTCGTGGCCGATAACAGCGCCGATCGCGCCGTAGATCGCCGCGTCATCCCAGTTCTCGTGGAAGAAGGGCGGCTGCAGAATCGCAGCGGGAAACACGATCTCGTTGCGACCGGGGTGATAGTAGGCGTTGACGGTCTGCGGGCTCATCTCCCACTCGTCGCGGTCGAGTTTGCCGCCGACTTTCGCGAGTTCGAAGTCGTGCTCGTGTTTGGAGGCGCTCCTCGCGTTCTGCATGAGGTCGTCGGTTACCGAGAGTTCGCCGTACTCGCGCCACTTGACGGGATAGCCGATCTTCGGTACGAACTTGCCCAGCTTCTCGAGCGCGCGCTGGCGAGTCTCCTCGCTCATCCAGTCGAGATTCTTGATCGACTGCTCGTAGGCGGCGACGAGGTTCTCGATCAGCTCGTTCATGCGCGCCTTGGCCGTCGGTGGGAAATGGCGCTCGACGTAGGCGCGGCCGACGGCATCGCCGATCGCGCCCTCGACGAAGCGAACGCCGCGCTTCCAGCGAGCCCGCTGCTTCGTCGTACCGGTCAGGACGGTGCCGTAGAAGTCGAAGTTCGTCTTCGACATCTCACTCGTCAGGTACGGTGCTGCGCCGCGGACGATCGAGAGCTTCGCCCACGCCTTCCACGCCTCGAGGTTGTCTTCCGTCAACAGCTCGACGACGCCCTCGACAAAACTCGGCTGCGCGACCACGACGCGGTCGAAGATGTGCGACGGCGCATCCATCGTGTCGAGCCACGGCTCCAGCACGGGATACTCGTCACGCACCGCGCGCACGTTGTACATCTTCTCGAAGTCGCGGGAGGCCACGGCGTCCCAGTGCACCTTGGCGATGTTCTTCTCGAGCTCCCAGAGCGCAGCAGTCTGTTCGGCCGCCGTGGTCTCGTCTTCCAGGAAGCCGAGCATCCGCTGCGCGTACCGCTTGTATTCTTCGCGGATCTCCTCGAACGCCTCTTCCCGGTAGTACGACTCATCGGGGAGGCCGATGCCGGCCTGCGACCAGAAGAGGATGTAGCGGTCGGGATCGCCGAAGTCGCCATCGACGAACTGGCCGATGAAGCCCGGGCCGCCCGTGGCTTCGTGACGGCCGAGGAACTCCAGGAACTCGCGGATGCTCGTCACCGCATCGAGTTCGCTCAGTTCGGCGCGGATCGGGTCGAGCCCCTTGGCGTTCGCGGCGTCTTCGTCCATGAACGAGGCGTAGAGGTCGCCGATCTTGCGCTCTTCGGTGCCGGGCTCGGCGGTTTCCGACTCGGTGACGATCTGTTTGACGTCCTGCTCGGCGCGCTCGGCGAGCGAGTCGAACGAACCCCAGCGTGCCTTGTCGCTCGGGATCTTCGTCTTCTCGAGCCACGCGCCGTGCACGTGCATGAAGAGGTCCTCGCGGGGGCCGATCTCGGGGTTGAAGGCGTCTACGTTGATTCCAGATACTCCACCGGTCATGCTCGCAATCCTACAAACGTCGTTACGAGTCGAGCCAAGGATTATGCCTGAGGCGTAACGCCCGTTCTATGCCCGCGAGCGCTGCCGCGATGGCGATCGAGACGCCCAGCCACGTAGGTACCTCAAGGAACTGCAGGTCGATACCGAACAGCTTGGCGAAGAAGTGCACAGCGTTTGCCACGAACACAGCAACGGCGATAACAAGCACCGACCAGGACACGGCAGCGATGAAGGCCCCCAGGAGCGGCCGTTCACGTTCGAGCCTGGCGCGCATATACTCACCGCTGCCGGGAGCTGGTCGCATCTCGTGCTGCTCGCCGAGGTGATCGGTGAAGCGAGCGGTCTTCATTCCCCAGAACGCTGTTTCGACCTCGATCTGCGCGCCTCCTTCGAGTTCGAAGGTCATCGGCAATTCCCCTCGATCGACTTTCAGCCCGTCGCGATACAGATCCACGCACTCTTCGGAGTCATAGAAGTTGATATCGATCGCGTACTCGCCGTGCAGAAACACTGACCGCCACAGTGCGTCGTATCTACCCATCGGGGCGAGCGGTTCGCCGTATCCATCTGTTTCCTCAGCCATCGCTTCCAGGTTCTCGAGACGAAGCGAAGCCGGCCAGTGCCGATAGTCACGCCCGACTACTTATCTCTGCGGTAAATCAATACCCGCAGATTGCGTATTGGACGCGCATCAACGAATGGCGGCACGATAGAGACGTACACAACGGCGCACGCGCGTCGCTACGCAAGGAGCAATCAGTGGCAGAGAACAACCGAATCGAACGCATCCGCGAGCGCCGCGCATCCAGCGACGTGCTCCAGCTGGATGCGCTGCTCAGCGATGCCGAGCTGGCACAGCGCGACAGGGTGCGTGCGTACGTCGATGAGCGCATCCGCCCGAACATCGCCGAGTGGTACGAGAACGCGCACTTCCCCGTCGAATTGGCCCGCGAGCTCGGTGACCTCGGGCTGCTGGGGCTTCACCTGGACGGCTACGGATGCCCGGGCGGCACGTCCGTCGAGTACGGCCTGTCGGCGCTCGAGCTCGAAGCGGGCGATTCGGGGCTCCGCACCTTCGTGTCGGTGCAGGGGTCGCTCGCGATGAGCGCGATCCACAAGTTCGGCTCAGAGGAGCAGAAACAGCACTGGCTGCCCAGGATGGCGACGGGTGAGGCGATCGGCTGCTTCGGCCTCACCGAGCCCTCGGCGGGCTCCGACCCCAAGAGCATGCACACCCGTGCTGTGCGCGACGGTGACGGGTGGGTGCTGAACGGTTCGAAACGCTGGATCGGCCTTGCGAATCTCGCGAGCGTCGCGATCATCTGGGCGATGACCGACGAGGGCGTGCGCGGCTTCGCAGTGCCCACCGACACCCCGGGATTCACGGCGCACGTCATCGATCAGAAGCTCTCGATGCGCGCTTCGGTACAGTGCGAGATCCACCTCGACAATGTACGGCTCGGAGAAGAGCACAGACTGCCGGAGGCGAGGGGGCTCAAAGCGCCGCTCATGTGCCTGAACGAGGCACGCTACGGCATCAGCTGGGGTGTCGTCGGCGCAGCCCGTGACGCCTACGAGGATGCGCTCGACTACGCACTCGAGCGGCAGCAGTTCGGACGCCCGATCGCGGGCTTCCAGCTGACGCAGGAGAAGCTCGTCAACATGCTGCTGCCCATCCAGCAGGGAGCGCTGACGGCACTGCATCTGGGGCGGCTGAAAGACGAAGGCAAGCTCACGCCTTCGCAGATCTCCTTCGGCAAGCTGGCGAACACGCGCGCGGCGATCGAGGTCTGCCGCAGCGCGCGAACGATCCTGGGCGGCAACGGCGTCACGCTCGACCACTCGCCGCTGCGGCACGCGAACAACCTCGAGTCCGTGCGCACCTACGAGGGCACCGACGAGGTGCACATCCTGTCGCTGGGGCGCGCCGTGACGGGGCTGGACGCGTTCAACGGCTAGGTTTCGCGAGGCGGGGCGTCACGAAAAGTTGATCGGATAGCCGAAACCGGACCATACGGTCAACATTTCGTGACGGATGACCGCACAGTCAACATTTCGTGGCGAGGCCAGGGGTGCCGCCGGCCACACGTGTTTCACGGCTTGCTTCGGTGGGCGCCCGGGTGACCCTCACGACGTATGCAGTGCTCCTTAGCGCGAGGCATGTAAGCGTCACACCTTTGCTCGGCACGGGTTCGGAGAATTCGATCCGGGGATGAGCTGCGCGCTACACGAGAGAAGGCAGCCTCGAGCGCACGCTGCACGTTAACTGTGCCGTCGTCATCCCACGCGGCTGCCATCGCTGCGTTGAGCTCCTCGATCGACAGCTTCGATGCTGTGACCTCGTCGAGGATACCTGCGGCCACGACCGACTTGACCATTCCTTCGGGAGCCGGCGGAGGCTGATACTCCCATTCTTCGAGGCCGAGGATCTCACGTTGGAGGCTGATACTGCGTAGCAGCTCCCAGATCTGCCACTCTTCTTCCGCGGAGAGCTTTCCGCTCGCGACGAGGTCGGAGGCGATTTCGTAGACGCGGTTGTTATCGCGCTTCCCGATCGTGATGATCTGGATTTGCCCGACTCCATCGGAAACGGTGGAGCGGAACACGATGCGCAGATTGCGGTGTTCCGCCTCAGCGGTGTTGTAACCGGCGAGGCCCGGGGTGTCGGCTCGATTGGCTAGCGGCTTCTTACCCCAGGGCCGGCGCATGAGGTCGGCTACATCGTCAAGCAGCTGATCGGTGTCGAACTCATCTTCGTGAGCAACGAGCCATTCGACTGCGGCATCGCTGAAGACAACTTCTGCCTGGTCGTGTGGGAAGTGCTCCCCGGTTTGCATCAGCGCTTCGAGCGGGCGGCCGCGAGTCGCTCCTTCGCCTGATCGACTGTTGCGAAGCCACTGCGGTCTGCAACGGTGTCCGCAGCCTTCCCGAGAACAACATCCTCGAGCGTACGGAGCCGTCGCGCGAACTCTTCGAATTCAGCAGGGCCGACGACTACGGCTTCAGGTTTGCCATGATTGGTGACGAGAACAGGCTGCTGCCCAGCAGTGTGGGAGACGTGCGAGAATCCCTTGCGCGTAGCTTCCGTTGCCGTCATACGAATCAGTGTCATACCGACGATTCTAGCACTAGACTGCTGAAAAGTTCATACTTTTTCGGAAGGATGGTCGCGCCAGGCAGCCCGGAAGTGATGCTCCGCCATCGTGGTTACCCCGCTCGAGAGCGCCGCCTCCTAGGTTTCGCGAGGCGGGGCGTCACGAAAAGTTGATCGGACAACCGAATCCGGACCATACGGTCAACATTTCGTG
>NZ_CAMEFJ010000091.1 GCF_945915485.1 uncultured Agrococcus sp.
GCGTGGCTACCGCTCGTCCGCAGCTGACGCTGGCCTTGATGCCGGTTGGTGGGCGCGGAGGGCGAATCGCGGCTACCCTGTACCCATGGCGGTGAAGCAGAAGAACCCCGGGGCCCTGATCGGTGTTGTTATGGCGCTCATCGGGGGTGTCATGGTGTTTTCGACCTTCGAGGAGTTCTTCGGCGGCATCAGGATCTTCTTCGAGGCCCTCAGCTACGGTGCTGAATTCGGGGTCGCGTTCGACGCCGCGATCCGTTATACGGGCGGGCAGTTCCTGATCGGACTGCTGGGAGCGATTCTGCTGCTCATCGGCATCCTGACCGTGCGCTCATCCGCTGGACGCATCGCGAAGAACGCTGCAGAGCAGGGGTCGGACGCCGTCAGGCGGGCGCGCGACGAGGCCCAGCAGCGTGCCGAGGCGCAGCAGCGCGACAATCAGCGTCGCGCCATGGAGGCGCAGCAGGCGGCGCAGCGTCGCGTGCAGGAGCGACAGCGCCAGGTGCAATCGGGAAGCCCAGGCGGTTCGGCCCCCGGCGGTTCAACACAGGGCGGTTCGGCGCAGGGTAGCCAGGGAGGGCAGAGCCGGCTCGACCAGTTGCGTCAGCGCGTTGCCGAAGATCCGAGAATGCAGCAGATGCGCGAAGCAGCCAACGACGCGGGCTACGGAGACCTGGTGAACAGGTATGTTCCCGGTCAGCCGACGCCGAATCAGGTACGCCAGCAACCCCAACAGGCGCAACAGCAACCGCAGCAGTGGGGTGGCAACCAGCAGCAGGCGCAGCGTCAAACCCAGCAGCCTCAACAACCCCAGCCTCAGCAACCGCAGCAGCGCCAACAGCCCCGACGTCAGCAGCGTGGCCAGCGTCAGCGCCTGCAAACGCAGCGTGAAATGGCCGAGTCGCAGCAGAACCTGCGGCAGCTGCCCGACGCGGCAGCGGAGGCCGCAGCTCGGCTGGCCGCCCGAGCACGCGAAGCGGGCATGGAGACTGTCTTGCCGAACGAACGCACGGCTCCGAGCAAGCGCCGATCCGCGCTGACGAGAAGCTCGCTGTCGACCTCCGCGCTCTCGAAGACGAGCCTCAGTACGAAGTCGCTCTTCCGGTCCCGGAACCGTCAGATCAGTCCCGCCGCACCGATTTCATCCGCTGCGCCCGTCGAAGAACTCCTGCAGCGCAACCAGTAGTACCGCACGAGCAGATCGGGCGGCGCACTCCTCTCTCGAATGCACCGCCCGATCGCTGTGTGGAGCCCGTTGTTACAGCAAAGAAGCCATCACAAGCACACCCCCGAATACGACACCGGAAACGAGGAGCGTCACCATCGTGTAACCGAGGATGTCGCGCATCTTCAACCCCGCGATAGCGAGCAGCGGGATCGCCCAGAACGGCTGGATCATGTTGGTCCACTGGTCACCGTAGGCGACCGCCATGATCGCGATCTCAGGATCGACGCCCAGTCGTTCCGACGCGTCCAGCATGATGGGGGCCTGAACGGCGAACTGCCCGCCGCCGGAAGGAACGAAGAAGTTGACGATACCCGCCGAGAGCAACGCCAGCAGGCCGAACGTTGTCGGGTTGGCGATACTGACCAGCATGTCCGAGAAAATCTCTATCAAGCCCGACGCGGCCATCATGCCCATGATTCCCGCATACAACGGGAACTGCAGCAGAATCTCTCCGACGTTGGCCGCTGCATTCTTCGTGAGTTTGATGACCTCGAACGGGTTGCGCACGATGATGAGAATCAGAGCGAGGAAGGTCCAGTTCACGATGTCGAGCGTCGCCTGGCCACCGTTGACGTAGTGGACGACAAGATAGGCGGCGAGCATCAGGCCGACGATCAGCGTCGGGAGGCGAGATGCATCGATACGGTCGGCGGGAGTTTCGATCGCTTCGTCCGCATCGGCCTTCTCGGAGCCTGCGCCTCCGGGAAGCTCCACGATCCGGTCGCTTCCGCGCGGAGCCACCGCTGCGAGCGCCAGGGCTACGAGGACGATGGTGGCGAGCGCGCCCGTGATGTTCCACCAGGAGAAGATCGTGTCGGTTATGGGGATGGTGTAGCCGAGCTGCTCCGCGATGAAGGAATCGGGAGTCGCGGCGGTCAGCGGGCCGGAGCCCGAGTATCCCATGTGCCATACGACGAAGCCGGAGAAACCGGCGGCGACGAGCATGGGGAAGTGCAGTTTAACGCCGCGCTCACGACCCGACTGAGCGACTTCCTTCGCCAGCAAGCCACCGACGACGAGCCCAAGACCCCACGTGATGAGTGAAGCGCATGCGGCGACAACGAACACGAGCAGGTAACCCTGCAGTGCGGTGTTCGGCCAGGACGCTACTGTCTGCAGGAGCCTCCGGACTGGCCGGGTATTCGCGAGCATATGTCCCAGCAGCAGAATCAGCGCCATCTGAGTCATGAAGGCGAGTAGCCCTGCCAGACCATCGCCCCATCCTTGAATGATCTCGATCGGCCCGGCATGACCGATAGTCATACCGAGAACACCGACCACGAGGGTCAGAATGATCGCGAAAACGAGCGCCGACGGAATCCACCGTTCGACGACGTTGTTGATTGGACGCATGACGCGTGCCAGAGGGGCGCCCTTCTTGGGCTCAGCGGTTGCTTTGGCAGCCATGATCACCTCATTGTGGAAATCTGCAAAGGAACTGCTCATTGCATGCAACGAGCATGATCAGCATACGAGTGTCCACGAGTTTTCAGGACATTCGTACGGGACCGGTCTCGAGACACCCTGCGTCAGGGCGGTGCGCGTCGACCGACACTGCAGACGGTCTCGCATCTGGGAAGATGGTTACGTGACAGACCCCAACGAGCCCACGCAAGAGCAGACCTCCGAGCAACGCACGGTGCGCGTACGCCGCGCGCCACGCTACGGCGTCTTCATGGCTCTCGGCGCTGTGACACTCGCGTTGGCAGGAGGGATTGTCGCATCGATGGTCGAGCCGGGGCTCCAGCCCGACGGTTCGATGATCGATACCTCACCCGTCATCGGCTTCACGATCGTCATCGGATTCGTCGTCGGCGCTGGGCTCGGCGCCCTCATCGCGGTGATTCTCGACGCGACCGTCGGCCGCAAGTCGGAGTCCGCGGAGGCGGAACGCACATCCGTCACGGTGCGCTACGACGAAGCAGATCGCGAAACCCCCTCGGCCGAGGCGGACGTCGACAGCCCTCCGGGCCCCGAGACGAAGTCGTAGAACGATGCGCGCGCTGTGGTCCGCAGGATGGGCATCCGCGGTAACCGCATACTTCACCGTCGGTGCGACGGAATCGCCCATCATGGTCGGCATCATGGTCGCCGCCGTCTTCCTCGGCTGCGTGCTGGGGCGGCTGCTGAGGAGGCGCGATGCACTCATAGGCGGATGGAGCTCCGCGATGGCGCTCGCAGTCATCGCCGTGCTCGTCTGGATCGACGCGTTCGACTCGCTCGCCTTCATGTCGACCATAGCCGCTGTTATCGCCTCGGCCGGTTTCGTGCTCGGCGCACCCGCCAGGTCGCCGGAGGCGCCGACCCGTGCCGGGCGCATCCTGGTGCCCATCCTGCGCGGCTTCGCACTCGCAATCGTGATGTTGTCCGCCGGCGCTGCCGCCTCGGTCCACGTCGTCTGGGCTCTGACGCTGGCGGCACTCCTCACGCTCGGATGGGCGATCTCGAGTCTGCGCATCCCCGCTGTCGCCCTGAACGGCAAGCGGTCGGGCGTCGACCCCATCGAACTACTGCAGGGCGTCACGATCGCCGCAGCGTTCGGCGGCTGGGCGGCATTGCTCATCATCATTCTGCCCAGCATCGGCCCCGCTGCGCCCTGGCCCGCTGTTCACGAAGAGGCGATCGCGGTAGGTCTCATGGGCGCGCTCGGCATGATCGGCGCCGGCCTCGGTTTCGGCCTCGTTCGCCCCCTCGTCGAGTCGGGTGCGCATCCGCGCAGCGCATGGCTGCTTGGCCCGCTCGCTGCCGGGATGCTGCTGCTGATGGTGGCCAGGCCCGGCTCGTTCGCGGTGGCCGGGTTCGCGGCAGTGCTGATCGTTTCCGCTCTCACGGCAGCGGCGATCAGAATGACGGCTGCGAGGGCTCCTGAGCTCGCGGCGGAGGACACGATCTACGCGCGCTCGGCGCTGCCCGCGGTTCTGGCGACGCTCGCGCTGGGGGCGCTCGTCTGCGGACTGCTCGCGGATGTCGCGGAAGTACGCGACGTCGTGCTGCTCCCTGCCGCGGGAGTCGCTATCGTCACCTGTTGGATCGATCTGCGTCGAGCGGTCAGCGCCGGCTGACAGCGGTATCGCCCTGCATCCGCTCCCTGTTGCCTTGCGCCCTGCATCCGTGCGCGTCAACTTCTCGGTCGCTGGGCGACGACACGCCGGTAAGAAGGCTTCTCATCGCCAGGTGACCGAGAAGTTGGCATGGCGGCTGCTGGAGGGCTCGGGGCAGTTGGAGAAGAGCTGACGTTGCGGGACGGCTCGAGGCACGTCGGCAGCTACGACAGCTGCGTCGCCTCGAGCCAGGCGAGATACTCCTCGTTGACATCACCCGTGATGTAGTCGCCGGTGAAGCAACTGGCTTCGAGTTCGGTGAGCGACGTACCGTCGGTTATACCCCGCACCATGTCGTCGACCTCCTGATACACGAGGTGATCGCTGTCGAGCTGTTCGCGAATCTCCGGGATGCTGCGACCGGCTCCGATCAGTTCGTTACGGCTCGGCATGTTGATGCCGTACACGTGCGGGTACCGAACGGGAGGCGCGGCCGAGGTGAACGTGACGGAGTTCGCTCCGACGTTGCGGGTCATCTCGACGATCTCACGGCTCGTGGTGCCGCGAACGATGGAGTCGTCGACGACGAGCACGTTCTTGCCCTCGAACTCGCTCGCGAGCGCATTGAGCTTTTCGCGGACGCTCTTCTTGCGCTGCTCTTGGCCGGGCATGATGAAGGTGCGGCCGACGTAGCGGTTCTTGTAATAACCCTCGCGGTACTCGATGCCGAGCTTGCGCGCGACTTCCATGGCTGCCGGCCGGCTGGAGTCGGGAATCGGCATGACGACGTCGATGTTGCCGCTGGGGGTGTACTGTTCGATCGTGTCGGCGAGTCGTTCGCCTAGTCGGAGCCTCGACTCGTACACGTTAATGCCGTTCATGACCGAGTCGGGCCGGGCGAGATACACGTACTCGAACGCGCACGGCACGAGTGTCGGCGAAGCGTGCGTCTGCCGCGCCTGCAGCTCGCCGTCGAGACCGATCATGATCGCTTCGCCGGGGTCGACGTCTCGCACGAGTTCGTAGCCGCTGGCCGTCAGCGCGACCGATTCGCTCGCAACCATCCACTCCGTTCTGCCGCGCTGCCCCTCGCGGCGCCCGAGCACGAGCGGGCGGATGCCGTAGGGGTCACGGAAGGCGAGCAGCCCGTGGCCGGCGATGAGCGCGATGACGGCGTAGGAACCGCGCACGCGTTCGTGCACTCGGCTGACGGCGGTGAAGACCTGCTCGGCATCGAGCCCCGCTCCGGAGACCTGCTTCTGCAGTTCCGAGCCGAGCACATTGAGCAGCATTTCGGTGTCGCTACCGGTGTTGGTGTGCCGCATGTCCTGTGTCGCGAGTTCGACCTCGAGCTCGCGGGTGTTCGTGAGGTTGCCGTTATGCACGAGCACGATGCCGTAGGGGGCGTTGACATAGAACGGCTGCGCCTCGAGTTCGTTCTGCGCCTCGCCCCTTGTCGCGTACCGCACGTGGCCGAGGCCCGTCGTGCCGAGCAGCGAACGCATATCGCGCGTACGGAATGCCTCGCGCACCATGCCCTCACCCTTGCGGATGTGGATGTGCGGGCCGTCGACCGTCGCGATACCCGTGGAGTCCTGGCCGCGGTGCTGCAGCAGCCCCAGCGCGTCGTAGACCTGCTGGTTCACGTTCGTCGTCGAGGCGATGCCGACAATGCCGCACACGGAATAGACCCCCTGAGGAAAGCCGATGAAGGGAAGCGCTGCAGCAGCGAGCCCCTATGACGTATCAAGCCTAGTGGCCCGCGTATCCCGCCGTGCCGCCCGGCTCCCTGTGCGCTGTGCTGCTTTGGCTGGCCATTTCTCGGTCTATGTCGCGAGTCAAGCGAATGCCTTGAGCCGCCGTATGGACCGAGTTTTGGCTGGTGTCAGTGCTGAACGCGCTCGCGAGCCGCGACGAACGCGGCAACCGCTGCGTCGACGTCGGCGTCCGAGTGTGCGGCGGAGAGCTGCACGCGGATGCGAGCTTCGCCCTTCGGGACGACCGGGTAGGAGAACGCCGTGACGTAGACGCCCTCGTCGAGCATCGCTGCGGCCACGTCGGCAGCGAGGCGCGCATCCCCGAACATGACGGCGATGATCGGATGCTCGCCCGGCAGCAGATCGAAGTTCGCGGCGGCCATCCCCTCGCGGAATCGCGCTGCATTGCGCTCGAGTCTTCCACGGAGCTCACCGGCGTTCTCGACGAGATCGAGTGCGGCAATCGACCCGGCCACTACCGACGGTGCGAGCGCGTTCGAGAAGAGGTAGGGGCGCGAGCGCTGGCGCAGAAGTTCGACGATTTCGCTCTTCGCGGCGATATATCCGCCGGATGCGCCGCCGAGCGCTTTTCCGAGTGTGCCGGAGATGATGTCGACGCGGTCCTGCACGCCGAATCGTTCTGGGGTTCCGGCTCCCGTTGCACCGACGAAGCCGACGGCGTGCGAATCGTCGACCATCACCATCGCGTCGTACTTGTCGGCGAGGTCGCAGATGTCTTGCAGGGGAGCGAAGTAGCCGTCCATCGAGAAGACGCCGTCGGTGACGATGAGTCGTCGCCGTGCACCCGAAGCTTCCTGCAGTTTCGCTTCCAGATCCACCATGTCGCGGTTCGCGTATCGGAAGCGGGCTGCCTTCGAGAGCCGGATGCCGTCGATGATCGATGCATGGTTGAGCGCGTCGGAGATCACGGCGTCGTCTTTCGTGAGCAGCGTCTCGAAGAGCCCGCCGTTCGCGTCGTAGCACGACGAATACAGGATAGTCGCTTCCTGCGACAGGAATCGCGAGAGGCGGGTTTCCAGCTCGAGGTGCTGATCCTGTGTGCCGCAGATGAACCGTACGGAGGCCATCCCGAAGCCCCATGTGTTGAGTGCATCGCGAGCCGCGGCTGTTACGCGATCGTCATCGGCGAGACCGAGATAGTTGTTCGCGCAGAAATTCAGCACCTCGGTGCCGTCGGTCGTGACGAGCGCCCCCTGGGGGCCGGCGATGGGGCGTTCATGTTTGGTGAGCCCGTCCGTCTCGATCTGGTCGAGTTCTTCTTGCAGCTGCTGCCGGATGGAATACACGTGCTCTCCTCTTGTACGAAGGGGTCTCCTCGTTGAACACATTCGAGGCTATCTTGTGCCACCCCGCCCCACCGATCCCAGAGGGTGCGAAAAACTTCGAAACATGACGGTCATGTTTCGAAGTTTTTCGCCCCCAATGGAGTTGGAGAGGGCATGGGTGACTCGGGGCGTCGGATCACTCGAAGTCGAGGATCACCTTCGAAGCGGCACCGCTCTCGGCGGTCGCGAATGCGTCCTCCCAGTCGTCGAACGCGAAACGATGCGTAATGACGGGTGAGACGTCGAGCCCGCTGGCGATCAGCTGGGTCATCGCGTACCAGGTCTCGTACATCTCCCTGCCGTAGATGCCCTGGATGGTCAGCATGCGGCTGACCACGCCGCCCCAGTCGATCGAGATGTCGCTGGACGGGAGGCCGAGCATGGCGATGCGGCCCCCTGCATTCATGTTGTCGACGAGTTCGGGGAGCGCAGCGGGTGCTCCCGACATCTCGAGTGCGACGTCGAAGCCTTCGCGCATCCCGAAGTCTGTCTGCGTGTCGCGGATGCTGCGTTCGCGCGGGTCGATTGCAGTGAACCCCATCGACCGAGCGAGTTCGAGCCGGTGCGGCGCGATGTCGGTGAGCAGGACGTTCCGTGCGCCGACCATCCGCACGACGGCCGCGGCCATCAGCCCGATGGGCCCTGCCCCGGTGATGACGACGTCTTCGCCGACGAGCGGAAACTTGAGCGCCGTGTGCACCGCGTTGCCGAGCGGATCGTAGATGCCGAACACGTCGAGTTCGGCTCCGGTGACGTTCGCGAGAGACTTCCCCTGGTGCACCCACGCGTTGCTCGCGGGCACGGTGACGAATTCGGCGAAGCCGCCGTTTCGGCCCACTCCGAGGTTCGAGGTGTTGATGCAGAGGTGCCGGCGCCCCGCCCGGCAGTTGCGACACTGGCCGCAGACGATGTGACCCTCCGCGCTCATCAGATCGCCGACCGAGAGCCCCTCGACGCCCTGGCCAAGTTCGACGATTTCGCCGCAGAACTCGTGGCCGACGGTGATGCCGGGTGTGACGGCGCCCTCGGCCCAGGCATCCCAGTGATGGATGTGCAGGTCGGTTCCGCAGATGCCCGCTCGCAGCACCCTGACTTTGACGTGGCCGGTCGGCGTATCCGGTTCCGGCACATCTTGGAGTGTGAGTCCGGGTCGACCGGCTGTTGTGAGTGCCTTCATGGGGCTCCTATGCGTCTGCTCCGACATTTCGACCGCGTGCGTAAGGGTGGCGAACGCGCTACCAGTTCAGAGTAGATGAACGCTGACGTGCGTCGCGGCAGTGTTACGTCGAAGGTAGCCTTGCTGTATGACGAACCCCTATGCCGCGGCCGGTGTCGACACGGAGGCCGGAGACCGTGCGGTTGAACTCATGAAGGCTGCGGTCGCTCGCACGCACACGTCGGGCGTGGTCGGCGGGGTCGGCGGATTCGCCGGGATGTTCGACCTGAGCGCTGCCGGCAGCTTCCGCAAGCCGCTGCTTGCGACATCCACCGACGGCGTGGGCACGAAGATCGCGCTCGCGATGGCCCTCGACAAGCACGACACCATCGGTCAGGATCTCGTCGGCATGGTCGTCGACGACATCATCGTGACGGGTGCGAAACCGCTGTTCATGACCGACTACATCGCCTGCGGCAAGGTCGTGCCGGAACGCATCGCCGACATTGTGCGAGGCATCGCGGAGGGCTGCGAAGCGACCGGCACCGCGCTCGTCGGTGGCGAGACCGCCGAGCACCCTGGCCTCATGGGTGAGGACGAGTATGACGTTGCGGGCGCTGCTGTCGGCATCGTGGAGGCGGATGCCCTGCTCGGCCCGGAACGCGTCGGTGCGGGTGACACCGTCGTGGCGATGGCTGCGAGCGGACTGCACTCGAACGGGTTCTCACTCGTGCGTCGCGTGCTCTCCGATCGAGGCATCGATCTGCTCGACCGCGTCGACGAACTGGGTGGCGTGGCCGCGGAGGTGCTGCTCGAGCCGACCAGACTGTACACGTCGCCGCTCGTGGCGATGCTGGCGGACGGGCTCGGCATCCACGCGCTCTCGCACGTTACGGGAGGCGGCATCGCTGCCAACCTCGCGCGCGTTCTGCCGAAGGGACTCAGCGTCGAGATCGAACGATCCTGGGCCGTTCCTGAGGTATTCGGCAGCCTCGCGGAGCTCGGTGGCTTCTCCATCGCCGACACGGAAGGGACGTGGAATCTCGGCATCGGGATGTTCGCGGTCGTCGCAGCCGATGACGCGGAAGCCGTCGTGGCCGCGAGCGAAGCCGCCGGGATCCCGGCCTGGGTCGCCGGAACGGTCTCGGATGCCGAGATCACGAGCGACTTCGTGCAGGGCGCGAAGGGCGTCGACGGCGGTGCTGTCCGCCTCACGGGTTCCTGGGCCT
>NZ_CAMEFJ010000092.1 GCF_945915485.1 uncultured Agrococcus sp.
GCGAAACAATGATGCAAGCAGCGTCAGCCGCCCGTCCGTGCTCCGGTTCGAGCTGTCTGAGGAAGCCGGTGAACTCGAAGAGCTCGCCGCGACGGACGAGTGGAACCTTGCGGCAAGCACGGGCGAGCTCGGGGCGAATGGCGGTCTCGAAGCGATCGAGTGGCTCCCCGGCCAGTTCGGCGGATCCTTCGCCGTCGGTGTCGAGCAGACAGGCGAGCTCCTGTTCGTTTCGCTCGACGATGCGGGAGAGCACGAACTGCTCGAAGTCTACGAAGCGCCATTCCAGGGAGTCATGGCACTCGACTATCAGGAGCGCACGAACGAGCTCCTCGTCATGTGCGACGAAGTCTGCGAGGGTCGCAGCGTACTGCTCACGCTCGGCGGCGAATCGTTTACTGAGCTCGAGAATGAAGACGGCGTCGTCCTGATCGACCGCCCCGAGACGCTGCCGAACGTCGCCAACGAAGGCTTCGCATCCTTCGTGACGGAGGAATCCTGTGCATCCGCGGGAGTCGTGCGCACGGTCTTCCAGCTCTGGACCGACGACAACAATACGGATGGCCACTCACTCCGCACAGCGACCTCGGTGATCGAGGAGTGCGAGCCGGCACCAACGGAACCGGAGCCCACGGAACCCGAGCCGACCGACCCCGCAACCACCGATCCGGAGCCGACCGACCCGAGCCCGACCGGCCCCGGTCAGCGTGACGGTCAGTCGGGTGACGGCGCGCTGCCTCAGACAGCGGCCGCTCCCGCGCTGTGGCTGCTCGGCCTCGCTGCCCTCATGCTGCTCGCCGCCGCGGCTGTCACGGGTAGGCGCGCTCAGCCCCAGCGTGCCGCCCGATAGGAAGCGCTAGCCGTCGTCGGGGTCGCCGGACTCTCCCGGTGACTCCGACGGCAGCGAATTCTGGTAGGCCCTGGCCATGGCGTCCTGCACTTCGCTGTGTGCGAGGGCGAAGTCCGGGTTCTCGGAGTTGATGAGAGGGGGAACCAGATCGATGCTCTCCATGGGCAGACTCCCGGTACGCTCCGCCAGGTTCGTGAAGTGTCCGACCATCGACTGCGGAATGTCGGTTTGCAACATGTCACCGCCGGCGGAGGCGATCCGATTGTACGAACTCAGCAGCGTCTGCGGCGTGAACTGGCTTACGACGGCCTCCATGACGATGCGCTGGCGGTCCATGCGATCGTAGTCGGAGGAGTCCGAGCGACTGCGTGCGAACCAGAGAGCGGTTTCACCATCGAGCGTCTGCAGGCCGGGCTCGATGTATCCCGAAGGCGGTCTACCCGTGACGCCGATGGGAATCCGCCGCTCAACGTCGATCTCGACGCCACCGAGGGCATCGATGAGGCCTTCGAAGCCGTGCATGTCGACAATCATGTAGTACTGAATCGTCAGGCCCGTTACGCCCTCGAGCAGGTCGCGCGTGGCCTCGATGCCGGGATTCGAATTGTTGTCTTCCGCATCCGGATACAGGTCGGGGTTGTTCATGCCGTACGTGTAGGCGGCATTCGCCATGCAGTCGGATGTACCGCAGTTGAAGCCGTCCGGCCAGTGCGATCGCATCGGCGAGCCTTCGCTGAACGGCGCGTTCATGAGGTTTCGAGGCACGCCGACCAGCGTCGCCGCGCCGGTCTCGGCGTTGACGGTGACGACACGCAGGGTGTCCGGCCTCAGGCCCATCCGCCCGTCACCGGAGTCGGCGCCGAGCAGCATGAAGGTGTAGTGGCCGTCAACGGGATCCTGCGTCGGCCCTGTCGCCTGGAACACATCGTTCAAGAGCCCACGCGATGCGTCGATAACACTCGCCGCATATCCCGCAAGACCGACCGGCAGCACGATCGCAACGATCGATGCCACTGCGACGCCCCACCGGCCCCCTCCCTTGATACGGGCGAGCTTGGTCAGCCGAAACGTGTCGAAGCCGAGGATGAGCCAGATGAGCGCGTAGGCGATCACGATGATCTCGAGCACGAGCAGACCGAAGCCATTGCCCACTGCGCGGAGCAGCGTCTCCCGCGAGGCGAAGAACATGATCGCCGCAACGAGAGCGAGGAACAGCAGCGTGAACGTCGCGATCAACCCGAACCGGCCCAGCTTGCGATTGCCCGCGACGACCTGCGCACTGCCCGGCAGCAGGAAACCGAGGAACACGAGCCACCAGCCGCGGCGGCGCATGACCGGCGACGTCGGCGGCTCGGGGTTCCTCAGAGTCGTGCGCGGTTCAAGCAAGCTCATTCGGCGTTCTTTCCTTCTGCGATTCGCTGCTGCAGCGCTTCGTTCTTACGCTCGACCTGATCACGCAGGTCGGTAGCGAATTCGGCTAGTCTCGCCCGGACGTCCTCGTCGAACGCCCCTATCGTCCTGGCTGCAAGGATGCCGGCATTGCGGCCACCGGAAATGGACACGGTTGCGACCGGGATGCCCGCCGGCATCTGCACGATGGACAACAGCGAGTCGAGGCCGTCAAGTTTGTCGAGCATGACGGGAACCCCGATGACGGGGAGCGTCGTGAGCGACGCGACCATGCCGGGCAGGTGGGCTGCTCCTCCCGCGCCCGCGATGATGACCCTGATACCGCGATCAGCTGCGGATTCCGCGAACTCCACCATCTTGTGCGGCGTCCTGTGCGCGGACACGACCTCTACCTCGTGTTCGATGCCGAGTTCGTCGAGCACCGTCGCAGCGGCTTCCATGACTCGCCAATCCGAGTCGGAGCCCATAATGATCGCAACCTGTGCCACGGTGTTCCTCCCTATCGCAGTGCGTATCCCAGGGTACGGTCAGTCCCCGAAAACTCCCGCAGCGTTCCGCGCGCGCGTCGCGGTCGCTTCGTGTTCGTCGCCGACGACCGTCACGTGCCCCACCTTGCGACCGGGCCTCGTGGTCTTCGCGTACGAGTGGATGTGCGCGTCCGGATACTCCCCGAGCGCATCCGCGTACCGGTCTTCCATGCGGCCGGATGCGGGCCCGCCGAGCACGTTCACCATGACGGCGGCATCGCGCACCATCGCCGGGTCGCCGAGCGGGAGGCCGAGCACGGCACGGACGTGCTGCTCGAACTGGCTCGTCACAGCTCCCTCGATGGTCCAGTGGCCAGAGTTGTGCGGGCGCATGGCCAGCTCGTTGACGAGCAGTCGGCCGTCCGCCGTCTCGAACATCTCGACCGCGAGGGCACCCGTGACGTCGACGCCCTCTGCGATCCGCTGCGCGATGTCGGCGGCTTCGCGTTCGAGCCGCTCACCTCCTGGCGCGGGCGCATACACTTCCGCGCAGACGGAGTCGCGCTGCACGGTTTCGACGAGGGGCCAGTGCGCCATCTCCCCGCTCGTGCTTCGAGCGAGCTGTTGCGAAAGCTCGCGGCTGAAGTCGACGAGTTCTTCCGCGAGCAGTTCGGGCCCTTCGCCGCGCCCTGCTGCGGCAATCCAGTCGGCGACCTCGTCGACCCGCTGCACCCGGCGGACGCCCTTGCCGTCATAGCCACCGCGGGCAGTCTTTACGATTGCGGTGCCGTTGTTGTCGTCCAGGAAGCGCTGCAGGTCGTCAGCCGAATCGATGAGCGCGTAGGCGGGCTGCGGGACACCGAGGTCGCGCATCCTCTCGCGCATCGCTCGTTTGTCCTGCGCGAACAGCAGCGCATCCGGTCCGGGATGCACGGCGTGGCCGGCCTCGACGAGTGCGCGCAGAACGTACTGGGGAACGTGCTCGTGATCGAATGTCACCGCGTCGACCGTGCGTGCGAAGTCGAGCACGGCGTCCGTATCGCGATAGTCGCCGACGGCCGCTTGTGCGAGCTGAGCGGACATCCCCTCCCCCTCGGCGAGCACACGGATATCGATGCCCAACTGCACAGCAGGGGGGATCATCATTCTGGCGAGCTGGCCGGCGCCGATGACTCCGAGGATCATGCTTCGACCTCCAGCGTGCGGCGCCCGAGCGAGACGACTTTGAAACCGGCAGCGCGCCAGTGCTCCCGGTCGAGTGTGTTTCGGCCGTCGATCACCACGGCTGCGGGGGTTTCCAGCGAAGACGGGTCGAGTTCGCGGAACTCGCTCCATTCGGTACCGATAAGGATCACGTCTGCCTGCGCGACAGCGTCTGCGAGGGAGTCGCGCACGTCGAGGCCCGGATGCAGCCGCCGCGCAGTCTCACGCGCTTTCGGGTCGTAAGCGGTGACGGAGTAGCCCGTCGCATGCAGTCTCGCTGCGATGTCGAGCGGAGCAGAGTCACGCACATCATCGCTGTTGGGTTTGAACGAGAGACCGAGGACGGCAACGCGCTTCGTGCTTGTCGCGTCGGCCTCGCGCGCTGCAAGATCGTAGCCGCGTTCGCGTCGCCGCAGATTCACCCGATCGACCTCTTCGAGGAATCGCAGCGATTCGCCGGCACCGACCTCGATTGCCCGCGCCTGGAACGCCCTGATGTCTTTCGGGAGGCATCCGCCACCGAAGCCGAGGCCGGAGTTCAAGAAGCGACGACCGATGCGGTTGTCGACGCCGATTGCATCGGCGAGCTCGGTGACATCGGCTCCCACCTGCTCCGCGATCTCGGCCATGGCGTTGATGAAGGAGATCTTCGTGGCCAGGAACGCGTTCGCGCTGACTTTGACGAGTTCTGCCGTCGGGTAATCGGTGATGATCCGGGCCGTGCCCTTCTCGATGATCGAGCTGTACACGTCATCGAGCTTCTCGACGCTGGCCGTGTCACCGTCCGCGATGCCGTAGACGAGCCGGTCGGGATCGAGCGTGTCCTGCACGGCGAAACCCTCGCGCAGGAACTCGGGGTTCCAGAGCAGCTTTGCGCCCGTGTGGGCGATCTTCTCCGCGAGCCTGGCCGCGGTGCCGACGGGTACCGTCGACTTGCCGACGATCAGGGTGTTTGCGTCGATGTGCGGCAGCAGCGACTCGACCGCGGCATCCACGTAGCGGAGATCGGCGGCATTGCTGCCTTCCGTCTGCGGGGTTCCCACCGCGAGGAAGATGACGGATGCGCCGGCGGCTGCA
Source organism: uncultured Agrococcus sp. (assembly GCF_945915485.1). GTDB lineage: Bacteria > Actinomycetota > Actinomycetes > Actinomycetales > Microbacteriaceae > Agrococcus. The sequence continues at coordinate 5,005 of NZ_CAMEFJ010000092.1, forward strand.
GCGGGGTCAGTCGAGAATCGCAGTAGCCCGCCCCCGGTCTGCTCTCGGAGCAGTTCGTCGAAGCCGGGCTCGTAGAACGGCGCTTTCCCCGAAGCCAGCAGCGCGATTCTGGGTTCATCGATATCGATACCGACGGTCTCGTGACCAACGGAAGCCATAGCGGCCGAGTGCACGGCGCCGAGGTATCCGCATCCGATGACTGCCAATTTCATGCATCCTCCGTCGAGTCTTCCAAGAGTTCGTTCAGGGCGCGCAGCACAAGCGCTGCGTTCGGCACGTCGGCGAGCACGATCGCACGTTCGCCGCCCGTCGAGATCAGCACATCCCCCGAGCCGAACATGGCTTGCAGACCCCTCCTGCGCAGCGTGATGTCGTGCACTCTGCTCAGCAGTACCTCGCGGCGGATGCCGCCGAAGCCCGAACGCAATGTTACGCGTCGAGTGGTGATCGTGTATTGGCGTGAGAGCCATGCAAAATATGGAAATACACAGAGAATCGCCGCAAGCACGATGGCCGCGACGATGACGACGGTGTTCCAGGGCTCCCATGCGATGCGATCTTGCAGAAACAGCGAGAAGAAGCTGAGCGCCCAGAGCACCACGATCGACAGCACCAGCGCACGTGCGTGCGGCCGCATACGAGCGATGACTCTCTCGGTTGTCTCCTCGGGCATGGGTACCAGTCTGCCTCGCTCCTGTGTTAGATGCCGCTACAGCACGAAATTACTCTATTTCTCGGATCTCAGATGCACGATATCCCCCGCCGTTACCGTACGTTCACCGACCTCCGTCGCGATCACGAGGCCGCCGTCGGCATCGAGTCGAGCAGCCTTGCCGAGTATGCGACTCCCGTCTGGCATCTCAGCCCGGACGCGCTGCCCGAGGGTCGAGCAGGATGCAGACACGTCTTGCAGCAGCTCTTCTGTGCCGAGTCGCGGTACGAGCGACTGCAGTCCCCGTAAAACACCTGCGAGCACCGCATCCGCGAGTGCCTCCGCGCTATCCCGCGCACCTTCTTGCCCCAGCGACGTCGCGGTTTCGAGCAGCTCGTCGCCGCTCTGCACGAGGTTCACGCCGAACCCGACGATAACGGCGTCGCCCCGCATCTCGCAGAGGATGCCCGAGACCTTGCGCCCGCCGATCAACACGTCGTTCGGCCATTTGATCTCCGGAGAGGAGTCGATGAGACCGTCGATAGCGCGCGCGAGCGCAAGGCCGGTCGCAAGCGGCATCCAGCTGTGCCCCGAACTCGGGCGCACAAGAGTACAGTTCGCGAGCGCCTTTCCCGGCGGGGTCTCCCAGCGACGATCGATTCTCGCTCTTCCCGCGGTTTGGTTCAGCGTCACCCAGCTGGTCCAGTCCCGAGCGCCCTGATCGACGAGGTCGAACGTCGTGGGGGTCTGCTCGGAATACTGCACTTCGGCGAGGGCTGATGCGCGAGGGAACTGCATGGCTCCAAGGTAGTCGACGCCATGCGTTCCACGGTTGGCAGACAAGGCATCGTAGACTCATATCCGTGACTGAAGAGAACCAACCGCTTACAACGACTGCGGCACGGATCGCTGACCTCAAGAAGCGCCTCGGGGATGCGGTGCTCGACAAAGAGGCCGCCTCAGCCGAGAAGCAGCACGCGAAGGGTAAGAAGACTGCACGCGAGCGCATCGCGCAGTTCGTCGACCAGGGCAGCTTCGTGGAGTTCGACACGTTCGTCAAGCACCGCACGACAGCATTCGGCATGGACCGCAACAGGCCCGCCGGCGACGCCGTCGTCACGGGGATGGCCACGATCTTCGGTCGCCGCGTCGCCGTCTACGCACAGGACTTCACGACGTTCGGTGGTTCCCTCGGTGAAGTGGCCGGCGAGAAGATCGTCAAGATCATGGACTACGCGCTCGATCTGAAGATTCCGCTCGTCGCGATTCTCGACTCCGGCGGAGCGCGCATCCAGGAAGGTGTCGTCGCGCTCGGCAAGTACGCGCAGATCTTCAAGCGCAATACGGCGGCCAGCGGCGTCATCCCGCAGATCTCCATCGTCATGGGGCCTGCTGCCGGAGGTGCCGTGTACTCGCCGGCGCTGACAGACTTCGTCGTCATGGTCGACAAGTCGAGCCACATGTTCGTCACCGGCCCCGATGTCATCAAGACGGTGACCGGCGAAGAGGTCGGGTTCGAAGAGCTCGGCGGTGCAAGGACACACAACGAGGTCAGCGGAGTCGCGCACTATCTCGCGGCGGACGAGGACGACGCGCTCGACTACGTACGCGCACTGCTGTCGTACCTGCCCGACAACAACAAGGCCGAGGTTCCCGCTTACGATCACAGCTCGGCCCGTGTCGTGAACGACCAGGACCAGAAGCTGAACACGGTCATCCCGGACTCCCCGAACCAGCCGTACGACATGCTGACGATCATCGAATCGCTCATGGACGATAACGAGTTCCTGGAAGTGCAAGGGCTGTATGCGCCGAACATCGTGATCGGTTTTGGCCGCCTCGAGGGCCGTTCGGTCGGCGTGATCGCGAACCAGCCGAAGTCGATGGCCGGCACGCTCAATATCGAGGCCGGCGAAAAGGCAGCGCGATTCATGCGTTTCTGCGACGCTTTCAACATTCCCGTGCTGACGCTCGTGGACGTACCCGGTTATCTGCCCGGCACCGATCAGGAGTGGTCGGGCGTCATCCGCCGCGGAGCCAAGCTGCTGTACGCGTACGCGGAAGCCACGGTTCCGCTCGTGACCGTGATCACACGCAAGGCCTACGGCGGCGCGTACATCGTGATGGGTTCGAAGCATCTGGGAGCCGATATCAACATCGCGTGGCCGACGGCCGAGATCGCCGTGATGGGCGGTCAGGGAGCCGTCAATATTCTGTACCGTGGCCAGCTGAAGGATGCCGAGACCAACGGTGAGGACGTCGACGCGGTACGGAAGCAACTGGCCGACGACTACACGTACAACGTTGCCAGCCCGTACCTCGCCGCTGAACGCGGTGAGATCGACGGTGTCATCGAGCCCGCTGAGACGCGCGTTGCCGTCGCAAAGGCATTCCGTTTCCTGCGCTCGAAGGAGATCGAACGCCCTGACCGCAAGCACGGCAATATTCCGCTGTAGGAGGTACCGTGATCGACAACGTTGACTATTCGCAGGCCGCGAAGGCTCCTTCTCCCGCGCCCGCTCCGGGAACGGATATCAAGGAGATCCTCTCCCAGATGGAGATTCAGGGTGGAAATCCGACCGCGGAGGAGGCCGCAGCAGTCGAAGCCGTGCTGACCGAGATGGCGGCCGAGTGGGCCGAGACCAAACACAGGACGGTGCTGGGTTAGCGAGAACCGGCGGGGCTTCATCCCTCGACGCGTATCCCGAACTCTCCGGCGAGCATCTCCGCCATCGATGCCAGCTGCCACTCGGAGATCGTGGCGCCGCGGAGCCCTTCGAGCCCCTCGATCGCGCGCAGGTCAAGGCCGCGAAGGTCGAGATGCCGCGCTTGGGTGCCGGTCATGATGAGTCGGTCGGCGGTGACGTCTCGGAACGCTACCCTGAGCACTTTTGCGCCACCGAGATCAAGTTCGTCGAAGTGGCAGTTGCGGAACAACACGTCGGTGAGGTTCGCGGCGCGCAGGTTCACCCAGCCGAGCTTCGAATCGGCCACGAGAACTCTGTTGAGCTCGGAATCGAAGAGTTCAGCAGCCCCAAGGCGAGACGCTTCGATCTCGACATCTCGCCATGTAGTTCTTCTTGCTTTGAATGACGGGGCGTTCAGGCCCCGGATGCGGGTTTCCGCGAACCGAGCACCCGTGAGGTCGGTTTCGTCTACCCGCCAGTCGATCAGTTCGCACTGCAATAGCGTTGCACCTGCGAGACCGATATCCCCTGTTTCGATACCGCTGAAGCGAACACCCTCACAGTGCGCCTGCGCGAACAACAGCTTCTCTTCCGTTTCGGCAAGGTCATCGAGCAGTAAACGGTCGAGGCTCGGCTGCTGAAGCTCATCGCGTTTTCGGTCGCGCACTTGTGTCTCCTCTGCGCATGTCTCCTCTGAGCAGGTCGGTGCAGTCAGAACGGCGGTCGATCCGCCTCACCGTACTCATCGGGTAACAGGTCGAATTCTCCGTGGGGTCCGTCGTCGGGTTCTTCCGGTTCGTGTTCTCGGTAGGTTTTGCGGTC
>NZ_CAMEFJ010000093.1 GCF_945915485.1 uncultured Agrococcus sp.
GCGCTACTAGGCTGGGCCGGTGACCAGCACTCGCCCCCTATTCGCAGCAAGGCTCGGCACGAGTCTCGCATTCGGTGTCGTCGGCTTCCTCTTCGCCGTCTGGCTCGTGCACATCCCAGCCGTGCAATCCGCGACGGGCGTCAGCAAGGGTGAGCTCGGAACAGCGCTGCTAGCCCTGGGGCTCGGCTCGATCGTCGGCATGCAGGTCGGCGGCTCCGTCATCGCCCGCTTCGGTGCACGCTGGCCGCTGCTCGTCGGCCACCTGATCATGGTGGTCACGCTGTTGGGGCCCGCACTCGCCGGTGGTCTCTGGACTCTCATGGTCGCGCTTTTACTGTTCGGCATCGGCAACGGTCTCGCTGACGTCGCCATGAACGCAGAAGCCGTCGAGGTCGAGCGCGACAAGGGCAAGGCGATCATGTCGTCGATGCACGCATTCTTCTCGGTCGGCACCGCGGTCGGGGCCGCGTACGGCTGGCTCGTGCAGACCTTGGCGCTCCCGACGCTCATAAGCTTCGTGATCGCATCCGGTTTGGGGCTTGTCGCCGCGGGCATCGCTGCCGCGCTCATCCCGTCGCGCAGTGCGGAGCCGGAGCCGACGACAGCCGAAATGATGATCGCAGCGCGTGTTCCCGACGCCACGGTTGGAGAGCGCCCGAAGCGAGCGGTGCCGATCTCGCAGATCCTGTTGCTTGCCCTGCTCGGATTCGTCTTCATGCTTGCGGAGGGAGTCGCGAGCGACTGGAGCGCACTGCACGCCGTCGAAGAGCTCGGCACGAGCGAGGCGACCGGGGCGATCGCGTACGGCGCCTTCGCCGTGAGCATGACGGCAGCGCGCTTCGTCATCGACCTCGTGGTTCGACGGTTCGGGGCCGTTGCGGTCGTGCGCTACGGCTCGATCATCGCTGCGATCGGGCTCGGCGTCGTCGTGCTGTCACCCGGGTTCTGGCTCGCGCTCGTGGGCTGGATGGTCTTCGCACTCGGGATCGCTGGTGTCGTTCCGCAGATCTTCACGGCCGCAGGCAACCTGCCGGTCCGCAAGCGGGCTGTTCTGCTCGCGCGCATCGTCGGCGCCGGCTACATCGGCTTGCTTTCGGGCCCCGCGATCATCGGCTGGGTGGCCGGCGTGACCGGCTTGAACGGCGCACTGCTGGTGCCGCTGCTGCTGTGCGTCCTCGGTGTCGTGGGGGCGTCGTCCGTCAGGCCCTCCGATCGGCCGACTGCTGCTTAACGCCCAGTGTCGCCGAGGACGGCCCGGGCTTCGATCTCATCCCCGACCGTGACGTTCACGTCGATGATGCGCTCACCGAGCGGGCCCAGATCCGCGAGTCGCATCGGCTTCACCTTGAGTCGGCTCTCTGCGAGCTTCAGGAAACTCGAGAGGATGGGATTCTTGCTCGTGATCTCGAGTTCGCGCACGTGGAAGACGAGGTCGTTATCCAGCTCCAGCGTCGCCTTCGCGATCGCTGTTCCGCTGACAAACCCCTTCGACACCTTCGCGCTCGCCTCGACGCGCACGCTGCGCTGTGTGTCTTGCGTGAACCGGACCTGCCGCAACTCGACGTGAACCGGCACGCCGTCGCGGTCGCTGATCTGCTCGACGAGCACGTGCAGCGAGTCGATGAGGGCGTCCTGTTCGACTCGAAGGGAAAGTTCACCCGTCAGGTGGAGGGGGTCGCGGTTCTCGTCGATCGCGATCGCCAGCAACCCGCCGGCGTCCTCCAACCACGTAATCGGCACGTCGACCAGCGCGCCGTCGAGCACGTACGGTGCACCGAAAATCGTCACGGGATGGGCTCGGATCTCGGCAATCTTCACGAGCCCCGGTGACGCGTGCACGGCATCCAGTCGTCGCTCCTCTATGCCGTGCGAACGAAACGCTTCGCCGACCCGATTGCCGAAGTCTTCGAAGTCCTCGACCGAGTCGATGCGGATGCCGGTGAGGTCGATGTTGACGTGGTCGATGTCGTTGCCGACCACCTGACCGACGTGCATGGACGTCCGCTGATCGAGACTCTTGAGCGCTGCCTCACCCGCCCGCTGCAGCCGGTCCGCGGCACCGGGCTTCGTGACGTTTCCGAGGATCAACGGTGTGGTCTCTGGCATGCCTCCAGTTTAGAGCGTACGGCTTTGCGAAACCTTGCAACGCACGGTCGGGCTCCGACCTCACCGGTTTACGTCGCGAGCGAGGGAGTCGACGATGAACGCGAACGCACAGCCACAGAAGGCATAGGCTTTCGGTATGGCGGTCACCGATGATGCGATTGACAAGATCAAGCAGATGATTCAGTCGGGCGAGCTCGGCCCCGGCGACCGCCTTCCTCCCGAGCAGGAGCTCGCGGAACGACTCGGGCTCTCCCGCTCATCCATGCGCGAAGCCGTGAAGGCGCTCGAGACGATGCGGATTCTCGACGTGCGCCGCGGCGACGGCACGTACGTGACGAGCCTGAAACCGAGCCTGCTCATCGAAGCGATGTCTTTCATCCTCGACTACCATTCGGACTCTGCGGTCATGGAGGTCTTCGAGGCCCGGCGTCTGCTCGAACCGCGCATCGCGATGCTGGCTGCCGAACGAGCCACGGCGGAACAGGTCGAAACCATGGCGGCGCACCTGCAGACGATCGATGAGGATGCCGACACCGAATCACTCGTCACGCACGACGTCGAGTTCCACAGGATGCTGGCAGCGGCAACCGGCAACGACTACCTGGCGGGTCTCGTCGAAGCGATCGGCAGCCAGACGTGGCGCGCGCGAGTGTGGCGCGGGCTCACACAGGCCGGTGCCGTGTCACGCACCCTGGACGAGCACGAGTTGATTCTCTCGAGCATCCGCGATGGCAACACCGAGGTCGCGCAGGCCGCCATGATGCTGCACGTCGCGGGAGCCGAACGCTGGATCCACTCGGAGCTGCGCGAGCACTGACGAGCGGTACTTCGGTAGGCCAGGGCCGCGCCAGACGGGTTTTATCGGTCAAGACGCCGCCTGGATCGATAAAACCCGTCTGGAGACGCGCAAGTTCGCGCCGCCGTTGCTTCTGCAGGCGGTCGCCGAACCCTCTACTCCTCGGGGTCGCCGACGACGCCCTTGCGCAGCATGATGCAGCCGTACTTTCTCGTCTCCGTCGTGCGGATCACGGCGTACACGTCTCGGCCGCGTTCGTAGAAGTCGAATCGGTCGATCCACTCGACGCGCTCATCCACCTTCGTGTTCACGGCGTCGCGGAGCTGCGTCTGCACCTCCTCGCCCAGCCCCGGCTCGGGCGTCATGAGTGTCACGGAGGGGCTCGCGTAGTAGTCGATGGGGAAGACCGTGCGCACGGCCGCGACGATCTCGGGGGTCGTCGCCTGCGCTTCCAGCACTGGTACGCCCATCCCGTACGAGGGGTAGTGGCCGTCGGCGATCATGATCACGTCGTTGTGCCCCATGTGGTCGAGCACGCGCAGGAGATCGCCGTTCAGCAGCGGGTTGATTCCGGTCAGCATGGTTTGTCCTTTCCTTATGCTTGCGCTTGCGACGGGGTGAGGCCGTAGACCCGCGTCGCCGTGGTGCGTTCGACAGCCTCGCGTTCTGCGGGCGTGAGTGCTGCGAGCTGCCGCTCAGCAGTGTCTGCGAGCACGTCGACCCCGTCGCCGAGCAGCGGCATCGGGAAGTCCGAGCCGAGCATGAGCCGTTCCGACCCGAACTGCTCGAGCGCGAACTCCCAGACGTCGCGTTGCGCGTCGGCCGGCAGCGCCTTCCCGCCGTGGTGCAGCCCCGACAGCTTCGCCACCGTGTTCGGCGTTGCCGCGAACGCACGGACGGCCTTCGCCCAGTCGTCACGATCTCCTGCAGGAGGCTTGCCCAAGTGATCGAGCACGACCGTCAGCTCCGGCAGATCGCGCGCGAGACGCGTCGCGGCAGGAAGCTGATTCGGATACGCGTCCGGCACATCGAATGCGAGCCCGCGGTCGGCGATGACCCGCAGGCTCTCGCGAACGGGCTCGGCATCCAGCAGCAGCGCATCCGGCTGATCGTGAATGAGCGCCCGGATGCCGACCAGCGGCCGCCCCGCCAGCGCAGCCAGGCGAGCACGCACGGCATCCGGCTGCTCGATCGGCACCCAGCCGACGACACCCGCGATCCAGCCGTGTTGCTCAGCAAGGTTGAGCATGAACTCGGTGTCGGCCGCTGTGTCGGCGGCTTGCACGAGCACTGCACGGTCGCAGCCGAATCGACGCGATGCCCTGTGCGCCTCCTCGGCAGAGATCGGCCGGTTGATCGACGCGAGTTCGTCGCTCAGCCACGAATACTCGGCAGGGCACTGCCAGACGTGCAGGTGTGCGTCGATGCGACCCATATCTGCACCCTACGGGACGAGCGCGGCGTCGAGCAGGCCCGCACTCACAAGGTCGCGCCAGACGCCATCCGGCACGGGGGTCGCAGCGCGCTGGGCGGTCTGCTCCATCTGCTGCGGAGATGAAGCGCTGACGACGCGCGCTTCAATCGCCGCGTGCAGCAGCGGGAAGGCGATTGCGGCGGTCGGCAGGTCGATGCCGTGCGCTTCGCAGACGTCCGCGATGCGGTTCGCCCGCTCGACGAGCTCGCCGGCGGCAGCAGCATATTCGTAGCGGGCGTCGGATGCGGGGCGCGGTTTCGCGAGCAGCCCCGAGTTGAAGATCGATACGGCGACACCCGCGACGCCTCGCTCCGCCATGACCGGCAGGAGCTCCTCTGCCGCCGGCTGTTCCAGCAGCGTGAAGCGACCGGAGATCATCAGCGTGTCGGCCAGGCCGCTCTTCGCCGCTGCCGTGAGTGCCGCGACATCCTTGGATCCGACGCCGATGGCGCTCGCAGTTCCTTCCCGGCGCAGTGCAGCGAGCGCCGGGAGCCCCTGTTCGAGGGCAGGTTCCAGGCCCTCGGGTGCTTCCTCCGGATCGTGCAGATAGAGAATGTCGACGCGGTCGAGGCCGAGCCGCTCGAGCGAGTCCTCGAGGCTGCGGCGGATGCCCCCTGCGCTGTTGTCGACGCGTCGCACGTGCGTTCGCGGCACGGCGAATTCGAACGCCATATCGTCACCTTCGATACGGTCGGCGGGATCGAGCAGGCGACCGACCTTGGTCGAGAGGATGAACTCATCACGCGGTTTCGTCTGCAGGAAGGCGCCGAGCCTGCGCTCGGAGAGCCCGATGCCGTAGTGGGGCGCGGTATCGAAATGCCGGATGCCAGCGTCCCAGGCGGCTTCGAGCGTCGCCTGTGCGCGCTCATCCGAGACTTCCCGATACAGATTGCCGATGGTGGCGGCGCCGAACGCGAGCGGCTGCTTCGCGACAAGGCTCATCAGGCGACCTCCGTCACGGCAGCGGAGCTTTCGAACGCGTACTGCCGGATGCTGTCTTCCAGCATCTCGGTGCCCGCTCCGGGCGCAGTCGGAGTCACGTAGGAGCCGCCTTCAATCTTCGTCGGCGTGACGAAGTGCTCGTGCAGATGATCGACGAACTCGATGACACGGCCATCCTTACTGCCCGAGACCGCCACGAAATCGAACATCGAGAAGTGCTGCACCGCCTCGCAAAGGCCCACTCCGCCCGCGTGCGGGCACACGGGCAGATCGAACTTCGCCGCGAGCAACACGATCGCAATGATCTCATTCACACCCCCGACGCGCGTCGCATCGATCTGCACGTAGCGCAGCGCATCCGCCTGCATGAGCTGCTTGAACATCACCCTGTTGTGCACGTGTTCACCCGTCGCGACCGGGATCGGTGCGACTCCGCGGGCGATGGCAGCGTGACCGAGAACATCATCGGGGCTCGTGGGCTCCTCGATCCAGTGCGGATCGAACTGAGCGAGCGCGTTCACCCACTCGATCGCATCCGCCACATCCCAGCGCTGGTTCGCATCCATGGCGATCGGGAAGTCCGCACCCATGGCCTCCCTCGCGATCCGGAACCGGCGGATGTCGTCCTCCAGGTCGGCGCCGACCTTCAGTTTGATCTGCGTGAAGCCGTCCTCGCGTGCCTCGCGGCAGAGACGCGCGAGCTTCTCGTCCGAGTAACCGAGCCACCCCGGCGTCGTCGTGTAGGCGGGATACCCCTCGGCGAGCAGCTGCCGCTCGCGCTCTGTCCTGCCCGGCTCGGCACGTCGCAGAATGTCGAGCGCCTCGTCACGCGTTAGCGCATCCGACAGGTACCGGAAGTCGATGAGGTCGACCAGCTCTTCAGGGCTCATCCGAGCCAGTAATTGCCAGAGCGGGAGGCCGGCCCGTTTCGCCTTGAGATCCCAGAGCGCATTGATCACGGCGCCGATCGCCATGTGCATGACTCCTTTTTCAGGGCCGAGCCAGCGCAGCTGCGAATCGTGCAGCAGGAGCCTGCTGGTCGCTCCCATGTCGTCAAGCAACTCTTCGACACTGCGCCCGATGAGCTTGGACGCCGCGACGTCGATGGCGACGCGCTGGATGTCGTTGCCCCTGCCGATCGTGAACACGAAGCCGTGGCCGCTCAGGCCGTCCGCGGCATCCGTGTGCACCGTGAGGTACGCCGCCGAATAATCGGGGTCGGGATTCATCGCATCGGAACCGTCGAGGCTCTGCGAGGTCGGGAACCGCACATCGGCGCTGGTGCAAGCGGTCACGGTGCTCATGGCGTCTCCTGGCATAAGTCATCGGATGTTTACGTGCCATCAATGTACATCATTCGAGGCTCGGGATGCGGGGCGTCGGGTGCGCGGAGACGGCCGGATGCGCGTTCTGCTGCGTGAAGGCACATGACCCGCTGCGGGGTTCAGGTCGGTATTCTGGCGTTATTCCGACCCAAACTGCGTACTGAACGGCAGGCGGCGTTGCCGCGTCCTATCGCCGGGAGAGCAGCATCCCAGCAGACATGAATCGCGAGCGCACGTGTGCGTTAGACTTCCTGAAAGATCAGATCTCTCTGCGACTCGAAGGAGCAGCATGCGTTTTGCCCGACTCGGACCCCTAGGCGACGAAACCCCCGTTGTTCTGCAGAACGGCCGCGCGTTCGACATTCGATCGATCGCGCCCGACGTTGGCGCGGAGCTGTTCGGCAAGCTCGATGATGTCGAGGCAGCGCTGCAGAACGGCACGCTCCCCGAGATCACCGATGGCGAGCTCCGCGTCGGAGCACCCATCGCCAGGCCCGGCGCGGTCGTCTGCATCGGCATGAACTACGCGGCCCACGCGGCCGAATCGGGTGCCGAACCGCCGAAGGAGCCCGTCATCTTCTTCAAGCATCCGAACACCGTTGTCGGCCCCGACGACGATGTTCCGCTGCCCGATCACGCGAAGAAGCTCGACTGGGAGGTCGAGCTCGCGCTCGTCGTCGGCAAACCCGTGTGGATGCTCGAGTCGGCAGATGAGGGCCGCGCGGCTATTGCGGGCGTCACGGTCGCCGACGACCTCTCGGAGCGCACCTGGCAGATCGAGATTTCGGGCGGCCAGTGGTCGAAGGGCAAAGCGACTCCGGGTTCGACGCCGCTGGGCCCGGTGCTGGTAACACCCGAAGAGGTCGACATCAACAACCTCCGCCTCACGAGCAGCGTGAACGGGGAACCGCGGCAGGACTCGTCGACGAGCGACCTCATCTTCGACGTCGGCACGATCGTCTACGAGCTCAGTCAGTTCATGCGGCTCGATGCCGGCGACCTGATTCTCACCGGGACTCCGGAGGGCGTCGGGCTCTCCGGTCGTTTCCCGTACCTCGTCGATGGCGACGTCGTCGAGATGGGCATAGAGGGCCTGGGCGCGCAGCGACATGCGGTGCGCCGCGTCGAGCGCTCGGCGGGCTCGCGCTGATGGGAGAGTTCGACGGTCTGAAGGCGATCGTCACGGGCGGCGCGAGCGGCATCGGTGCGGCTGTCGCGCGCGAGCTGACGGCGCGTGGCGCCCGGGTGGCGGTGCTCGATCTGCTGACCGACGGGGCCGAGCATCCCGCCTTCCGGTGCGACATCGGCGACTCGGCATCCACGGACGCTGCTGTCGCGGCCGCAGCCGCGGCTCTCGGCGGTATCGACGTGGTCGTGAACAACGCAGGGATGGGCGCGGCAGGCGACATCGCGGCGAACGACGACGCCGAGTGGGCGCGCGTGCTGAACGTCAACGTCACCGGCATCGCCCGCGTCACCAGGGCCGCATTGGAGCACCTGCGCCGATCGCAACACGCGGCGGTCGTGAACACGAGTTCCATCGCCGCAACAGCGGGCCTGCCGCAGCGCGCACTGTACTCGGCGTCGAAGGGCGCGGTGCTGGCATTGACGCGCGCCATGGCCGCAGACCATCTTGGGGAAGGCATCCGCGTGAACGCGGTGTGCCCGGGCACCGCCGACACACCCTGGGTCGGCCGGCTGCTCGATGCCGCACCGGACCCGGCGTACGAGCGCACCCAGCTTGAGGCTCGCCAGCCACACGGTAGGCTCGTCTCGGTCGAGGAAGTCGCTCACGCCGTGGCTTATCTCGCGAGTCCGCTCGCGACCTCGACGACCGGTGTCGGTCTCGCGGTCGACGGCGGCATGCAGGATCTCCGACTCCGCAAGGACTGAATATGCGACGCCAGCTACCAGACATCGAGACGCTGCGCGGGTATCTGCGCTTCTCGAACCCGCTCCGCAACCCCGCCCAGATGCGGCTCGAGAAGGCACAGACGATCTGGGATCTCCGTGCCGTGGCCAAACGCAGAACCCCCAAGGGGCCGTTCGATTACACGGACGGCGCCGCCGAGGGCGAGGTCGGTCTGCGTCGCGCGTACGAGGCGTTTCGCGACGTGGAGTTCCAGCCGAGCATCCTGCGGGACGTCACGGATGTCGACACCGGCTGGGATGTGCTGGGCAAGCGCTCGAAGTACCCGTTCGGCATTGCGCCGACCGGCTTCACACGGTTGATGCACGCGGCCGGCGAGCGCGCCGGAGCCGCGGCGGCTACCGCCTACGGCATCCC
>NZ_CAMEFJ010000094.1 GCF_945915485.1 uncultured Agrococcus sp.
CGGGACCTCTGACATGAGCGCGCTTCTGCGCATGCATGGAAGAAGGGGCACCCGCGAACCGGTCGCGGGCGCCCCTTCAGAGCAGCGAGCGCTTAGGCGCCCGCTCGCTTGCTCAACCGGGAGCGCAAGACCAGGGCACCGCCGAGCGCGAGCAGCGCAGCGATACCGGCTGCGAGCCCGTTGAACGCGACACCCGTGGACGGGAGGCTACCGTCGGAGCCCTCAGCCGCCGGCCAGGCAATCTCGACGATGTCGCTCGAGTTACCCGCGACGTCGAAGGCTCGAAGTTCAACCTGCTCTGCTGCATCCGATATCGGCAGAGTTGCAACGAGTGTTCCGGTCTCGTCGAACTCCGACTCGACGACTGTCCACTCGTCGCCGCTGCCGAGACGATACTCGACCCCGTCGAGACCGGAGGTGGCGTCAGCACCCTCGAGCAGCACCGCACCACGAGTTTCCGCATCGGGCGTCCCGGTAAGCGTCGGCTTCACCGTGTCGATACGGAACTCGTCCGACACCACTTCGGACGCATTGCCGAGATCATCGGTGGCTCGCGCGTGCACAGCATGTATTCCCTCTTCGCTCAGCTCCACAGCCTCTTCGTAAGGGAGCCACGCTTCGCCGTCCAAGGAGTATTCGACTGCAGGAGCGCTGTCGACGTCGTCCGTCGCGGCAATACTCACTCGGACGGGCGCGGTCGTGTGCCAACCGGATGCGCCGGCCTCGGCGTCGACCGAAAGCGACACGACGGGTGCCGTGTCGTCCAACTGCAGCTCAAGCGATACCTCGCCCGGCCCCTCGAAGGCCACGCCGAGCTCGATCGCTCGCGCTCCGTTCTCGGCCATTGCAGCGAAGTCGCACGTGGTGTTCGGAGCGTGCGTGCGCAGCGTTCCGTCGCCCGTAACCGTGCCCGCATCACGCCATCCCTCATCGCCTTGGCAGCTCATCGCCACCTGAGCGTCGGCCGCCGGCGCACCGTTTTCATCGATGACTGCAACATCGACGTCGTGCAGCCCCGCTCGGAATGCCGCCCCGCCGACGACCTGCGCAGAAATGCCCATCCGCTCGTGGGAGACGAACTCGAGGGTGTCCGTCGTCTGGTGGTAGGTGGGCTCGAGAACGATGTTGGTGCCGCCCGCCCAGAACATCCAGCTGAAGACCGCTGCGTCGATGCCGACATCCCTGAACGACTGGTGATCGCTTCTACCGACCTGGCCGATCTGCAGATCGCCGTGGCCGGCGCCGCGCGAAGACTCGTCGGCGTAGAACAGCACTTCGTTCTCTTCCGCCGTGTCACCGTCGACGGTCAGCGCCCAGAATCCGAACGGCTGACCGGGGTTGCCTTCGTAGCTGGTGCCCGCCATATCCATGTTCCAGGCACCGATCGTACGTTCGATCTCTCCATCGGTGAGGGATTCCGCGTGATAGCGGGAGCCGACTATCCCGATCTCCTCCGCTCCCCATCCGCCGACGCGAATCTCGACGCCGAGCTCGTACTGACTGATGATGCGCGCGACTTCGAGCATGATGCTGACACCGGAACCGTTGTCGCTCGCCCCGGGGCTTCCCACGACCGAATCGATGTGCGCCCCGATGTACACGATCGGTGCGTCCTCTTCGCCTCCGGCTGCGGGCAGCACGCCGATGATGTTCGAGCTGTCGGCACGGGACTGCTCGGTCGTGATCGAGAGCGAAAGATCTCCGTCCTCGAGCAACGTGCGAATACGCTCTCCCTGGTTCGTCGCCGCTGCCACGACGACCATGTCCTGCAGCTGTTCGGGAAGATCGCCGGGGTTCGGCAACGATTCCGCGCCCGATGTCTGTACCAGCACGACGGCCTCGACTCCCGCGTCGCGAAGATCGGCAAGCAGCGCGTTCCTGTCGCTCGCCTCCTGCATCCAGTCGACGACGGCAATCAGACCACTGAGATCTCCGAAATCGCCACCGGCCTCCGCCGCACCCAGGTCGACAACAGCGGCGTCGACGGGGTTGTCCGCGCCCGTGAAGACTCCGTTGGCTGCAGGGCGGAACTGCCAGCTGGCGTATTCGTCGGTAAAGCGGTTCGGTTCCACGTTCGCGTACACCTGTTCACGGGCGTCGAACGTTTCGACTTCGGTCTCGAACCCGTACTCGTCGAGCAGTCCGCCGATGTAGTCGACCGCGGCGTCCTCCGCGTCGGTACCCGCTACGCGTGGGCCAATGTCCACGGAGAGTATCTCGTTATGAGCCCACACACTGTCGGGGTCGATCTGTTCCAAGAACTCCTGCCCGAAACCGGGCAGGAGTTCGCCACTCGTGATGGCGTCGAAGGCATCGCCGGCGGATGATTCCTGTGCCGTGGCCGCTGTCGGTATCACGATCAGCGGCAGGGCGAGTGCCGCCGCTCCTAGTGCGTAGAGTGAGCGCTTCGGCCGAAATCGCGCGCTCGAAGGGGGTTTTTGCGCAAGCATGAGTCTGTGTGTCCTCTCTGACAACAAAGATGGTGCGGCAGGGTGCCGAGTTCAGCGTATCCTCACACTCGCGTTCGAAACGAAGAAAACACTTCCGTCGCTGAGCGCCAGTCAGCGAAGAGCCGCAAGCAGCGCTGAGAACTCCTCCTCATCGGGGTCGATCAGCTGGTAGTGACTGCCGGGGAGGCGCACGATCTCGACGCGATCATCCTTCGCCGCATACGCCTCCGAATACGAGATCGGCACCTCGTCGTCGCGCTCTCCGTGCAGCAGCACGACTTCGCACGCCGGCACGGGCTGCTGCATCGGGTCGGCCGGGGCGACGGCTGCGGGATCGCTGCCCACGAATTCCAGCGCTGCTCCCCCGGACAAGCCGTCCCTCACGGCCGCAGCGAAGTCGAGCACGCCTGCAAGCGAAACAACCCGATCGACTTCTGATTCGGCACCGGCGGCGAGCAGCGCAAGGTGGCCTCCAGCAGAATGACCGGCGAGCGTCAAGCGCGCATCCTCGGCTCCCAAGAGCCCGCGAGCGCCACGCGCAAGCGAGCGGATGTCGTCGAGTGTTCCCGGCCATCCCCCTCCTTCGTCGCCGACGCGACGGTATTCGGGCAGCGCAACGAGATATCCCTTCTCAGCCAGGGCTGCTGCGAGCGGGCGAAGGTGCAAGCGGTCGTAACGATTCCGCCAGAATCCTCCGTGGATCAGCACGATCAGCGCACGCGCAGTGCCTTCCGGTTCATAGACGTCCACTCGGCCGGTCTCGCCCGGCGCGTATCGGATTTCACGGTCGGGCGAACGAGCGCCCCTATCAAGAATGTCGGTCATCGGGTCGACTTCGGTCTGGCCCGGTCAGGCGGCGCGAGCACGCAGACCCGCGGCGATCCGGTCGATCGCGGTCTCAACCTCCGCGAACGACGTCGACAGGGGCGAGAGCCCGAGTCGGATGCCCGACGGCGGCCTGAAATCCGGAATCACGCCATCGCGCCACAGCTCTTCTATGAGGTCGGAGAAGGCGGGATGATCGATCGTGACGTGACCGCCCCTGATGGTTTCGTCGCGTGGCGATGAGAGCTCGACCCCGAACCCTGCCAGGTGTCCGTCGTACAGAGCGATCGCGTATTCGGTGAGTGCGATCGTCTTAGCTCTGATCGCCTCGATGCCGGCTTCTTCTATGAGATCGAGCATGGTCTCCATACCGATCATGGCGTTCACAGGAGGGGTGCCTGAAACGAAACGTCTGATGCCGTGCGCGGGCTCGTATTCGGGGCCCATCGCGAATGAGTCGCGTACTCCCATCCAGCCCTGGATCGGCTGCTGCGCGGAAGGGATGTGCTCAGCCCTGACGTAGAGGAAGGCGGGCGAGCCCGGCCCGCCGTTCAGATACTTGTAGGTGCAGCCGGTTGCGAAGTCCACGCCCCACGTGTCGAGCTCGATCGGCAGAACGCCGACAGAGTGGCAGAGATCCCAGACCACGAGGCCACCCGCATCGTGCACGACACGCGTGATCTCTGGAATATCGGCGACGAAACCGGATCGGAACGCGACGTGGCTGAGCAGGACAACGGCCGTGCGGGGACCGACGGCGGCTTCGACATCTGCGACGCTGACGCCCGATCCGAGCGAAACGTCGATCCAGCGCAGGGTAGCGCCGGCATCCCGTGCAATGCCCTCGGCGACGTAGCGGTCGGTCGGGAAATTGCCCCGGTCGACGACGATCTCGTCGCGGTCTGGGCGAAGCGCAAGCGCGGCACGCACGACCTTGTACAGCGAGACGGTCGTCGAGTCCCCGACGATGGTCTGCCCGCCGGCAGCGCCGAGCGTGAGCGCTCCGATTCTGTCACCGAGCGTCAAAGGGGCGTCGTACCACCCTTCGTCCCAGCCGCGAATGAGGCGCCTCCCCCACTGCTGGTCGATGAACGATGCCCAGCGCTCGACTGCGGCGATCGTCGGTCTCCCGAGCGAATTGCCGTCCAGGTACGCGGGGATGCCGGGGTCGTCGTGGCCGACGAATCGCGTGCGGAACTCGGCGAGCGCATCCGCCGCGTCCAGCTCCTCAGCCGTGCGAGTGCCCGTCATCGGCCCACCTCCGTACGCACTTCGAACAGTTCCGGGAAGAAGGTGAGCTCGAGCGCCCTGCGCAGGAACTGCACGCCGCTCGATCCGCCCGTGCCGGTCTTGAAGCCGATCGTGCGCTGCACCGTCCGCATGTGCCTGAAGCGCCACTCCTGAAAGTTGTCCTCGAGGTCGACGAGTTCCTCGCACGCTTCGTAGGCATCCCAGTGCTCTCGCGCACTGTCGTAGATATCGCGGAAGAGCGCGACAAGTTCGGGGTCGCTCACGTGCGCTTTCGTCACGTCGCGCTCGAGGATGCGTTCGGGCACCGCGTATCCGCGTCTGGCCAGGTACCGCAGGAACTCGTCATACAGGCTCGGCGCATGCAGAGCATGCTCGAGCATCGCCTGCCACTCCGGCTCACCTTCGAAGACCCTGAGCATGCCCGCGTTCTTGTTGCCGAGCGCGAACTCGACGGCTCTGTACTGCGCGGATTGGAAACCGGATGCGTTCGCCAGCGAACCCCGGAACTGCGCGTATTCGTACGGCGTCAGGGTCGCCAAGACAGACCACTGCTCGATCATGGTCTTCTGGATGTGCTTCACACGCGCGATCTTCTTCATCGCGTCTCCGAGACTGTCGGCCGCGAGGCTGCTCATGGCTGCCTGCAGTTCGTGGAGCACGAGCTTGAGCCACAGCTCCGAAGTCTGATGCTGAATGATGAACAGCATCTCGTCGTGATGTTCCGGTTCGCTGAGCGGGTGCTGCGCTGTGAGGATTCGGTCGAGGTCCAGGTACGACCCGTACGTCATCTGCTCTCGTAGATCCGTGCGGATACCCGGTTCGATGTCCCGGGTATTCGATTCGTTGCCCATCCGTTTCGCCTCTCTGCGTTTCGCGCAGGTTCGCGCCACATCGAGTCTACGGTTCGCCGGCTCGAACGCATGCCTCGATCCGGCATTCGTCCAGGCTCCCCTCAGCCCGCTGTGCATGACTTGTGCAATGTCCTACCAACAACAACCACACGGTCGGCAGGATGGAAGCGGCTTGCCGAACCCGAACACCCAGAACCCGATGGGTCGGCCTCCGATAAGCGGGAACCCGATGAACATCGGCCACGTGCCGCCGAATCAGCCAGGACAGCCGGGGCAGCCGGGTCCGGCACGGCCGGCCGGAGTGCAGCCGGGCAGGGGAACGTTCTTCGCCTTCGTCGCAGTGCTGGTCATCGGCGGAGTCTGGTGGCTTATCGGTATCGGGCAGCCGATCGCGCTGGCCCTCGACACCTCTTACGAGATGCCGCTGTACCACCATCTCAGTTCGCTGGTTGGCTGGGCGTCACCGGCCACCGCCTTTCTGGTGTTCGCCCTAGTGACCTTCCCTTACCGGGCCGGTCATCTGGTGGCCCTCGCGATTGCGGTGCTGAATCTGTTCGGCTGGCTCCTGTCCACGGTAATGACCCTGTTCGACTTCGTCGACTTCGGCCTCTTCCTGCGTCTCTTCGAGCCGCTGCTGATTCTCGCTGCAGCCGGGCTTGCGCTGCCGGGGTGGGCCTGGGCGCGTTCCCACGGCAAGAGTCCTCTCAAACTGATCGCCGTCTGCATCGCAGGCGCCGTCGTACTGCTCTCCGGCCCTCTGAACGCGATCACCTCGATGCTCCAATCCGACTCCGGAGACGGCCTGTTCGGGATAGTGACAAGGGTCGGAACCCCTCTGCTGTACGGTCTGGCGACGGCCGCCATCGTGGTACTGGCTTCGCTGAACGCAGCCTGGAGCAGGTATGTCGCAGCGGGTGTGACCGCGGCCGTCTTCCTGGCCGAACTCGTAAGAAGCATCGCGTCGTTCTCGCACGAGTACAGCTCCGTCCTTGCCCCGTTCCTCCTGGTGAACGCGTTCGGCATGGCCGCGGGAGCTGCCGTTCTGGCCATCGCGGCCCTCCGCACCGGAAAGGATCGAAACGCTTCGCCTCCCGTCGCATCGCAGCCGCCGACGCAGCAGCCACCGCAGGTCGCCAATCCGTATGGATCCTGGAATCCGCCGCATCGATAGCGCTTGGCACTCGAGCATGGCGCAAGAAAACGGGCCGCACACCGAATCTCGATGCGCGGCCCGTGTCATCGGGTTATTCTGCGTCGTCAGCGAGCGGGTGGTGCGGGCAGAGCGCCAGCGCCGCGGTCACGGTCGTCTGCTCGTCTTCCGAGTCGCTGTCGAGGAGCCCTTCGAGCTCAGGATGCGCGCACACACCGTACAGCGGAACGATCGCTTCAGCGTCGTCCGGCTGGCCCAGCGCTTCCGCTGCGGCAGCCTGCTCTTCCGTCAGGTCCCCATCGGCAATCAGCTCACCCGTGCACTCGGCGATCGCGTCACCGGGCACTTCGAAGTCCCATGAGGTCTCGAAGTCGACGATCGGGAACTCCGCGCCGCCCTCGGTAACGCAGTTGATACCGACCGTCGTGGCACCTCCCTGAGCACCTTCCTCCTGCACTGCGTCGTCGGCCGGAGCATCGTCGCTGCTCGCACAGCCGGCGAGCGCCAGGCCAGCGATAGCGAGGCCTGCCAGCGTGGTCATAACTCTCTTTGTCTGCATGATTCTGAAATCACTCTCGTCTTTGATCTGGACATGGAAAATCGACCGACGCAGTCCGGGCAGCCATGCCCCGTTTCGCTCGGTCGACAGCCTTCTAGGCTACACGCCCTTAGCTGGGAACTTCCCGATTCCTTCTGTGCCGCTCACGCATCGCCAGCACGGGATACACGCCCCACGGCAGTGCGAACGCTGCGATCAGCAGGTACCACAGGCCGGGAGGTGCTGCACCGTTGATGGCCATCGTGCCGAGTGCCACCATGACCGCGCACGCCAGGCCGATTCCGACGGGTAGCTTGAGCCCTGGGGGAACAGCCATGCGAGGCGTTTCCGCCCACACCGTCAGCGCTGCTCCGCCGAAAGCGATGACGACGAGCACGATGATCCATGGGCTGTTCGTGATGTTCAGAATCGCCACGATTCCGCCGCTGTAGCCGACTGCGAACGCGAGCGTCCACGCGATCTTGCGAGCTAGCATCCTACGCCCTTCTGAACGCGGCAACCGACTCGAAGTGGTGCGTGTGCGGGAAGAGATCGAACGACTCCAGCGAGGTCAGCTCGTACCCGCGCTCCCGCAACAGGCCGGTGTCCCGTGCGAGCGCGACGGGGTCGCAGGCCACGTAGATCAATTGCCGCGGACCAAGCGCGGTGAGCGACTCGACGACCTGTTTTCCGGCACCGGATCGAGGGGGGTCCAAGACCACCGTGCCCGCCGCCAACCTTCGCAGTTCGTTCGGTGTTGCCGTGCGCCGGGTCTGCGCGAGGAACGATGCCACGGGCGCGGTAATCGCCTGCGCACCCACCCACTCGGCAAGATTCTCGGCCGCGTGATCGGTCGCCACCTCATCGCCTTCGACGCTGATCACTCTCGTCGTCGGCCCGAGCAGTTCGCCGAGCGTGGCGGCGAAGAGCCCCACACCTCCGTAGAGATCGAAGTTCGCAGCCTTCGGGTCGACGAGATCGGTATCGATGGCTCGACGCACCGCTGCCGTCAAAAGTGCGGGCGCTTCACGGTGCACCTGCCAGAACCCGGCGCGATCCAAGTGAAATGCGCGGTCGCCAGCGTATTCGACGATTGTCTGCGTCGGCCCTTCCGGCGCATCGCCTTCCGTCGCGATCACATCAACCGTGCCGTCACCGAGCTCCGCGTAGTCGACCCGGGACGCACCGACGAGGCGCTCCTCCAACAAGGCGTCTCGCTGGATTCCCTCGGTCGCTAGCGGCATACTCGTGACAGGGACGACAGTGTGCGTGCGCGCCGCGAACGGCCCCTGCCTCCCCGATTCACTGACCTGCAGGCGAACGCGCGTACGCCACGCGAGACCACCCCGCTCATCGTCGCCGGGAGCCGGCTGGACTTCGACGTCGGTCTCGACCCCGCCGAAGCGTTGCATTGCGTCCCGCAGCACCGTGGTCTTCAGGCCCCTCTGGACGGGCAGACGGATGTGACCGAACTCGGCACCCCCGGCACGCGAGTTCGCCGATCGCTCGACGCGAGCCTCGGGCCAGAAATGCTCGACGCGATCAGCGGATGCTTCGAGCACCTCGAGCGTCTCCGCGTGCGCGAACGATTTGGCGACTCGGCTCAGCTCGACCGCGACGCGCTCCCCCGGGAGAGCATCCGGCACGAAAACGACACCGTGTTCGGTGCGAGCGACGAAGAGACCGCCGTGCGCAACATTGTCGACCGTCACCTCCATACGGTCGCCGGGGTTCAGTGTCGTTCGCAGATCTCGTTTGGCCACCCGT
>NZ_CAMEFJ010000095.1 GCF_945915485.1 uncultured Agrococcus sp.
TTCTTCCGCCAGCTGGGCGGCACTGCGGGCACAGCTGCCGTCTTCTCACTCGTCTACGGACGACTGCCGGAGACGATTGCAGGCGCGTTCGCGAATCCGGAACAGGCACAGGCACTCCAAGAGGCGCTCGGCGAGCAGGAGGTCATGCAGGACCCCGCGAACGGGCCCATTCTGCGCGTCCTGGAGAACCCCGATTCCCTCGGCAACTCGCTGCACGGGGACAGTTCGTTCCTGATCGGTGCCGACCCGCGACTCACGGCACCCTTCCTCGACGGTTTCGCAGGTGCCGCATCCGGGGCGTTCTGGTTCGCTTGCGCGGTCTCGATCACGGCACTGCTGCTCGCGTTCTTCTTCAAGACACCACCGCTGCGCGAGAAGTCCGGCGTCGACAGCATGATCGAGGACAGCGGCAAATAGTCCAGTGCCTCTGAGCTCGCTACCGAACGTGCACCCGCCAACTTGTTAGCTTGCTCATCCAGGCTCGATGCCTGCGCCGAATCTCGGTCTATACGGCAACTCAATACGATAAAACGCTTCACCCGTCATATAGACCGGGACTTCTCCCGTCATGTAGACCGGGAAAAGGACAGCGATACCCGTCGGTCGCACCCGAACAGGACCACGGCAGATAATCGCTGAGGAAGGTCATGGCGCACCCAAAGCACACGCGCGTATCGTGAAGCCCGTAACCCTTTCACAACGAGAAGGAGCCACTATGGGAATCAGCAATGACTTTGGCAACAAGGCAAAGGACCTCGGCGGCAAGGCGAAGGAGACCATTGGTGACGCGACCGATCATGACGGCTTGAAGTCTGACGGCCGTCAGGAACAGGGCGAAGCAGCCGCTGACCGTGTCAAGAACAAGGTGAACGAAGTCGGCGAGAAGGTCGGCGATGCAGCGAAAGAAGGCGCTGAGAAGGCGTCCGGGTTCGTACAGGGCATCGTCGGCAACGACGACAAGAAGTAACCGTTCTTAAGCGAGGAGCCCCGTCCGGTGGGACGGGGCTCCTTCGTGCCCACGGGTGGTTTGTTCGTGTCACGAAATGTTGACGTACCGGTCCAACGCCATGAAATGTGGACCGTACGGTTCGCTCCAGGTCATTGGGGCCGCATTTCGTGAACACCGAACGCCGATGCGTGAACGGTGCCCCGCTCGTGTCAGTAGTCGGAGTGGCTGACGATCGCCGCTTCTGCGTGGATCTTGAAGTCCTTCGCCTGCTGCAGAATCTTCTGCGCACGCGCGAGTCGCGGCAGGTCGGAACCGTCCGTGATCGTGCCGCCGGACTCCTCGAACGCCTTGATGAAACCGTGAGCCCAGGCGATGTCTTCGTTCGCGGGCGAAAGCCCCTCGTTGATGATCGCGGTGTGCTCGTGGTTCAACGACAGCTTGCCGCTCATACCCATGTCTCGTGCATGGAGTGTGCCCGACATCAGTCGGTCGCGGTCAAGCGTCGGTCCGTCGATGGGCGCCGGCAGCCGAGCCGCGCGAGAGGCGATGACGAGGCGAGAACGCGCGTATGCGAGCGCGATCTCCGAGTCTCCTGTGGCGGTGTCGCGGCGGAAATCGCCGGTACCGAACGCGATGCGGAATGTGGAGGGTGAGTGCGCGATCTCTTCTACATGCTCGATTCCTCTTGCGGTCTCCACGAGAGCGAGGATGCGCGTCCCCTCCGGCAGGCGATCTGCGGTGTCGGAAAGGTGCGAACGCGACTCGCTCTTGGCGAGCATGACGCCTTCGAGCCCCGACGCGTTACTGAACGCGGCACAGTCTTCGCTCCAGAAGTCGCTGGACGCATCGTTGATGCGCACCCATGCTCTGTGCCCCGCGTTGAGCCACTCGAGCGTTTCGTGACGCGCGCGCTCTTTCTCATTCGCAGCGACGGCATCCTCGACATCGATGATGACGGCGTCGGCTCGGCTCGTACGAGCGGTTTCGAACAGTTCTGGCTGCGTAGCTGGTACCAGCAGCCACGACCTTGCAATTTGCGGGGAGATAGTCTGTACCACCCCACCAGCGTAGCCGCTCGCGAGCCCGACGGTGGCCTCCACCCGGTAGCCGACCGCGACTATTGTTCGCGGGTTCCCGTTGACGCGCGCTCTACGAGCGTTGCCGGGATCGGCACCCGTGCATCCTTCGGCTGCTGCCCCCGCAGAATCCCGACCAGCAGGTCGACGGATGCCCTCCCGGATTCACGCGGCTTCAGATCGACGCTCGTCACCGGCGGAACCGCGCTCGCCAGGCTCGGGGCATCGACGACGCAGGCCATACCCAGGTCGGACCCGATCACGAGCGCGCGAGTGTTCGCCGCCACCAGGAGCGCGTGGGCCGCGACGGGAGGCCCGCACAGCACGGCATCGCATCCCGCGTCGAGCAGCCCCTCGGCTCCTGCCACCCATGTGTCGTCGGGAGAGAGAACGGAGTGCAGCGCAATGTGCGACTCTCGGCCGGTCGATTCGCACCACTGCTCGTACTCTCGGCGAACGCGCTGGGCCCAGTCGGTTTCGGCGATGGCGCTCAGTAAGCCGATGCGTTGCGCTCCCGCCGACGCGAGAAGCTCGAGCAGTTGCACAGTGGCCGACTCGTAGTCGGCAGTGACGAGCGCTGCTTCCCGCTCGACGCCGAGTATCCGCTCCATCGTCACGACCGGAGCGGCGAGTTGCAGTATGCGCGGCAAGCCGGCATCGCCCGTGAGCGGGTCGACGACGATGACGCCGTCGACATCGGGAGGAGCCGCGGCCCGTTTCGACGAGATCAGCGTCACGTCGTAGTCGAGCGAAGAGCACTGCTCGAGTACTCCGAAGGTGGTCGACATGTAGAACTCACTGCGCGAGAGTGTCTCCGGCAGATGCAGACCGATGACACCGAACTCGGCGATGCGCAGGCTGCGCGCCGCCCGATTCGGTACGTACCCGATGTCGGCAGCGGCTTGTTCGACAGCTGCTTTGGTTGCCGAAGAAATACGTCCCCGCCCGCGGAGTGCGTCGCTGACAGTCGTGGTCGACACGCCGGCGCGCTCAGCGACATCGAGAATCGTCGCTCGTTTCGCCGCCATGCCTCGAGTCTGCCACAGGTCTGCAGGAACGATACGGCGTATGACGAATCGCCACCGGGGGAGCACCTGGCGTTCGCTCTTCCGATCAGAACGTCGGTCTATACGGTGAGCCAACGGCCCCACAAGGGGCTGGCCCCTCCGCCGAGATCGAGATTTCGGCCCCTGCGATCGGCGAGTGGTGACTACTCCGGGCGACCGCGCAGGCGGTTGATGGCGCGTCGTTCGCGAGCGGATGGTCGACCCGCACCTCGGGGCCTGTACGGCACCTGCGCCGCTTCGATCGCGCTCGGGCGCGGCGGCGACCGATCCTCAATGGCCTCCGCCGCAGCAGGAGCACCGACCCGCTTCCGCAACAGCTGCCGCACGATCACAACGCGGTCGAACCCGTGGATCCTGACGCGCACTTCGTCTCCGACCCGGACCGGCTGCGCGGCTTTCGCCGGCCGACCGTTCAGCTTGACGTGGCCACCGCGGCAAGCGGCCGTCGCGGCGGCTCGCGTCTTCACGAGCCTGACTGCCCAGACCCAGATGTCGAGGCGAACCTTCTCGCTCATCCCGCCGCCAAGGCCGTCAGAACAGCACTGCCGTAACGTTCGAGCTTCGCTTCGCCGATGCCGAAGATGCCACGGAGGTCCTCGTGCTTCGACGGGTTCGCCTCCGCGATCGCGACGAGCGTCTTGTCGCCGAACACCACATAGGCGGGCACACCCTGCTCTTTCGCCTGCGCCGCTCGCCACGCGCGCAGCGTCTCGAATCGCGCCTGCGCATCCTCGTCCAGATCGCGCGCCGCTGTCTTGTGCGGCTTCCGTGACGTCGTTTGCGCCTGGATGTCCTGCCGCAGCGGCACTTCGATCTCACCGCGCAGTACGGGCACGGCCGGTTCGCCGATCGCCAGCACCCCGTACTCGCCCTGTACGACGAGAATCCCGCGTGCCAGCAACTGTCGCACAACGGATCTCCAACTGGCCTCGTTGAGCTCGCGCCCTATGCCGAACGTCGAGAGCGTCGAGTGGCCGAACTTGCTCACGCGCTCGGTTTCGCGCCCGAGCAGAATGTCGATGACGTGGCCAGCTCCGAAACTCTGGTTTCGTTCGCGATCGAGCCGCACGATCGTCGAGAGCAGTTTCTGCGCCGGCACGGTGCCGTCGAACGTCGGCGGCGGTTCGAGGCAGGTGTCGCAGTTACCGCATGATTCGCTCGCTTGCCCGAAGTACTGCAGCAGCTGTACACGGCGGCAATCGACCGTCTCGCACAGTCCGAGCATCGCGTCGAGGTGCATCGATTGCGCACGCTTGCGCTGCGTGTTGCCGCTCCCCTGCTCGATCATGCGTCGCTGCTGCACGACATCCTGCAGCCCGTAGGCGAGCCACGCTGTCGATGGCAGCCCGTCGCGCCCCGCGCGGCCCGTCTCCTGGTAGTAGCCCTCGATCGATTTCGGCAGATTGAGGTGCGCGACGAAACGCACGTCGGGCTTGTCGATGCCCATGCCGAAGGCGATCGTCGCGACCATGACCACGCCGTCCTCGCGCAGGAACCGCTGCTGGTTGCGAGCCCGCTGGTCTGCCGGCAACCCTGCGTGGTAGGGCATTGCGTCGATGCCGCGCTCATTGAACCAGTCGCTCGTCTGCTCGACTCCGGCGCGCGAGAGGCAGTAGACGATGCCGCTCTCACCATCGTGCTCGGCGCGGATCATCTTCAGCAGCGCATCCCGCGCCTGCTTGCCGGGCACGATGCGGTACTGGATGTTCGGCCTGTCGAAGCTCGAAACGAACTGCCGTGCTCCTTGCAGGCCGAGCCGTTCCACGATCTCCTCGCGGGTCTCCACCGTCGCCGTCGCCGTGAGCGCGATACGCGGGATGTTCGGCCACCGCTCACCCAGCACGCTGAGCCCGAGATAGTCGGGGCGGAAGTCGTGGCCCCATTGCGCAACACAGTGAGCCTCGTCGATGGCGAACAGCGAAACGGATGCCCGCTCCAGCAGCCCGGAGGCGCTCTCCAGTCGTTCGGGAGCAAGGTAGAGCAGATCGAGCTCTCCTGCCAGCAGCTGCTGCTCGACGGCACGTCGCCGCTCGGGATCGAGTGACGAGTTCAAGAAGGCGGCGCGCACGCCGAGCTGTTCGAGCGCTTCGACCTGATCCTGCATGAGCGCGATGAGCGGCGAGATGACCACCGCGGTGCCTTCGCGCAGCAACGCCGGCAGCTGGTAACAGAGGCTCTTCCCGCCCCCCGTGGGCATGAGTACGAGCGCGTCACCACCTGTCGCGACAGTGTCGACGATCTCCGCCTGATCACCGCGAAAGTCGTCGTAGCCCCAGACGCGCTGAAGGATGTCGCGGGCGCTCTCCTGCTCTGCCACCGACGTCAGACCGTCGGTCGTTGCTGCTCGGAGAGCCACTCCTGGAAGGTGACGGCACCCTGCATGGCGGTGTCGCTCAAGTTTTCTCCCGACCGGAAGAAGTCGAGCAGCTTTGGCGGGAAAGGCCCGTTGACGATGACACCGCGAGCGCGAGTCTGCGCCTGCCAAACTTTGGCGAGGTCGCGGGATACCCAGACTTTCGGGCCCGCGATTTCGGCATCGCCGAGCTTATTGACGGCGGTCGTTGCAATGAGGTCTGCGACTTCGTCGGTTGCAACCGGCTGGAACCGGGCACCGAGAAACACGGGGATGGCGCCCACTGCCGAACCGTTCTCGAAGAACGAGGTGATGAAGCTGAAGAACTGCGTCGCTCGGATGACCGCAACGTCGAGGTCGGATTCGCGGTAGAGCCGCTCCTGGTCGAGCTTGCGCTGGTGGTACTGGAAGTTCGAGTGCTCGGCACCCACCACCGAGATCATAATTGCGCGCTCCACGCCCGCACGTTCGGCCTCTGTGATGATGTTCTTGGCGCCCGCAGTGAAAATGCGGGTATCGAGGAAGTTCTTGGTGTTCGTGACGTCGACGACAACCTCGCAGCCGTCGAACGCGCCCCCTAGGCCCTCGCCCGTGAAAACGTCGGCCGCGATGGCATCCGTTGCTCCCGGGACCGCGGTTCCTTCGCGCGAGATAGCGACGACCTCGTGACCGCTGCGGGCGATTCTTTCTGTGACCGGCATCCCGGTCTGTCCAGTCGCTCCGATGACTGCGATGCGCATGCTTCAACGGTATCGAGCACCTCCGACACGGGCAACTTGAAAGGCCGCAAACGCGAGGATTCGAATCCAACACGCCGACATGTTAAATAACTCTTGCGCAATGGATCTTTCGCAAGTAGTGTTGCATAACAACGAGCCGCACGTAGCAAGGCTCTTCAGCAGGAGGAAAGATCATGGAACAGCGCATCTCGCAGAAGCAGGCACTCAAACGAATAGACTCGTGGCGCAAGGCTCCGGAGGCGATCCGGATCGAAGCGGTCATGAGGGGGATGCGTGTCTGAGGACAAGCCGGCACAGGAGACGAAGGCGCTACGGACGACCGACGCCGCGACCATGCGGGCGCTCGCGCACCCGCTCAGGGTCGAGATCCTGTCTCTTCTCGACACCCAGGGCGAGTTCACTGCCAGTCAGGTAGCTGAGAGACTCGACCAGACCGTCGCGAACGCCTCATTCCACCTTCGCACCCTCGAGAAGCACGGATACGTGGAGCGGGGCGAGCAGCGCGGTCGGGAGAAGCCCTGGCGCGCAGCCCACCACTCCCGGGATCACACACCTGACCCGAACGACCCGGAATCGATCCAGCAAGCGACACGGCTCGCCGCCGTGTACATCCAAAAGGAGACCGCAAGGCTGCTGAACACGTTCGAGCGCTTCGACTCAAACGATGCCGACCCCGACTGGATCCTCGCCTCCACCGTGACCAACGGTGATTTCTGGGCCACGAAGGAGGAAATGAAAGAGCTCGTCCAGGATCTGATCATGATCACCGATCGGTTCAAGGGGCGCGGCCTCGACCCTTCCAAACGACCTCCGGGAGCCCGCAAGGGGTACTTCTTCGGCACGATCAACCCCGACCCCGATACACAGCCGTGGAACCCTGACGCCGAACATCCTGAAGACTCCGAATAGGAGCGAGCGCACCGGCTAGCCTCACTCCTCCTGCTTTACGGGAAGCCGGGATGCGCACCCCGGGGTCAATCGCAACCTCAGTGCTCTCAACACCACTTCTGACCATCAGCTCATGCACCGGATGCCGGCGCATGTGAGCTGCCGCATACCCGAAACCGGACGGCAACGCCGCCGCCCCTACGAAAGGACCTCTGGATATGAGCCGCTTGCAAGGCCCGCTCGCCCGACCACCATTCCGACGACTCACCATGGCGTGGTTCACCACCAATATCGCCGACAGCGCGCTGTACCTCATGCTCGCAGTGTGGGTGAAAGACCTCACCGACAACGACGCTGCCGCGGCCCTGGTCTTCGTCTTCCTCGGCCTACCGGCATTCATCGCTCCCTTCACGGGGAAGCTCGCCGACTCGATGTCCCGGCGTCTGCTCATGCTGATCACGAACTTCGGCGTCGCCATCGCGGTGCTCGCGCTGTTGTTCGTGCAGAGCGGCAGCGACGTCTGGATCATCTACGCGATTACCCTCGTGTACGGCACCGCGCAGTACTTGATCGGAGCTTCACAAGCCGGGCTCCTCCGCGACATGCTGCCGGATGAAGAGCTCGCGAGCGCGAACGGGCTGTTCACTACTATCGATCAGGGGCTCCGCATCCTGGCACCACTGATCGGCACCGCACTGTACGTCGCGTTCGGGCCGGAGGCGGTCGTCATCCTCACGACCGCCTGCTTCGGCATCGCCGGAGTCTTCATGCTCACGGTGCGACTGCAAGAATCGGCCGCGCAGCCCGGAACCCAGGAGTTCGGCGGCATGTGGACCGGCTTCAGGATGCTGTTCGGCAACGCGCAACTGCGCATGGTGACGATCGCGATCGGGGTCGGATTCGGCATTACTGGTCTGCTCAACATCATGGTCTTCCCGCTCATCGAACAGGGGCTCGGCCTGCCCGCTGCGGCTCTCGGACCGATTCAGACCGTGCAGGGTCTCGGCGCGGTCATCGGCGGCGTCACTGCCGCACTCGTGATTCGCCGCATAGGCGAGTACCGGGTCGTTGCGCTCGGCCTTGGGCTGCTCACGGCGTGCACAGCGGCGGCAACCGCGGTTGTGCTCTTCATGACGGCGGGAACGGTAGCGGCGATCGGCGTTGCCGGTGTGGCGTGGTTCATCGGCGGGACGGGCATCGCCTGGACCGTCGTGGGTGCCAGCACCTTCCGCATCCGCCTCATCCCTTCGCACGCGCAGGGACGCGCCGCTGCTGCCATGAACATGTCGATCAACCTGCCGCAGACGGTCGTGATGATCCTCGGTGCCGGCCTCATCCTGTCGCTGGACTTCCGCATCCTGCTCATTGCGTGCGCTGTCGTGCTGCTGGCATCTGTGGTCTCGATGCGACCCTGGCGTCGCGCAGTTGCCAAGGATGCCGAGCTCGGTGAAGTCAGCGTGCCGGTCGACGAGACCGTCGAGTAGCCGCCCGCGG
>NZ_CAMEFJ010000096.1 GCF_945915485.1 uncultured Agrococcus sp.
GACCGGCGCGATGACCATAGGTAACGGCGGTTTAGCATCGGTGCCGCATCTTGACACGACTCAATCCGCGACAGCTAACCTCCGCATATGGAGTTCGACGGAATGGAGATCCCCGACGATATCGAGGTCACGGTCTGGGGGAGCAACGAGCACCGGCTCTGTAACGTCTGCCGCGCAGAATGCGACCCCGAGCCGAGCGGCGCCGACGGGTACGGCGTGTGAATCGTCTACGTCTGCCGCGACCACGGAGTCCAATCCGTCGTGGACCCATTCGAGCATCTCCGTTGAAGCGCGCTCTTCGCTATCTCCCTGCATTGACGCAAACATCGCGCTCTCCGCCTTCCGAGGGTAGATCCCAAGATCTGCGGCGCACCTGCCCAGTGTGACGATCTCGATCAGGGTCATGACCGCTGGGGACGGGTACCGGTACCTGCTGAACGCAGTTGTCGCTGGCGACGGGGATCGCGATGCGTCGTCAGCGCTGACAAGGTACTACCTTGAAGCAGGAACGCCTCCCGGCATCTGGCTCGGGGCCGGCCTCCCAGGACTCGCCGGAGAGATCGCCGTCGGTGCCTCGGTGAGCGAGGAGCAGTTACGGCGCCTCATGGGGCACGGGCAGGATCCGAACAGCGGCGAGCAACTGGGGCGTCCGTACCGAAAGTTTGCCACCGCGGGCGAGCGGACGCAGCGCCGCCTCGATCAGCTCCCGAAGTCCCTTACCGCAGGTGAGCGTACCGCGCAGCAAGCGCTGATCGAGGCGGAGGAAGCACAGAAGCCAACGAATGCGCCGGTCGCAGGGTTCGATCTCACGTTCTCGGTCCCGAAGTCCGTCTCGACCCTCTGGGCAGTTGCCGACGGCGGCACGCAAGCACTCATTGCCCAAGCTCACCACGCAGCGATCCGAGACATGATCGCCCTACTCGAGCGCGACGTCGCGATGACCAGGGTCGGCGCGAAAGGGGCGCGTGGCGCCGTCGCGCAAGTCGACGTGCGGGGTGTGATTGCGACTGCCTACGATCATTACGATTCTCGGGCCGCGGATCCACAACTCCACACGCACATTGTCGTCGCCAACCGCGTGCAAGCAGCTCATGACGGGAAGTGGCGCACGCTCGATTCTCGCGCTATCCACGCCGCCGTCACCGGCCTATCGGAGCATTACAACGCGGTCCTCTCGGACCATCTCACTCAGATCCTCGGCGTCGGGTGGGAAGCCCGTGAGCGCGGTGCGGGGCGCTCCACGGCGTGGGAGATCGTTGGCGTGCCGCAGGAGCTGATGGACGAGTTCTCTTCCCGTACTCGCGATATCGAGCAGGTCAAAGACCGGCTGGTCGACGACTACGTCTCGAAGCACGGGAGGCAGCCGTCCCCGAAGCTGGTGTGGCAGTTCCGGCAGCAGGCCACGCTCGAGACTCGGCCCCCGAAGCAGCAGCACTCTCTCAGCGATCTCACCTCCCAGTGGCGAGAACGCGCGACCGCGTTGCTGGGTGAGGACGCGCCAACCTGGGCGTCGGCACTGCTCGCCGGTAGTGAGCACGAACCGTTGCTGCGGGCAGACGATATCCCGTTGGAGGATCTCGAGGAGGTCGCCGAGGTCGTGGTGCAGCAGGTCGGTGACCGGCGAGCGACGTGGAAACGGTGGAACCTCCACGCGGAGGCCGTGCGACAGACGATGGCTCTCCGCTTCGCGTCCGCGAACGACCGGGACGTCATCACCCAGCAGATCGTCGATGCCGCAGAACGGGTCTCGCTGCGCCTCACTCCGCCCGAGCTCGCGAAGAGCCCCTCGCTGTTTCGTCGCGCGGACGGGTCGAGCGTGTTCCGACCCAAAGCCGGAACGGTGTTCTCCTCCGAGCAGGTGCTCGCGGCAGAAGACCGACTCCTTGGCGCGTCGAATGATCGGTCGGCGCCGACCGTACCGCTGGCATGGATCGAGGACGCTGCCAGAACGAAGAACCGCGACGGGCACACCCTGTCGGTGGACCAGGAGCAGGCGATCGCGAAGATCGGCGTCTCCGGCCGCGTCCTCGACGTACTCGTCGGCCCCGCAGGGACTGGGAAGACCACAACGATGCGTGCCCTGCGCCGAGCCTGGGAGCGACGCTACGGGCCAGGCTCGGTGACCGGGCTCGCGCCCTCGGCCGCTGCCGCCGACGTCCTCGCCGGGGATCTGGAGATCGGGACGGAGAACACGGCGAAGTGGCTGCATGAGCATCGCCTCGGGAAATGGAACCTCACGCGCGGACAGCTCGTCATCATCGACGAAGCCTCCTTGGGTGGCACGTTCGCGCTCGATGCCATCACCAGTCACGCCCAGCAGGTCGGCGCGAAAGTGCTGCTCGTGGGCGATTGGGCGCAACTCGCAGCGGTGGACGCGGGCGGCGCGTTCGGGATGCTCGTGCGTGACCGCGGCGACGCCCCGGAACTGGTCGATGTGCGTCGCTTCCGAAACGACTGGGAGAAGCAGGCGTCCCTGCAGTTGCGGATCGGCGACACCGACGTCATCGATACCTACATTGCGCACCAGCGCGTCACGCCGGGCGGATATGACGAGATTCTCGAAGCCGCCTACCAAGCCTGGCGCACAGACCTCGCAGCGGGAAAGAGCACGGTGCTGATCGCGGAAACCCTCGACACGGTCTCTGCGCTCAACACCCGCGCCCGCACCGACCGAATCCTCCAGGGCGACGTCGCTGTGGACGGCGTCAAACTCCATGACGGCAACGAAGTTTCCCGCGGAGATCTCATCATCACCCGCGAGAACAATCGGCGCCTCTCGCTCGGGCGAAGCTGGGTGAAAAACGGCGACCGCTGGCACGTCGCCCATGCGAACGACGACGGATCCCTCACCGTGCGGCGGGCAGGATCGAAGCGGCGCACCACGATCACGCTGCCCGTGAGCTACGTCGCCGAGCACGTCGACCTCGGCTACGCCGTCACCGCGCACCGTGCCCAAGGGGCCACCGTCGACACCGCACACGCGGTCGTCCACTCACCGGAAGTGACCCGAGAATCCCTCTACGTCGCGATGACCCGCGGCCGCGAATCCAACCGCGTCTACGTCGCCACCGACGAGCATCACCTCGAGGAGCATCAGCACCGTGAGGACCTGCAGAACACCGCCCGGAGCATCCTCTACGGGATCCTGCAGCACCCTGGCGCAGAGCTCTCCGCACACGACACGATCACCGTGGAGCAGGACTTCTGGGGCTCACTCGAGCAACTCGCGGCCGAGTACGACACCATCGCACAAGTCGCCGGACAGGAACGCTGGATCGCCCTCCTGCACGCCGGAGGCCTCACGGCGGAGACGATCGACGAGCTCGTCGAGACAGACGCCTTCGGGATCCTCACCACCGAGCTGCGCAGGCTCGAAGCCGACGGGCACGACATCGACAGTCTTCTCCCGCGCATCATCCAGGTTGGAGGACTGGACGAGGTGCAGGATCTCGGGTCGCTGCTGCGTTACAGGCTCCAGCGCATCACGGCGGCCTACCAGCCTGCTCCGCAGCGGACCGCCAGGATGATCGCCGGCCTGGTCCCGCGCGCGACCGGGATCACCGATCCCGCGATGAGGCAAGCCCTCGACGAGCGGGAGCAGCTCATGGAGCAGCGCATCGATGCCCTGGTCGAGAAGCTCCTCAAGCAGCCAGAGCCCTGGTTGACGGGACTCGACGAGACCGCTCCCGCAGAGGGTGAGGCTGCGGCACGGGCGGTCATTGCGTACCGCGACCGGTGGGGCGTCACCTCGAGCAGCCCACTCGGAGCGGTGCCCGGCGACGATGCTCAGCGCGTCGACTACGAACGCGCCCAGGGCGTGCTCGTGAGCCTTCAGCAGACCGAGCACTCCCCGGAGGAAGTGCGGTCCAGACGGAGTCAGAGGCGGTCGATTTCCTGATGTATGCGGCCGATATTCTTAGTGCATGACGCCAACGAACCGCGCGCGGATCTCTCGCCAGACGCGCTCAAACGTGTTCGATTGGCTCTCGCTTTCCGAGTACGACTGGTCGGGGCGGCTGCAGCATCCGCAGTTCCTCGCCCGGCTCTACGACTTGGAGGAGCTGCCGAGCAGAGACCACAGGTACCGCACTGCCAGCGGCGACATCTACCAGCACATGGTGAACAACTGGGACTGGGAGGATGACTGGGTCTTCAACGACGACCGTTTCCAGCTTCGTAACGGCAGCGACGAGACGTTCCTCAACTTCTTAGCCGAGACAGTCCATCCCATTGTCCGCGACGATCCAGACGCCGCTGCCGCGATGGTCGCTGCCTACAATGACACCCTCCGCCGAGATGGGTATGAGCTCATCGAGACAGACCGTTTCGGAGATCGCATCATCTATGGCTGGCGTCAGATTTCCGCGTATTACGCCCCAACCGAGCTAACGCTCGCCAAGACGCCCGACCTCACCGAGAACTCTGTGCTGCGCCGTCACCTCGATCTAATCAACCG
The DNA here is from genome assembly GCF_945915485.1 of uncultured Agrococcus sp. Classification (GTDB taxonomy): domain Bacteria; phylum Actinomycetota; class Actinomycetes; order Actinomycetales; family Microbacteriaceae; genus Agrococcus. Next base: position 4,457 of record NZ_CAMEFJ010000096.1, read on the forward strand.
CGACCTCAGCTCAGATCCCGCTGCGGCGATCTCCTCCTGCAAGAACCTCCTCGAGAGCCAGTGCAAGATCGTGCTCACGGATCTGGATATCGAGTTCTCCGAACGAGACGAGCTCCCGGCTCTTTTCGCAAGCACCGCATCGGCACTCGCGATCAATGCCGACGCGGTAGACGGCAGCAAGCGCGGCAGCGACGCCCTCCGCAAAGCGATGCGCGCCCTCTCCACTCTCGTGCAGTCCGTCGCGGAGGCACGCAACTCAATCGGCGACGGGCATGGCTCCGTCAACGAGAGCCCCGCGACTCCACGACATGCACGCCTCGTGTTCAACTCGACTGTTGCAGTCGCGCAGTTCATCGCCGACACCTGGCACGAAACCTCCCATGAGCAAAAGGCTGCGCTGGGCTCCTCCTTCTGACGCTTCTCCACTCCAATCCGCAAGCGGAACTCCACCGCTCTTCCGCACTCCAACCGAGCAGCGTAGACTGCGAAATGGCAGGACAGACCACGCGCGAAGCCTGACGTCGGGCGGAGCAGACCGCCCCAAGAAGCCTCGGGGCACTCACCACACAGGACCAGCCACATCGAAGTGCTCCCGTGTGAAAAGTGAGGCCATCATGAATCTCATGCAGCGTCTGTGGAACGCCAGCGTCCGCACCCGCATCTTCCTGCGCCGCCGCAGCCGTACTTGTCATGCTGACACCTATCGAGGACAGCAGACACTGACCCAGTGCGCTCCGGTGGCCACCACTTCGTGCCACCGGAGCGCGCTGACCGCGGCGGCATGCCCGGGCGCATGTCGTGCCCTGGGTTCGGTTCCGTGGTGAGGACGAGCCGCGGGCGCGGGCATCTGTTGCTGGACATCCAGCAGGCCGACGGCCAGACCATCCTGGTGTAACTGAACGCGAGCATGGCTGGGCAGATCGTGGTGGTCGCCGGCTATCGCTGGTCGCCCGCGTGGCGGGCCGCATATCGGGCCCACGGTTCTGCGGACTTTTCGGCGTGGAGGAAGGCGACGTGGTGGCTGTAGCCGAGTGCGTCGGCGACTAGCGACGGTGGGCATTGGAGGACGAGCTCGCCGAGGGCGCTGTTGCGGGCGCCGAGGAGGTTCACGCCGAGGGCTCGCAGTCTGTCCATCACGGTGTTGGGGTGGAGGTGTCGTCCGGCGAGGATGCTTGGGAACATCCAGGGGCTGTCCGTCCCTGCCGCTGTCCGGAGGTTGGGCCGAGCATCGCGGTGCTGGCGGATCATGTTGGCGAACGGCTCAGGCACGTCCACTGGATGGCGGCCGAGCTGGATTCTCATGCCGTGAGGGCTCTCGGCGATGGCCTCGGTCGTCAGAGTGACGACTTTGACCAGTGGTTGCGCGTAGAGGAGCAGGAGCATGCCGGCGACGCGGTAGGGGAGTGACTCGCTGGTCCCGGTGAGCAATTCGCGGATCCAGGCAAGTCTCTGCTCCTGGCTCAGGGACGGGCTCGATCGGGGAGTGCGATGCGCGACCGTGACACCGGTGTTCAAGCGGGACTTCTTGGCGAGCTGGAAGAAGTTCCTGATCATGGTGCGAGTGGTCGGTCCGCCTGCCAGCCACTCGTCGGCGTCTTGCTGGGTGCAGGTCGCGGCGGTGCGGTGGTGTGTCTGGTGCAGCCAGGTCAGGAACTTGACTGTCTCGGTGATCTCTTGCTTCGCTGAGTGCACCGGGCCGCGCGTGTTGGCGCCTGCTTCGGATTTGGCGCGGATGTTGCGTAGGTGGTGCCAGGTCGCGAAGTGCTGGACGGGCTGACGGACCTCGGCGGGGAGCCCTTCTAACTTGACGGCGATCCACTCCTCGAATCGGTGCAGGTAGGCATCGCGGTAGGGGAGTAGGCCGTGATGTTGCAGGAGTGCTCGGATGTGTTCGGTCGGCTTGCCGGGAACGGCGTCGAGGCCTTCGTGGGAGATCGGGATCGTGCCGTCGCCAAGGCCACGCAGGAGCGTCTGGACCTTGGGGGATCGCTTCCAGACGAGGATCGACTCGGGTCGCTCGGATGCGCATAGCGCGTCGACCAGACCGCGCAGAGCGGGGTGTTCCGGCTCGCCGCCGAGGACCTGGTGGAGGTCGGCGCGAAGCGCACATCGGGCGCAGAGCCGCCCTCGGTGATGCCCGGCTTCGGTGTCGCAGCTGTCGCAATGGAAGTCGTGGGGGATCTCCGCGCAGGTCGCGCAGATCGGACCGCCGCCGGCGCTTGCGGGTCCTGGTAGCAGGCGGTCTTGGAGGCACTCCGGGCAGACGCCTCGGGTGTGGACGGCGTTGTAGTAGCAGATGTTGCAGAGCCGGCCCTCCGGCCATGTGACGGCGACCCGCGGGATCTTGCGGCCGCAGCGTGCGCACGGGTTCCCGGTCGTCGAGGTGATGCGTGGACGACCCTGGATGGTGGAGCGGGGGGACAGGCCTGCTGGTCCTCGACTCGCCACGGCAGCCATCCCTACTCGTCGAGAATGTTCGCGCGCCGGGGTCGAACTGATCGGTCGAGGCTGACGACGTTGGAGCCGGGCTCGGTCGCGGTCTTCCGGCGCCGGACGTCCGCGGCGGTTGTCGTGACCAGATCGGCTGGTGTGCACTCGAAGATGTCGCAGAGTGCGGCGATAACTTGGAGCGAGACGCGCTCCGGCCGCTGATTGACGAGGCGGTAGACCTGCGGTCGGGAGAGCGTGATGTCCCGTTCGCCGAGCAGCGGGATGAGATCGGTCGTGTTGTGCAGACCTCTGGCCGCCATCAGCTCGGCCAGGCGCCACTGGTAGTCGACCTTGCGTTTCATGGTGTTCCATCCTTCGTGGTGCGGGCCAGGGCCTCGTTGACGGTCCTGTCGAGAGCGCTGCGGAGCGTGCTGCGCCGGAACTCGTCGCCGACGAACTGGTAGATGCCGGTCGTCGAGGCGTACTCGTGCCCCATCTGGTCCTGGACGAACCGTGGGTCCCAGCCAGCCTCCAACAGATGCGTAGCGTAGGAGCGTCGGAACGAGTGCAGATCGAGCCCGTCCGAAAGTCCGAGCTCGTCGCAGTAGCGGCGTAGCCGGCGCAGCAGCGCCGGTTCTCCGACCAGGCCGCCGCGTTCGCTGGGGAACAGGTCGAGTGTGTCGGGCTCACCGCGACCGTTGGCGAGCCAGTCCTCGAGGATCGGAGGCGTCCATCGCCAGACGGTGAGCACGCTGCGGGGTTTGTAGGGCGAGGAGCGCTTTGACTTGCCGTAGCGGACCTTGCAGACGCCGAACCGGCCGAACTCGCGCGCATGCGGGTTGCGGGCGAAGTCGACGAGCTGCAGGTGTCGCAACTCGTTGAAGCGGAGGCCGTAGGCGTAGGCGATCTTCATCATGACCGCATCGCGATAGGCCGCCTGCCAGCCCTTGCGTCCCGACCGCCCCATGCGTTCGACCTCATCGTCGGCGTAGACGAAGAGTCGATCGAGCTCGGACCGCGTGTAGGGACGCTTCGTGGGTCCGCCGTCGTACTCCTGGACGTGCGGTGCGGAGTTCCAGTCGAAGAAGACCTGCGCCGGGTGGGTGCCGAAGTACTGCTCGCAGACCCGGTCCCATCCGTAGTCGGGGTTGCTGACGTAGCTCGTGAACGCCCGAAGCGCAGAGTGGTAGCTGCGCAGCGTGGAGCGAGAGACGTGTCGGACGGTGCGCAGGTCGGCCGAGAACTCCTCGACCATCGCCGGCGTCCAGTTCCACGGATCCTCGTTCATGTGCTCAACGAACCGGCGCACACAGCGCAGCCGCTGCTCGATCGTCGCGAACTGCAGGTTCCTGGAGAGCTGCTGGTTGCGCCAGCCGTCCAGCATGAGCTGGAGCACCTGCTCCTCGGGCCGAAGGACCGGCAGCGAGGGCACCACCGAGACCCGACCCACACCGTCGACGTGCATCCGACACCTCGTTCCGCGGTTGCATCCAATGAGTCAATGATGCATCCGATGAGACGCCAAGGGTATACGTGCTGGTCAACGGCGTGTCTGCGGGCTCTGTTGCAAAGATTGGCGGCAGTCAGAGGTAGGCTGTCGCTCTGCGCC
>NZ_CAMEFJ010000097.1 GCF_945915485.1 uncultured Agrococcus sp.
CAGCTCGAACCGGAGCACGGACGGGCGGCTGACGCTGCTTGCATCATTGTTTCGCTCGGTTGCGACGAAGATCGCGCCGTCCTCTCCGACGGTCACGCCCTCCGCATCCGGAATCCCCGTACCGTCGGGGTAGCGCAGTTGATAGGAATCGAGAACATTCGCTGCTCCCACCTCGTCGAAGTCGAGCACGTACAGGTGTCCGTCACCGTTGTGCACGACGTAGGCAAGGCCGTTCTCGTCGAAATCGGCGCCGGAGATGTCACCGTCGAACGTATTCGGCTCGTCCGCGGTCGCGATGCTCTCGACGGGCCAGAGCCAGGGCTGCGAGTTGACGGGCTCCTGCTCTCCGGCGGGGATGTTGGGCATGTTGCGGGTCGGTTCTCCCGTTACTTCGAACTCGCCCGTCATGTCGGGGATGCGCCCCCAGGTGGTTGCAGCGTGTCCGTCCCAGGTGGTGATGTCGACGAGTTCGCCGTCCGCGTCGAACAGACGCACAGAGTCGTTGCCGCCCAGCCCGAAGCCATCGTCGTCGGTGTCGGTGTAGATGCTGAAATATCCGTGCGATTCGATGGAGGTTCCTTCTGGAAAGACGATCGGATCGTGCGAATCGTCGTCGTCGAGAATCGACCATCCGGAGATGTCGACGCTGTTCTCCCCGTCGGTGTTCGCGAGCTCGACCCAGTCGCCAACGGGGTCGCCGTTCGACTCGACCTCGTTGATCACGATGGGTGAATCGACGGTTTCGACCGGCTCCTCTTCCTCCGCCTCCCGGTTCGCCTCTCCGGGAGTCGGGGCAGTCAGCGTGAACTCGCCGGCGCCGTTCGGCAGGCGTCCCCACGTGAGACCGGCCCCGGCGTGCGAGGGGTACTCGTGCGCATCGACGGCGATACCTTCGTCGTCGAAGAGGTTGACGGCGTCGCCGCCGCCCAGACCGAAGTCGAAGTCCGTCTCCTCCTCCAACACGAGGTAGTCGCCGGGCTCCAGTACGGTCCCGTCTGCGATGACGGCGTAGTCGCGATCGAGGTCGTCGTCGGTGAACGACCACGAAGACAGATCAACGCTTGTGTTCGAGGTGTTGAGCAGTTCGATCCAGTCGAAGGGCCCTCCCTGCGAATGGATCTCGTTGATGACAACACCGGAAGGATGGTCGGCTTGAGTGAGCGGGAGGGCGCCGGCCGCAGCCGTCGGCGCGAACAGCGCCGCGCCTCCCAACAGTGAAACGGCAGTCGCCGAAGCGAGCAGGGATACAGGACGGTTCATGAGACGCTTTCTGCGAGGGGACAGCGGGAACGTCCAGAACCTATTGCCGAAGAGTGACTACGAATGATGCGGTCGGTGAACGGTGGATGAACCGACCGTCACGGGCGCCTCGGACGCCTGGCAAACTGGGCACATGTCCGCCGCTGTGATCACCGTGCCCGTTGCAGTGCTGGACAGAGCGAACCAGCGCGTCGGAGAAGACGCCACGGACACGCTCCATCGCGTCGTATCGCGTGCCGAGCGACTCGAGTCGCTCGGTCTTCCGCGGATCTGGGTGGCGGAGCACCACGCCGTCCCGGGTATCGCGGGCTCCGCGCCGGCGGTGTTGATGGCGGCCGTGGCGTCCGCGACTTCGCGCATCCGAGTGGGTGCAGGGGGCTTCATGGTGCCCTCCCGTCCGCCACTCGTGACCGCTGAGCACATCAGCACGCTCGAAGCGATGCATCCGGGCAGGATCGATGTCGGGCTCGGCAATTCACTCGGCTTCACGGCTGCGGTGCGGCGTGCTCTGCGGCAGGAGATCGACGATCGCGGGGACTTCGAACGGGATGTTCGCGAGGTGCGCGACTACCTCGCGGGCACAGCGAGCATCACGATGCAGCCGCGTGCTGTCGGATCGACGCCGCTCTTCGTGCTCACAGGAGGCGGCCGAGCGCCATTCGCGGCCGAACAGGGCATGGGCCTGGTGCTGGGCGGCCCCGCCGGCGCAACGGACGCGATGGCTCAGGCCGCAGCAGCGTACCGGCACGGCTTCAGGCCCTCCGCTGCTCACTCGGTCCCGTACGTGATCCTCTCCGTACAGGTCGCGGTCGCCGGTAGCGAGTCCGCGGCCCGTGCACTGGCGTTGCCAGAAATCTGGTCGCTTGTCATGTCGCGCTCGACGGGAGTGTTCGATCCCCTGAGGTCCGCCTCGGCTCTGGACGAGAACGCGCTCAGCGACCGAGAGCGGTCGCGTATCGAACGGGGACTGACGGGAGTCGTCTACGGCACTCGCGACCATGTCGCTCGCCGTCTGCAGTCACTCGTCGAACGTACGGGAGTCGACGAGCTCATGGTTACCAACGCCATGTGGGACCTCGATGGTCGTGCCGAGACGGATGCGGCGCTTGCTGCAATGACCAGGGCGGGCGACGAACGCCGGCGCTGACGCGGTGCCTACCGGAAGATCACCGTGCGGTCGCCGTCCGCAAGAACACGGTGCTGAGCGAACCAGCGCACGGCACGGGTCAGCGTGCGCGATTCGACATCCTGACCGATCTGCTGCAGCTGGCGGGTCGTTTGCGAGTGGTCGACCCTGACGACGTCCTGTTCGATGATCGGGCCCTCGTCGAGGTCGGACGTCACGAAGTGCGCTGTCGCACCGATGAGCTTGACACCGCGATCGTGCGCCTGCCGGTAGGGGTTCGCGCCCTTGAAGCCGGGGAGGAACGAGTGGTGGATGTTGATTGCTTTACCGGCGAGCGCTTCGCAGAGGTCTTGAGAGAGGATCTGCATGTAGCGAGCGAGCACCACGAGTTCGATGTCCTCGGATTCGACGACCTCGAGGATGCGCGCCTCCATCGCGCGCTTCGACGCCTCGTCGGTCACGGATCGATGCTCGAAGGGGATGCCGTAGAAGGCCGCGATGGGCTGCAGCGTTTCGTGGTTCGCCAGCAGCAGCGGAACGTCGATCTCCAGCTGTCCCTCCCGCTGCCTGAACAAGAGATCGCTGACGCAGTGCTTGGCCGTTGACCCGAGCACGAGCGTGCGTAAGGGACGACCGACATCATCGAGCTGCCACTGCATATCGAAGTGATCGACGACGGGGCCGAGCTGGCGTTCGAAGTCGATCCGGGGCGCGTCCGCCTGCACCTGCAGCCGCATGAAGAACCGGCCGGTCGACGACGCGAACTGCTGCGACTCCGTGATGTTGCCTCCGCAGGAGACGATCGCACCCGAGATCGCGTGGACGATACCGGGGCGGTCGTCGCAGGCGAACGATAGAATCCAATGATGAGCGGCCATCGGCTCATTGTATCCGGCCCGGCGATCTATGCTGGAACGATGCCCACCCGTGCGAAGCGAATGCCGATGGCGGCGCTTCTGACCCTGTCGTTCACGATTTTCGTGAACATCACGGTCGAAATGCTGCCCATGGGGCTCATGCTGCCGATGAGCAGGGATCTCGGGGTAGGCGAGGAAACCATCGGTCTGCTCGTGACGGTGTTCGCATTCACGGTCGTCCTCACATCGACAGTGCTGATCTGGCTGACGAGGCGGATTCCGCGTCACATGCTCGTGATCGGAGTCCTGATCATCTTCGGGCTTTCTTCGCTGGCCGTCGCCATCGCGCCGGGGTACTGGGCGATCGTCGCGATGCGGATCGTCGGTGGCCTTGCGCACGGAGTGTTCTGGGCGGTCGTCGGGTCGTACGCCGCCTACCTGGTGCCGAAGGAGGCGCTGGGGCGAGCCGTCGCCATCGTGAACTCTGGCGGATCGTTCGCCTTCGTGCTGGGTGTTCCGCTTGCGACGCTGCTGGGGCAGGTCGTGGGCTGGCGTTGGACGTTTGCGGTGTTCGGCCTCCTGTCGCTCATTGCATCCGTCGTCGTGTGGCGCCTCCTGCCGCGCGTGGATCACCTTGCGGATGACGTCGTCGCACAGACCGGTCCGGTGGAGGTTGTTCCGGGGGATGTTCCAGGGCGTTCGACACGACGTGCGAGAACCCTGGGACCCGTCGTCGCCGCGATCGTCGCTGTCACGCTCGTCATGATCGGACAGTACGCCGTGTACACGCACATCACCCCGTACCTCGTGCACCAGGGTGGGCTGCCGGAAGTATGGCTGAGCCCGGTGCTGCTGATTTACGGCGTGCTCGGTGCCGTCGCCGTACTCGCTCTCTCGATCTGGTTCGGGAAACGGCCGACGTTGGAGGCCATCGTGTGCCTTGCTGCGATCGCCGTCGCCATGGTCGTCCTGGTCGCGGTCGATGTTCTGCCGCTCGTCATCGGTGCCGTGCTGCTGTGGGGCCTCGCGTTCGGTGCCGTCCCGCCGCTGCTGCAGACGCGCATGATGCAGGCGACGCCGACGAGGTGGCTGCAGCAGGCGATGGCCTGGTACACGACCGGCTTCAACATCGGCATCGGAGGAGGAGCGCTCCTCGGCACCGGCATCATCCTCGCCTTCGGATTCGGTGCGCTGCCCTGGGCGCTCGCCATCGGCGCGGTCGCGGCGATCGTCCTCATGGCGGCGACCGCTCGCCGCTAGCGAGACGTTGAGTTTACGCGTATTCAGCGAGCTATTGAACTCACCCGCTTCTTTTTTCGTTGATTGTGCTGAACTGCTTCGAAATTGCCGCTTCGCGAGTAAAAAAGAAGCATTTCGTGAGATGAAGCGAACTCCTGACGACCTGCCGGTTGCCGTCCCGTCTGTCTGCGGAATTCGCGCCTAACAGTCAGATTTCTCCACAGCGGTGGGCAGGGACCGGGCGCGGCGAGTGGAGGAGCTCTCACACTGGGTGGCATGCAGCGACTCATTGACGACGTACGTGGACTGGGAGGAGCCGCGCCGCGCGACCGCTTGAAAGCTCTCGGGTATACATCGAAGGCGCTGTCGAAGGCAGTGAGGGCCGGCATCGTACTCGCGGTGGGTCGCAAGTGGCTGGTACTGCCGGATGCTGACTCGCGAATCCGTACCGCGCTCGAGCACAGGGGCCTTGTCGGAGGCGCCGCAGCACTGCAGTCGTACGGCATCTGGGTCACGCAGAGCGGACTCCACGTAGTCGCGGTAAAACGCAAGGCTCACCTCGGACCGCTGGAGCCTGATGTTCAACGCGTGCAGTCGGAATTCCGGGTGGATCCCTCTGCACCCTGGCGCGTTACAGTGCTGGACGCGCTGGTGCAGTATTGCCGTAGAGCGGATCGGTTTGATGTGATCGCGACAGTGGACAGTGCGCTGCATCGTCGGGCACTGAATTCCGCGGGGCTCGAAGCGTTGCGTCGCCGGCTCCCCGCCCGCTGTCGTGAATGGCTTGATCGGGTCAACGGTGACGCGGAAGCCGGCACCGAGAGCATACTGCGGGTGGCCTGCGAGGACGAGGGATGGTGTGTGCAGATCCAGGTGTCGTATCGAGGGGGCCGGCTGGACTTGGTGATCGACGGATGGCTGTGCATCGAGGTCGATGGTTCGGAGTTCCACGATGTGGGGAAGCAAGCGAGCAGGGACCGCCGACGCAACACGCAGCTTGTTCGAGACGGATACAGATGGCATCGATTCGGATACGCGGATGTTGTGCACCGACTCGACGAAACGATCGAGGTCATCCGCATTCTGCTTCGTCAAGGTCGGCCGAGTATCGTGCAGGACTCCTGAGAGCAGGCCTCCTGCCGCACGGTGCTGGTGAGCGTAACGTCCTGTCGGTTTCGACAGTCGACCCGGTTCGAACTGCTTCTTTTCTTGCGAATTGTTCTCAACCGCTTACTTTTTGCCGCTTCTTTGTAAAAAAGAAGCACTAGGGGTCGAGAAGCGACTGATCGAAAGCCATGCGGCCTTGTGCGAGTGCATCATCAAACCGCGGCGTGCTGAACTTGACAATGGAAAGTTGCCGGTGGCAAGATTAACATGTGAACGAATCTACGACTCCCTACCACCACGGATCCCTGCGCAGATCGGTGCTTGACCGTTTGGCCGTGGTCATCGTCGAACGCGGTGCCGCAGGCGTAACGATCAGGGGTTTGGCGACCGACGTCGGTGTGAGTCACACCGCGGTCGGTCATCACTTCGGAACACGGACAGGGCTGCTATCGGCGTTCGCCGCCGAAGGCTTCGATCTCCTGTCCGAAGCGCTCTTGAAGGTTCGCGACGAAGGGGAGTTTCTCGATCTCGGTATCGCCTACCTGCGGTTCGCGCTCGAGCATCCCGCGCACTTCTCGGTGATGTTCGAACCGAAGCTGCTCGACTACGACGCCCACGCTCTTCGCGAAGCGAGCCGGCGAGCATTCTCACTCCTGCAAAGAGGCAGCGACGATTTCGGCGGTGCCGGAGAGCGAGAGTCCACCGTGCCAATTCTTGTCGCCGGGTGGGGAATGATGCACGGCATCGCGCAGCTCGCCCTTGCCGGTGTCTTCGATGAGGGAACGCTGCGAGAGGCCATGGGCGAGGTCGACGTCATCGATCTCGCCCGACGGGCCGGGCGTCTCCTCGAGCCCCCAGCTGCCGACTAGCGAATACACATCGATTACGAGAGGGTCCCAGTCATGTCTCCTAGCGCACTTATCTCATGCGGCATCGTGCTGTTCACCGTTGTCGGCATCGCTTACGGTGGCACGTTCCTCCTGCGTGTTTTCTCGGGCGACGTGCCCACGAACGCACTCCAGAAATCTTCCTTCCGAGCCGGTCACGCCCACGCGGGGATGCTCGTCACGCTTGGCCTCGTCGTACGGCTCCTGACACAGCAGGAGGGAGTCCCGGCCTGGGCGGACACGCTCGGCACGGGAGTGCTCGTGGCGGCCATCCTGATGCCGCTCGGGTTCTTCCTCTCGGTCATCGGCAAAGATCCGCAGCGGAGGAACGGCTGGCGCTGGTCGATCTACGCGGGAGCGGCATCCCTTTCCGCAGGAGTTGTGGGAGCCGGGGCCGGTCTGCTCACCGCCGGAATCGCGGCCCTATAACAGTTCCGCGCAGACACTGCGTTTCGCGGGTCGAGTCGCTACGATGGAATCTGCCGCAACTGGCGCTGAGGTGGTTACCACCGGGGAGCGGCAGCACTAACCGGTCGCGCGCCTGGGCCACTCTCTGCCGCTTGGTAGATATTGATCCGCAAGGAGAACCATGTCTGATCGCCTGCCCTCGACGTTCAACGAATCACTCGCTATCGTCGACCCCGAAATCGCTGAGGTACTCGAGAACGAGTTGAACCGTCAGCGCGACTACCTCGAGATGATCGCCAGCGAGAACTTCGTGCCGGTTGCGGTGCTCGAAGCAGCCGGCAGCGTCTTGACCAACAAGTATGCGGAAGGGTACCCCGGTCGCCGCTACTACGGTGGCTGCGAGCACGTCGATGTGGCCGAGCGCCTCGCCATTCAGCGCGCCAAGGACCTCTTCGGGTCGAAGCACGCGAACGTCCAGCCGCACTCGGGCGCAACCGCGAACGCCGCAGTACTGCACGCGATCGCTCGCCCAGGAGACACCGTCCTCGGCCTTTCGCTCGACCACGGTGGCCACCTGACACACGGCATGAAGATCAACTTCTCCGGCCGCCTCTACAACATCGTCGCCTACGGCGTCGACCAGGAGACGAGCCGCGTCGACCTCGATGAGGTGCGTCGCCTCGCGCACGAGCACAAGCCGAAGGTCATCGTCGCCGGTTGGAGCGCATACCCTCGCACGCTCGACTTCGCCGCCTTCCGGGAGATCGCAGACGAGGTTGGCGCGTACCTGTGGGTCGACATGGCGCACTTCGCCGGCCTCGTAGCCGCTGGCATCCACCCGAGCCCCGTCCCGCACGCCCACGTCGTCTCGTCAACCGTGCACAAGACCATCGGCGGCCCCCGCTCCGGCTTCATTCTCACGAACGAGGATGACATTGCGAAGAAGCTCAACTCGGCCGTGTTCCCGGGCCAGCAGGGTGGGCCGCTCATGCACGTCATCGCGGCGAAAGCGACCGCTTTCAAGCTCGCGGCAGAGCCCGAATTCAAGGAACGTCAGGAGCGCACCGTTCGCGGCGCGGCCATCCTCGCGGATCGCCTGCAGCAGGATGACGTTGCGCAGGCGGGCATCACCGTTCGGTCCGGTGGAACGGACGTGCACCTCGTGCTGGTCGACCTGCGCGATGCAGCGCTCGATGGCAAGCAGGCGGAGGACCTCCTGCACGAGATCAACATCACCGTTAACCGCAACGCCGTCCCCAACGACCCGCGCCCGCCCATGGTGACCAGCGGCCTCCGCATCGGCACTTCGGCACTTGCTACGCGCGGCTTCGGCGACGAGGAGTTCACCGAGGTCGCCGACGTCATCGCGCTCGCGCTGCAGCCGGGAGCCGACCTGGATGCGCTGCGTGCCCGAGTGCAGAAGCTCGCGGCAGATCTGCCGCTGTATCCGGGCGTTGGCCCGAGCGGTCAGCCGGCGCCGGTGCACGAACTGCACTCCAGCGTTGCTCGATGACTGCCA
>NZ_CAMEFJ010000098.1 GCF_945915485.1 uncultured Agrococcus sp.
GACAACTAGCCGGGTCTATGCAGCGCGCCAGCAGCCGCTGTGCCAATGGCGCCGCTCCGCAAGAGCGGACACCTCCCCCATGATGGAGTCGTTACGCCAAACCACGACGTGGGCGGTACCGGGCTGGACAGCGCGGGAGCATCCTGGGCAGACGTAGTCCTTCTGCGCCTGATGCGCAGCAACGGGCTGCACGCTCCACTCGATGCCGTGCTTAAACTGCACGTTCATGCCACGTGAGCTGATCCGCTCGACGTCAAGGGGCACGTACGGTTGGTGTCGCTTCCGGGATCGTCGTGGCCGAGCCACGGGTCAATACCAGCCGACGGCCTCGGAGTGCGCCCAGGCACCACAGGGTGTGCCGTAGCGACCTTCGATGTAGCCGATACCCCACCTGATCTGCGTCTCGGGGTTGGTCTGCCAGTCCGAGCCTGCGCTTGCCATCTTGCTTCCGGGCAGCGACTGCGGGATGCCGTACGCGCCGCTCGAGGGGTTCTGCGCGTACACGTTCCAGTTGGACTCGCGCATCCACAGGTTGTACAGGCACGCGTACTCGTCGTCGCCCCAGCCCTTAGCGGCCAGCAAGTCGCGCGCGATGGCCTGGGCTGAGCCCGGGTCCGGTGCGTCGGCGCGAGGAACGTTGTTCTGCGAGTCGCCAGAACTGTCGCTGTCACTGTCGGTGGTCTCGGTTTCGCTCGGGGTGGGTGTCGGCGATTCGACGCCGATCTCCTCGACCTCATAGGCGAATCCGTCGCCGGCGACTTCTGTCATGGCCTGCGCCGGCAAGCCCATGGTGGGCAAGTCTTCCTGCTCGGCGAACGAAGATGCCGCCGGGTTCAGAAGCGTAGCGAGCACGAAGCCGCTCGCGACGAGGAGGGCCCCTGCTGAGACAATGCCGCGGGTACGGGTACGTTGCGTACTAGGTGAAGTTTGCTGCCTGAACATCTGGGCAACCGTATCACGAAACGGTAACAATCGCGATCATCGAACAGCTTGCATAAGAAAAATCACGCGATCGAGCACATCATCGACTTCGTCTTCGTCGTAGCCGCCACGTTGCGCGTCGAAGCTCTTCTGGCGAACCTGCTCCGGTGACATCTCCGGCCCGTCATTGAGGTACGAGACGATGGCCTCAGTGAATTCGTCGACCTGGTCGATCCGATACCCCTTCCGGAAGGGGCCCAGTCGAGTGAATCGCTCCTCATTCGGCTTCGAGAGCTGTTCGAGAACGGCAACGGCTTCGGCCTGGATGCGCCCGAAGTAGTCTTCTTCGCCCTCTTCGCCGATCGCCCGCTCCCGCTCGCGCTTCGCGAACGCGTCTTCAAGCCGGTCGAGTGCATTGTCGACATGTTCGGGAGAGTAACCGCCCTTGGTCATCTCGAAACTGACTCGCCGAATGGATTGGGCGTCGATGCCCGTGACCTTTTGCACATCGGAACCGTAGGCTCGCCTAGCTTCCTCAAGGAAGTCCTCGACCTGTTCGATGTTGTAGCCGGCCTGGGTCCGCCTGACTCTGGGAAACGTCGAATTCACAGTTAGTATTCAAGCACGTTCGGCGCACGCTTCAAGTCATACGCGCACAGCGTCACCGGGAGCAGCGGTTACAGTGCGATCTGATACAGCGCTAACGCAACGGCAGCCGACGGCAGGACCGAGTCCAGACGGTCCAGGAAGCCGCCGTGCCCCGGGAGCACCGAAGAGATGTCTTTTATCGCCAGGTCTCGCTTCATCAGCGACTCGAACAGGTCGCCGACCGTGCTTGCAATCAGAATGCACGCGCCGAAGATGAGCCCGAACCACCAGGGCAGCTCCAGCAGGAAGATCGATAGCAGGACACCGGCGACGAGCGCGAGCACCGCTGCCCCGATCAAGCCCTCCCAGGTCTTGCCGGGGCTGATGCGCGGCGCAAGCTTGTGCTTGCCGAACAAAACGCCGGAGACCAGCGCACCCGTGTCGACGATGACGGTGACCGCCACGAACGCGATGATCCACCACTCTCCCCCCGGTTGCTGCAGGAGCAGAACAGCGAAGCCGGCGAACACCGCAACGTACGCGAGGCAGAGCACACCGGCAGCCATATCCGCGACGACGGCCCGAAAGCCGGTTCGCGTCTTCTTATTGAAGAGCAACTCGCCGATGCGCCACAGCCCGGTGAAGAGCGCTGCTGCGACGATGCCGAACCATAATCCCTCGCTACCGAAGAACCACGTAAGGGGCATGACGAGCGCGCCGACCACGATGAGCGGAACACGCGGTACGTCACGGCCGGCGAACCGAAGCGCGCTCGAGATCTCGTACAGGCAGAAGGCGACGAGCGCCACCGCGACGACGACGAAGAGACCCTTGAGGAAGATCAGGCTGACGAAGACGATCGCGCCGAAGACGAGCCCGACACCGATCGCGATGGGGATGTTGCGTCCTGCTCGCTTGTTCACCCGTTCGTTGACGGCTTCAACCTGCTCCCGTGCCAGACGAATCTGGTCGGTGATGTTGTGCTGACGGTGCTCGGGATTCTCTGACACGGACGTGAAACGAGCTAAACGGCGAGGAGCTCGTTCTCCTTGTTCTTCAGTGCGTCTTCGACACCATCGATGGATGCGCGCGTGATCTGTTCGAGTTCTTTCTCACCGCGCGAGATCTCATCGTCGGAGACCTCGCCTTTGAGCGCCTCGAGGTCGGACATCGCGGTGCGGCGGAGGTTCCTGATCGCCACACGGGCCTGTTCCGCTTTGTCTTTCACGATCTTCACGTATTCCTTGCGGCGGTCCTCCGTGAGCTCCGGCATGGTGACGCGAATCATGTTGCCGTCGTTGTTGGGGGTTGCGCCGAGGTGGGGAGCAGCGACCAGCGCCTTCTCGATGTCCTTCAGAGCTGCCTTGTCGAACGGGGTGATGATGAGCATCCTGGCCTCGGGCTGCTGCATCGATGCGAGCTGCTGCAAGGGGGTGGGGGCACCGTAGTAATCCACCAGGATCCGCTCGAACAGTGCCGGATTCGCACGCCCTGCGCTGACGTTCGCAAAGTCGTCCTTTGCGAACTCGATGGACTGATCCATTTTCTCCTTGGCCGTGGCCAGAACGTCGCTAATCACTGGTTACCCTTTCGTTGCTTCAATTCTATGCTTCCGGCGCCGGATCGGCTGTCACGAGCGTGCCGATTCGTTCGCCGAGGATTGCGCGTCGAAGGGAGTCCTCCCCCTCCATGCCGAACACCCTCATCGGCATCCGGTTGTCCATGCAGAGGCTGAACGCGGTCGAGTCGACGACACGGAGCCCTTGCACGAGCGCTTCCTGATAGGTCACGCGCTCGAGCTTCTGCGCGTTCGGGTCGTGCTTCGGGTCGGCTGTGTAGACGCCGTCGACGCCGTTCTTAGCCACGAGCACTTCGTGTGCTCCGATCTCGAGTGCGCGCTGCGCGGCAACCGTGTCGGTGGAGAAGTACGGGAGCCCAGCGCCGGCACCGAAGATGACGATGCGGCCCTTCTCCATGTGCCGCTCGGCGCGACGAGGAATGTAGGACTCTGCAACCTGCGTCATCTGGATCGCGGACTGCACGCGCGTCTGCACGCCTGCCTGCTCGAGGAAATCCTGGAGGGCGAGTGCGTTCATGACGGTGCCCAGCATGCCCATGTAGTCGGCCCGGCCGCGCTCCATACCGCGCTGGCTGAGTTCCGCTCCCCTGAAGAAGTTGCCGCCACCCACGACGATGGCGATCTCGACCGATTCGGACGCTGCCGCGATGAGGCGAGCACTGTGCTGCACGACGTCGGGATTCACGCCCAGCTGACCACCGCCGAACGCCTCTCCCGAAAGTTTGAGCAGGACGCGGCGTCTGGTCTGAGTCATGGTTGCCTTTCTCGTGAATCACTTCGATGCTACCGCTTCGCGCGGTACCGACATACGAAACGGGCCGGGGTTACCCGGCCCGTTTCGACTGTGTGTTTAGCTACCGATCTTGAAGCGAGCGAAGCCCGTTACGCTCAAGCCGGCTGCCTCGACAACCTGGCCGACCGACTGCTTGCTGTCGCGAGCGTACGACTGATCGAGCAGTACCGTCTGCTTGAAGAATCCGGTGAGGCGGCCCTCCACGATCTTCGGCAGTGCCGCTTCCGGCTTGCCTTCGCCACGTGCGATCTCGGCCGCGAGCTCGCGCTCCTTCTCGACCACGTCAGCGGGAACTTCGTCACGGCTGATGTGCTCGGGAGCGAACATCGCGATGTGCTGTGCGACCGCGCGAGCGGTTTCTGCATCATCACCCGAGTAGGCAACCACGACGCCGACCTGCGGCGGGAGGTCCTTGGACGTGCGGTGCAGATACACGGCGAACTTGTCGCCGGTTACCGTTGCTGCGCGTCCGAGTTCGAGCTTCTCGCCGATGGTGGCGGCCTGCTCTTCGATGACCTCACGGACCGTCTTGCCGTCGAGCGGCGCGTTCAGGCCCTCGTCAACGGAGTTCGCGCCGGCGGCCGCGACTGCCTCGACGACGCGGTCGGCAAGTGCGACGAACTTCTCGTTCTTAGCAACGAAGTCGGTCTCGCATGCGAGTGCGATCATCGTCGCGCTACCCTCGCCCTCGCGAGCGGCGACGAGTCCCTCGCTGGTTGATCGATCTGCGCGCTTGGCGTTGCCCTTTGCGCCCTTGAGGCGCAGGATCTCGGTCGCCTTCTCGATGTCTCCATCTGCCTCGACCAGCGCGGCCTTGGTGTCGGACATACCGGTACCGAGCTGCTCACGCAGCGCCTTCAGGTCTGCGATGTTGAAGTTGGCCATGTGGCCCTCCTTCTGGTTCGAAACGAACGTTCTTACTTGGTCTCAGCGGTCTCCGCCGGAGCCTTGACCTCTTCGGCTGCCGCGGGAGCAGCGGTTTCCTCTGCTGCCTCCTCAGTAGCCTCCGCGGGCTTTTCAGCCTCTGCAGCCGGCTGCTCGGCCTCCTCGGTCGCTGCTTCCTCGACGGGCTTCTCAGCTGCTGCCTCATCGGCAGGCTTCTCGGTCGCTGTTTCCTCGGCAGGCTTCTCGGCCTCGAGGAGCTCGCGCTCCCACTCTGCCATCGGCTCAGCCTCGGTGTCACCGGAATGACGCTGCTGGAGACCGTCGGCCGCCGCGTCGGCGATGATCTTCGTCAGCAGAGCAACGGAGCGAATCGCGTCATCGTTACCGGGGATCGGGTACTGCGAGTCGTCGGGGTCGCAGTTCGTGTCGAGAATCGAGATGACGGGGATGCCGAGCTTCTTGGCCTCGTCGATCGCGAGGTGCTCCTTGTTCATGTCGACGACCCACACGGCACTCGGGGTGCGGGTGAGGTTGCGGATGCCGCCGAGCGACTTGTGGAGCTTCGTCAGCTCGCGGTGCTTGATCAGCATTTCCTTCTTCGTGAAGCCGCTTGCAGCGGTGTTCTCGAAGTCGAGCTCCTCGAGCTCCTTCATGCGCGCGAGACGCTTCGAAACGGTCTGGAAGTTCGTGAGCAGACCGCCGAGCCAGCGCTGGTTCACGTAGGGCTGGCCGACTCGAGTCGCCTGCTCGGCGATGGTCTCCTGCGCCTGCTTCTTCGTGCCGACGAAGAGCACGGATCCGCCGTGTGCGACGGTCTCGCGAACGAAGTCGTATGCCTTGTCGATGTACGACAGTGACTTCTGCAGGTCGATGATGTAGATGCCGGAGCGTTCGGTGAAGATGAAACGCTTCATCTTGGGGTTCCAGCGGCGGGTCTGGTGCCCGAAGTGCACACCAGCGTCCAGCAGCTGGCGAGTGGTTACGACTGCCATGGTCGGTCCTTTGTTTCTTGTTGGGTTTGTCGGCTGCGCCCTCGGCGCTGCCCCTGGTGCTCGCCTCGCTCACGCGCCAGCGGAACTGGAACCATGCGGGAGATCGATGCGTAATATGAGCACGCGAAGTCACCTCTTTCGAGATGCTGCACTTATGGTACACCTTTCGAGAGCTCTGCGCCCGTCTTCACGCCCAACAGGCCGAATTCATCCACAGGCGCTGTCGCACGGAAACGGCAGACGGTGCGCTTCCGCAACGATATCGGGATGCACGTACTTGCATTCACCGCCGCCATATTGCTCGCGTTATCGAGCCTCGGGAGTGTTCACGGTGACCGCTGGCCCTGGCCTGTACCGGGGCGGGAGATCGTACGTCACTTCGAACCACCTCCTGAGCCCTGGGCAGCCGGCCATCGAGGCATAGACATCCGCGCTCCAGCCGGAACCGTCGTGACCGCGGTAGCAGATGGCACCGTGCACTACGCGGGCACTGTCGTGGATCGAGGTGTCGTCTCGCTCGATCACGGTGACGGAGTGCTCACGAGCCATGAGCCGGTTCGACCGCTCGTTGCCCGCGGCGACACCGTCAGCGCAGGTGAGCCGATCGCGATCGTTGAGGGACACCATCGCGGCTGCGGCACCTGTCTGCACTTCGGCGTTCGCAAGCACGGCGAGTACGTCGACCCGCTGCTCTTCCTGACGCTCGAACGCCCGGTGCTACTGCCACTGGCCGTCATGCGCGAGGGTGCGCATTGGCATATGTCTTCCGCAAGCGATCGAACGAGACGTGCGTATACATCTGGGTCGTCCCCAGGCTGGCGTGACCGAGCAGCTCCTGCACTGCGCGCAGGTCCGCGCCACCGTCGAGCAGGTGGGTAGCGGCACTGTGCCGCAGCGTGTGGGGGCCGGCTGGGCCGGAGCCGGGAACCAGCTCGAGCAGTTCGGCGATGAGTTGCCGCACTTGTCGTTGACCCAAACGTCCCCCACGCACTCCTAGAAAGAGGGCGTTCGAGGTGCGCTGTTCGTGCACGAACGCGTGTCGGACGCGCAGCCAATCGATGATCGCGTCCAGGGCGGGCCGGCCGAAGGGGACGACACGTTCTTTATCGCCTTTGCCGACGGCTCTTGCCGTCAATCGTGATGTGTCGATGTCATCGACATCGAGCGCGACAAGCTCCCCGACCCGCAGTGCGCTCGCGTAGAGCAGTTCGAAGACCGCGAGATCACGCACCGCTGCCGGGCCGCCGTCGGGAACCCTGGCGCGCAGTGCCTCGAGCATGACGCCTATCCCCTCTTCCCCGACGACGCGGGGCAATCGACCGGCCCGTTTCGGTGTTTTGAGCCTGCCAACTGCGCTGCCGGACTCTTCCAGCCATCCACCGAACTGTCTCGCCGATGCTGAGCGTCTGGCCAGTGTTGATGACGACAACCCGGCCTCGCTCGATTCGTACAGCCAATCGCGCACCGCATCGATCGGAAGGGGCGGAACGTCATGGAGCCCGTGCTCGGCAGCGTGCTCGGCTAGCGACTTCAGGTCGCTTCTGTAGCCCTTGATCGTGTGTTCGCTGAGCCCACGTTGATCGCGCAGATGTGCAGCGAACGTCTCGATTGCGTGCTCGAACTCCATGTCAGCGCTTTCTGCTGAACCATTCGCGACGGGCATCGGGTGCCATCGCATCAAGGCTGGCGAGCAGCTCTTCCGGCAGGGGTTCGTGCCCGGGATACTCACGAGACGGCACCGACCAGTGGGTAATCGTCTCGCCGATCTCCACGAGCGAGAATGCCTGCCCGTCATCGATACCGCGCATGGATGCGGGGCTCGTGCTCAAGTCATCGACGTAACTGATCGCGCCGGCAACCGTCACGGGAACGCCAGCGAGCGTGCCACCTCCCTGCACGTGCAGGTGACCGCAGAGGATGTGGCGCACGTCCGTGCCGCGAATGACATCGGCAAGCAGCTGATCATCGACGAATTCGAGCAGGCGCATCACGTTGGTCCGGTAGGGAATCGGAGGGTGGTGCATTGTCAGCACCGTGCCGAGCGGCGCGGGCGCCTGGAGCTGCTGGGCGAGCCACTCCGCCTGGCCGTCATCGAGGCCGCCGTGGTGGTAGCCGTTTAGCGTACTGTCCAGCGCGATGATTCGTAGGCCATGAACGTCGAAGACGGCGTCGAGGGCGTCGTGTGTTGGTGCGAGACCAAGGAGGTGCTCAGCCATCGGTGATCGTTCGTCGTGATTGCCGGGGGTGAACACGAGGCTCGCGTTGAACTCCTGCGCCACGGCTCCGAACATCTGTGCAGCCATTCGGTACGCCTCGGGCTCGGCACGGTCTGCGACGTCGCCACTGACGACAATGGCCGCAAGAGGCGCATCCTGACCTTGGACAGTGGCCCGGAGTCGTTCGAGAGCCTCGGTGAGTCGCTGCTCTGTATCGACGATGCCACCGATCAGCCCCGGGCCGTGCCCATCACCAGCGATGAGGTGCGTATCCGTGAAGTGCGCGAGCGTCATCACCGGAGTCGGATGCTTCCCGTAGCCCATCCCCCGATGCTACCT
>NZ_CAMEFJ010000099.1 GCF_945915485.1 uncultured Agrococcus sp.
CCTGCCCCTGCTGCACGAAGGATCGCCCAGGCGGCCGCGGGGCCGGGCTGTCGGCGTTCGCCGTAGCCGAGCATCCCCAGCAGCGCTGCGGGAGCCCTCCCACTCGCGGGCCGCTTCCCTCGCACTCGGTCGGCGCTCGCGTCGAGGGCAGACCGCAGCTCTGACAGCCTGCGCTCGGTAACGGGGGTGATCGTCAGGTGCACGCTGGGCGGCAGCCGCACCCCGTTCGCCTGCGTGAACCCGGGCTGGTGCTGGAGCGAGAATCCGTGCCTTGCGACCTCGTCGGCGAAGTGGTGCGGGTCGACACGCTCGCGCGCGGTCACGGCACTATCGGCGATCGCGGCTAGCGAGGGACCGACGGGGTCACCCCATACCGCCAGCCCGTGGATGCCCTCGGTCGCCTCGCGCAGAGCTGCGGCAGAACGCACGAGAGACGACGTGAGCTCGCCGTAGCCGGCATCGCCGAGACGCGACATGATCGCCCACGCCGCGGCAAGCGGCGAAGCCGACTTCGACCCCAGCAGCGTCGGATTCACGACCGGGTAGCCCGGCCAGCTCGTCGTGGCGAAGAACTGTCGCCGGTGCCGCTTCCTGCCCCTGTGCAGCAGGACCGAAACGCCCTTCGGCGCGTACCCGAACTTGTGCAGATCGGAGGAGATGCTGGTGACGCCGGGCACGCGGAAATCCCACGGATCGACGTCTGGCCACCACGGCAGCGCGAAGCCCCCGAAACACGCATCCACGTGACACGAGATACCGGCACGCCGAGCTGCGCCCGCGACCTCGGTCACGGGGTCGAGCGCCCCGGAGGGATACGCGGGTGCAGAAACCACGACGAGTGCGGTTCGCGCGTTCATGCGCTGGATGATCGCCTCGGCGCTCACCGACCCGTCCGGTTCGCAGGGAACCGGGGTCCAGATCAGATCGAACGCCTCCGCCGCTTTGCGGAATGCGGCGTGCGCCGTCTCGGGTGCGAGCAGCTCGGGCTTCCCCGCCGGCTCTGCTCGCTGCTCGCGCCACAGGTCGCGCGCGGTCTTCACGGCCAGCAAGCACGATTCGGTGCCGCCGCTCGTGACGCTGCCGACGACATCACGGCCGCCGTTGAGGGCGCGTCTCGCGAACGCCAGCACGTCGCGCTCCATGCGCGCGATCGACGGGAACGCCGTCGGGTCGAGGCCGTTGAGCGGCCGCGCGATCGTGGCTGCGGCATCCGCCAGGTGTTCCAGCTCTTTGTCGCCCGCGTCGTAGACGTACGACAGCACGGAGCCGCCGTGCGTCGGAGCATCGAGTTTGCGCAACTCGTGCAGCCGCTCCAGGACGTCATCGCCGACGGTCATGTTCTGCCTCGCTCGTGTTCCGTCACGCTGCCTCCGCAAGGTCGCGTTCACGCAGGCGGTACCGCGAAAGCGTGAAGAGGCTCGCTGCAGCGAGCAGTGCGGGCAGCAGCGAGAACGAGATCGCGATGCCCACGATCGCAGCGTCCGGCTGCTGACGCTCCACGCCCGCTATCGACTCGACGTAGCCCGTCAGCGCCAGAACAACCGTGAGTACGGTCGAGCCGAGCGCCATGCCGGTGGTCTCGCCGGCGGTCCACACGCCTCCGAAAGTACCCGCCCTGCCCTTCCTCATTCTCGCGTCGTGACTGATGACGTCCGGCAGCATTGCCATCGGCAGCGTCTGCATCCCCGCGTACGCCGCACCGGCGAGCGCGACGGGCGCGACAATCCACCACCCGGGAGCCCACACGGCCGGCGTGAGTCCGAGCGTTGCGACGAGGAAGACGACGCTCGCGAGCCGGAATCCCCGTTCTTTTCCCACGCGTTTGGCGACGAGCTGCCAGAGTGGCGCGACCAGCAGTGCAGGGGCGATGAGCGACGCGAACAGCACGGTCACGGCGCCCTCATCGCGCAAGAGCCAGGTGGCAACGAACTGCGCTCCCGCGAGCATGAGGCCGGTTGCCAGCGCCTGCAAGAAGAACGTACCGAGCAGCGCCCGGAACGGCTGCGACTGCCGCAGTACACGGATTCCGTCGCGGTAGTACCGGATGGGCGAAATCGTCGGTGGCTCAGCCACGGGAACCACGCGTTTGGGGGCGGTGGTTGAGCCGATGACGAGCCCCGCGCAGAGCACGACGCCGGCGACCGCAGCCATCACCAGGTAGCCGCGGAGGGGATCGTCGGGGAACATCCCGCGCAGCTCGGGACCACCGGCACCGAACAGCAGGATCGCAAGCGTCAAGACCACAACCCGCCAGGTCAGCAGCCGTGTGCGCTCGCGGTATCCGTTCGTGAGCTCTGCGGGGAGGGCGACGTACGGCACCTGGAAGAGGCTGAAGAATGTCGCGGCGGCCGTGAACGAGACGAGAACCCACACACCCGACCAGAAGGGCACGAGGCCGCTCGGCACCGCGAACGTGAGGAAGAACGCAACCGGCAGGCCGAAAGCGCCGAGCAGCATGGGCCCGCGGCGTGAGCCGGAAGCGGCGAGCACCCGGTCGCTGAGCCCGCCGATGATGGGGTCGATGAGAACATCCCAGATCTTCGCGAGCGTCATGACGATGCCCGCTGCGAGCGCTGTGACGCCGAGCGAATCGGTCAGGTAGTAGACGAGCACAAGGCCCGGCAGCGTTGCGAAGCCTCCCGTCCCGATGGATCCGATCGCGTAGCGGGCAACGACTCCACGGGGAGGGGCTGGCCGTGATCACCGGATTCGCTGTCGTCTGTGGCGGAGCGGTCCGATGAGTTCACGAATCAAGTCTATGAGGGCACTGGACGCTTCGGGAGAACTGTTACCGGGCTGTTAGATCGCGCATCGCCTACGCTGTTGCGTATGAGCACGTTCGAGCATCTGCTGCGTGAGCGTCTGCAGCACGCACTCTCGTGGGAAGCCGAACTCGACGAGCAGATCGGCACACTCGGCGGCATACGCGACGCGAACAACGACGACGAGCACGACCCAGACGGGGTGCCGGTGTCGGCAGAGTGGTCGAGGCTGGCCGGCCTGCTGCAGGAGATTCGTGAACAGCAGACCGAGATCCGTGCTGCGCTGGCAAGGCTTGAGCGCGGCGAGTACGGCGTCTGCACGCGATGCCGTGAGCCGATCGCGGAGGCCAGGCTCGAGGTTCGCCCCATGGCCGAGCTCTGCGTCAGCTGCGCGAGCTAGGGTTTCGGCTCATGCGCGGGGCTCGAGGCCGAGCCGCTGAAGCGCCTGGTCGTAGAGCACGACAACCTCCCGGCGGATCTCCGGGCGTTCGGAGATCGGGCCGCCGGGCCACGGAATCCGCAGCTCTTCCGTTTCGCCATCGCGTGTGACCTCCCACACGCCCGCTTCGCCGTCGACACCGGTCATGGTGGCGGCCGTGATGGCGTCGGGATTCTCGGAGAAGGCTCGCGTGATGAGCAGGTTGTCGTCGGTGTGGTCGCCGTTCATGTGGCGAAGCACAGCGGTGACGATCTCGGCATCGAAGGTGTGGGGCACGCGCCCAGCTTATGTGGTCGGATGCGATCGCGCATCGGCTCGGTGCTCCGCAGAGGCGAGACCACTAGAGACGTGGGTTGAAGTGGGTACCAATGAAACTGAAACACGATTCGGCTTGTCGGCACTTCCACTCGACGAAGCCGACATGGCACGATATCATTACTGCAGGAGATGATATCGAATGGTTGACGATCGGCTGCATGACGTAACGATGGAGGATCTCCGACGTTCAGTGTCTTTGGCGCAAGGTGTGCTCGACGAAGAAGTCATGCGTGCTGCTTGGAGGGAGGAGCCCGATGGCGGACATTTTGATTCGTAACCTTGATGTTGCCGTGGTCGAGGGAATTGATAGCGAGGCAAAACGGCTCGGCTTGTCGCGTTCCGAGTTTCTTCGTCGAGAGCTTGTCAGTATAGCTCTCCCGAAAGGCAAGGCTTCGAAGGCTGATTTCGAGCGGTTCGCGGATCTCGCCAGTGATTTGCTGGATGACGAAGTGATGAGCAAGGCCTGGGACTAAAAGTGATTCAGAGTTGTGGCTGGTTGATCGACAAGTCTGCCCTCGCACGGCTCACGCTGACTCGCGAATCGGATCTTTGGCAAGATCGAATCACGCGCGGTATGGTGCACATTTCTCCGTTGACGCTCCTTGAGGTGGGATTCTCTGCGCGCTCCGAGACGGACTGGGTCTCGCTACAGCATGAGCCGCCGATCACCGATATGCCAGTTGAAGCAGTTGTTCCCCGCGCCGAGGCACGTGCCTTGGAAGTCCAACGGTTATTGGCGAGGCGAGGCACGCACCGCGGTCCGGGCCCGGCAGATCTCCTCATCGCTGCCGCTGCTGAAGAGACCGGGCTGACCGTTCTGCACGTCGACAAGGACTTCGAACTGATCGCCGAAGTTACCGGTCAGCCAATGGAAAGACTCGCGGGAGACTTCTAAAGCAAGAGCCAATGAGGAGCGACCCAGCACACTGACTCTGCAGCGCTTGCGACGGGGCGGGAGCCCCCGCCTCGCACGCTGATCTCGCTACTTGCTCGACCATCCCGCTGAGCCGAGCTCCTCGGCAGCGAGCACGACGCGAGCGGCCATCGCCTTCTCGGCCGCCTTGCCCCACGCGCGCGGGTCGTACACCTTCTTGTTGCCGACTTCGCCGTCGATCTTGAGGAAGCCGTCGTAGTTCTTCAGCACGCTGTCGGCGACGGCACGCGAGTACGAGTACTGGGTGTCGGTGTCGATGTTCATCTTGATGACACCGTTGTTGACAGCGGTCGCGATCTCCTCCGGCGTCGAGCCGGAACCGCCGTGGAATACGAGATCGAGCGGCTTCTCGCCCGTGCCGTACTTCGCAGCGAGGCCATCCTGGATCTCCTTGAGGAGTTCGGGGCGGAGCTTCACGTTGCCGGGCTTGTAGACGCCGTGCACGTTGCCGAAGGTGAGCGCCGTCATGTAACGCCCGTGCTCGCCGAGCCCGAGCGCCTCGACCGTGTCGATGCCGTCCTTGAGCGTCGTGTAGAGCTGTTCGTTGATTTCGTGCGCGACGCCGTCCTCCTCGCCGCCGACGACGCCGACCTCGATCTCCAGGATCTGGCCGAGCGCGTTCGTGCGCCGCAGGAGCTCCTGCGCGATCTCGAGGTTCTCGGCAAGAGGAACAGCGGAGCCGTCCCACATGTGCGACTGGAAGAGCGGGACGCCGCCGTCGGCGACGCGACGCTCGCTCTCGTCGAGAAGCGGCAGCAGGAAGCTATCGAGGGCATCCTTGGGGCAGTGATCTGTATGGATTGCAACGTTGATCGGGTACGCCTTGGCGACCTCGGTGACGAACTGCGCCATCGCGATCGCGCCACCCGCGCGGTTCTTGACGCTCTGGCCAGCGAAGAAGTCGGCGCCTCCCGTCGTGACCTGCAGGATGCCGTCCGAACCGGCCTCCGTCAGCCCTTGCAGGGCAGCGTTGATCGTCGAAGACGATGAGACATTGATGGCGGGATAGGCGAAGGCATTGGACTTCGCCTTGTCAAGCATCGCTGCATACTGTTCCTGGTTGACGACGGGCATGGTGCTCCTTCGAATCGGCGTACTTCGCGTTGTGCCACAGTCTACGTGCGGCCAGCGGGAAACGGGAGGGGTCGGTAGGCTGGCAGTATCCCATCGTCCCGAAGAGGAGACCCTCCTGTGACCGAAGAGCGCACCGTTGTCGAGCATCCCGATCGCAACCTGGCCATGGAGCTGGTTCGAGCGACCGAAGCGGCAGCGATCCGCGCGGTTCCCTGGATCGGCAGGGGAGACAAGAACGCAGCGGACGGCGCAGCGGTCGACGCAATGCGTGCCTTCCTGGGCACCGTCGCGTTCGACGGACTCATCGTGATCGGCGAGGGCGAAAAGGACGAAGCGCCCATGCTCTTCAATGGCGAGCATGTCGGTAACGGGCGCGGCCCCGCATGCGACATCGCCGTGGACCCCATCGACGGAACATCGCTGACGGCCGCGGGACGCCCGAACGCGCTGAGCGTGATCGCAGTCTCGCCGCGGGGCACGATGTTCAACCCCAAGGATGCCTTCTACATGGAGAAGCTCGTCACGGGGCCGGACGGCATCGGCGTCGTGTCGCTCGAGCAATCCGTCGGCGACAACATCCGAGAGCTCGCGAAGGCGAAGCAGAAGGATGTCTCCGAGATCGTCGTCGCCGTGCTCGACCGGCCGCGGCACGACGAGGTCGTCGAAGAGATACGCGCCGCCGGAGCGGGTACGAGGCTCATGCGCGACGGCGACGTCGCCGGCGGGATCAATGCGGCGCGCTGGGAATCCCGTATCGACATGTGCTTCGGCACGGGAGGCACTCCGGAGGGCGTCATCACGGCCTGCGCGATCAAGGCGCTCGGCGGCGTCATCGAAGGAAGGCTGAACCCGCAGTCGGAGGAGGAACGATCCAGCTGTCTCGCCGCCGGTCACGACCTCGATCGCATCATCCGCTCCGAGCAATTCGTTACCGGCGACAACACGTTCTTCGTCGGGACGGGCGTCACCGACGGCGAACTCCTCGACGGCGTTCGCCGCAAGGGCCCGTTCATCAGAACGGAGTCGGTCGTGCTGCGCTCGAAGACGGGCACGGCAAGACGTGTCATCGCGGAGCACAAAGCCGAGAAGTGGCTTGAGCCGGCCAGCGCGGCCGATCTCGTGTGATCCAAACCAGAACAACGCAGCGAAGGAGATTGCATGGCAATCAACAAGGAAGTTGGTTCGGCAGCGGAAGCGGTTGCCGACATCCCGGAGGGAGCCACCCTCTCGGTCGGCGGATTCGGGCTCTCCGGTAACCCGATGCAGCTCATCGAGGCACTGCACGCAAGAGGCATCTCGGGGCTCACGGTCGCAAGCAACAACTGCGGTGTCGATGACTGGGGGCTGGGCATCCTGCTGGGTAACGGGCAGATCGACAAGATGATCTCGTCGTACGTCGGCGAGAACAAGGAATTCGAACGCCGTTACCTCACGGGCGAACTCGAGCTCGAACTGACGCCGCAGGGCACGCTCGCTGAGAAGATGCGCGCAGGAGGTTCGGGTATCGCCGCCTTCTACACGCGCACCGGCGTCGGCACGCAGGTGCAGGAGGGCGGGCTTCCGCAGCGCTACAGCGCAGACGGCACGATCGCGAAGGCTTCCGCTCCGAAACCGACCGCGGTGTTCGAGGTGGACGGACAGGATGAGGAATTCGTGCTCGAGGAAGCGATCGTCGCCGACTACTCGCTCGTGCACGCGCAGAAGGCCGACCGCTACGGCAACCTCGTCTTCAACAAGGCCGCCAGGAACTTCAACCCGCTCGCAGCCATGAGCGGCAAAGTCTGCATCGCGCAGGTCGAAGAGATCGTCGACGCCGGCGACATCGACCCCGACGACGTGCACCTTCCCGGTGTCTTCGTGCATCGACTCGTCGAAGTCGGCAAGGACATCGAGAAGCGCATCGAGCGCCGGACCATTCGAGAGGAGCGGTAATCGTGGCACTGACACGCAACGAAATGGCGGAGCGCGCAGCGCAGGAGCTGTGGGACGGCGCCTACGTCAACCTCGGCATCGGTCTGCCGACGCTCGTACCGAACTACGTGCCCGAGGGGCGCGAGCTGGTGCTGCAGAGCGAGAACGGCATCCTCGGCGTCGGGCCCTACCCGACCGAGGACAACGTCGACCCCGACCTCATCAACGCCGGTAAGGAGACGGTGACGACGCTGCCCGGCACCGCGTTCTTCGACTCGGCGATGTCGTTCTCGATGATTCGCGGCGGCAAAATCGACGCGGCCATCCTGGGGGCGATGCAGGTCTCGGTCGATGGCGATATCGCGAACTGGATGATCCCAGGCAAGATGGTCAAGGGGCCCGGCGGTGCAATGGACCTCGTGCACGGTGCCGCGCGCGTCATCGTGCTGATGGAGCACGTCGCCAAGGACGGCTCGGCGAAGATCGTCAACTCGTGCTCGTTGCCGCTCACAGGTAAGAAGGTTGTGCATCGCATCATCACGGATCTGTGCGTTCTCGATGTCACAGACGAGGGGCTGAAGCTCGTCGAGCTGGCGCACGGCGTGACACTCGAGGAGGTTCGCGAGAAGACCGAACCCGAGGTCCTCGCTTAGCTAGG
>NZ_CAMEFJ010000100.1 GCF_945915485.1 uncultured Agrococcus sp.
TAGGGGTCCACGGACATCCAGGTGTTTTCGATGAGGACCTGGCCGGGTTCGAGTTCCGGCAGCTCGGCGCTGACGAGTTCGAAGTTCTCAGCGCGGGGGAGACCGTCGGGTCGGGACTGCAGGCGAATCTCTCGGGTCGTGCTCATCGTCCCCACACTCCTGCGTTCGTGGCTTCGTCAACGTATTCCGAGAAGTCTCGTGGTTCGCGCCCGAGTGCCCGCTGGACTCCGTCGGAGAGGTAGGCATCCTGGCCGCTGCGGATGCGCTCGCTCAGCGTTACGACCGAGTCGCCGACCTCGGGAGGGTAGTGCCGATGCAAGTACTCGCGATACGTATCGGCATCCAAGGCTCGGGTCCGAATCGTGCGACCCGTCGCGCTAGCGATGGCCGCCACAGCCTCCTCGACGGAGATCGCGCGTGCGCCGGTCAGCGCGTAGTGCTGCCCGGCGTGACGCTCATCCGTAAGGGCGGCGCTCGCGACGGCCGCGATGTCCCGGACGTCCACGAAGGGGTGGCGTCCCTCGCCGGTTCCGTGCACGAGTTCGCCGTCGTCGACCCCCTTCGCGAAGAAGGGCTCTTCGCTGAAATTCTGCGCGAACCATACGGGTCGCAGGATTGTCCAGGCCAGCCCGGAGTCGCGCACGATGTCTTCTCGTTCCAGTGATTCGGTAAGGCCGAGGTCGGTCCACTCGCGAGCCGAGAGCAATACGAGACGTCGGACTCCGGCGTTCGCAGCCAGGCCGGTGAACGTGGCGAGCCGTTCGTTTCCGCCCGGTGCTTCGTGGGGCAGGATGTAGATGCCGTCGGCATCGCGCACAACGGCGTTCCAAGTCGTTTGGTCGTCCCAGTCGAAGCGATGGGGCCCGCGCCGGGAAGCTGCTCTGACCCGGTGCCCCTCGTTGCGCAGCTGCGCGGCGACTCGTCTTCCTGTTTTGCCGGTTGCCCCAAGGACACTGATGCTGTGTTCTGTCGTCATGACTCAATATCAACAGCGATGCGCAAGACGTTCAATTGTTGAAAGTCTTGATTTCATACGCAATCGTCTAGAATTGGCGCATGGACGCATTGACCAACATGCTCAGCCACATCCGCTCCGCAGGTGCGCTGCTGGGGAAGAGTCTGATGAGCCCGCCATGGTCGGTCCGCTTCACGGATGGCGCATCCATGACGCTCGTGACGATGTTGCGTGGCGAGGGGTGGGTGCTTCCCGACGGCGCACCGCCGGTTCGGTTGCGCCACAGGGATGTCGCCATCGTGCAGGGCCCGGGACCCTTCAGTCTCATCAGCGAACTCGATTCGAAGGCCGAACCCCTCTATGTGCGCACTGAGGACGGCATCTGCACCGATGGAACGGGGCTCGTGCTTACTGACGAGATCTGTTTGGACGTGCGCACTTGTGGAACACGTCTGGACGCGCAGCACGCGATGCTGACCGGCTCGTTTACGATGACCGGCCGGATTGCCGAGCGTCTACTGGGCAGCTTTCCGCGCGTCCTCGTAGTTCCGCGTCATCAGCAGCGATCGGCGATCCTGGAGCTCCTCGAAGCCGAACTCGTTCGTGACGAATCCGGTCAGCAGGCCGTACTCGACCGATTCCTCGAGCTCGTACTGATCGGCACTCTGCGTGATTGGCTCGCCCTGCCGGGATCGGCGGTGCCGGGGTGGCATCGCGCCACGGCCGATCCTGTTGTCGGTATCGCTCTTGCTGCCATCCATGAGGAGCCGGCTCGGCCGTGGACCGTTGAGAGTCTGGCGCGGAAGGCGCAGGTGTCCAGGGCCACGTTCGCCCGTCAGTTCACCGAGACGATCGGCGAACCACCGATCGCCTATCTCACCGGGTGGCGGCTGTGTCTTGCGGCCGACCTGCTGGAGCGCAGCGAGGATACGGTCGAGTCCATCGCCCGTCAGGTCGGGTACTCGAGCGCCTACGCCCTGAGCACTGCCTTCACCCGTCAATTCGACATCCGCCCCAGTCGGCATCGCGCTATGGTCGCGAGCAGCCCTACTCCTTAACCGCACGCTCCGCGATCTGCACGTCGAGCGGGAAATCGACGGGGGCATCCCCGAACAGGAGCCGCCCCGCTGCCACCGCTGACGCTCGCACCGCCTCCGCGGCCTCTGCAGCCTGTTCGGCAGGAGCATGCACGATGACCTCGTCGTGCAGGAAGAACACGAGGTGCGGGTGGCGTTCGAACGCGGGGCCGGATGCCCGAGCGCGCTGCGCATCCCGTACGGGATCCATGCGTGCCAGTCGGAGTCGCAGATCCGCGATCCAGGCGAGTGCCCATTCGGCGGCCGTTCCCTGCACGACGAAGTTGCGCGTGAAACGGCCATGGCTGCGCGCCGAACTGCGAGCGCGGCGTTCTTCCGCGGTGTTCGCAGCGGGCTGGCTTGCACGAGCCTGCACTCGACGCCATTCGGGCCCGGGTGGCTGAGATGATCGACCCAGCCAGGTGGAGACGACGCCGCCCTGCTCCCCGGTGCCCGCCGCCCGATCGACGATTCCCATCGCGGCGGGGAAAATACGCCTCAGCTGCGGAACGAGGCGGCCGCTGTCGCCCGTCGTCGATCCGTAGAGTGCGCCGAGCACTGCGAGCTTCGCCTCCTGCCTGGTCTCGACGATGCCGCTTTCCACGATGCCCGAATAGAGATCTGTGCCACGCCCGGCCGCGGCCATCGCCGCATCGCCGGCCATCGCCGCCAGGACGCGGGGCTCCAGCTGCGCCACATCCGCTGAGACGAGCATCCAGCCGGAGTCGGCTCGCAGAGCGGGCCGAAGTGCGCGGGGGAGTTGCAGTGCGCCTCCGCCGCTGGATGCCCACCGACCGGTGACGACTCCGCCGGGCACGTACACGGGGTGGTACCTGCCGTCGTTCACCCATTCGTCGAGCCAGGCCCAGCCGTTGGCCGAGTAGAGTCTCGCCAGCCGCTTGTATTGCAGCAGCGGCTCGATCGCTGGGTGCTCTTGGTCTTCGAGCTCCCAGCGCGACGTCGATTCCACGCTGATACCCGCGCGTCGCAACGACCGCAGCAGTTTCGGTGGTGAGTCGAGGCTCGTGTCGTGCTCGCCCAGTGCTCGACGCACCTCTCGGGCGAGTTCCACCATCTTCACGGGTTTCTGACCGGGGGCGGGCCTTGGGCCGAGGGTCTCCGTGAGTATTCGACCGTGCTCCTCTTCGTCCCAGGGGACCCCGGCGGATCCCATTTCGACCGCTGCGAGAGCACCTGCTGACTCGGCCGCGAGCAGCAGCCGCAAGCGACCGGGGTCAGAGCTTGCGGCGATCGCGGTTCGTTGACGTTCGAACTCGCGCAGCGCCTCATCGATATCGTGCGGCACCTCGGCCGCGATCCGTTCTGTGTCGTCCTCGATCTCGAACAGCGCGGAGGAGTCGGGAGCTTTCGGTTCAGCGGCACCCGGTGCGGCATCCCAACGGATAGCCTCCAAGAGCGCCGTACGATCGGTCAGCAGTTCGGTGTGACGCAGGATCGCGTGGCACAGGCGCAGGTCGTGGCAGCGCTCGACGGTGACGCCGGCAGCCAAGAGTTGCGGATACCAGGAGGGCGCATCGCTCCATACCCACCTGGGTTGTACGGCCGACTCCTGCGTCGCGACGAACTCTTGCAGCGCATCCGCGTCGAGATCAATCCGGTCGACGGTTTCGCCGAGCGCGTTCAGCGTTACTGCGGTGACCCGCTTGTCTACGGTGTTGCCGAGTACGCACCAGCGAACCGCCGGGGGATCGGGACTCGCACTCACACGACCACGCTAGCCCGAACCCCTGACGAGCAGCACCGCGGTACGCCAGCTCCTGCAGGCTACGGCGCAGTTCCTCGCTGTCCATGCAGGAATCGTCTCATGTATCTCGATACAGTACCCACAAGGCCCTGCGTGCAGGTGCATCGGGCCCACTGGAAGGGCAGGTCCGATGTCAACGAAGCGTCAAAGCCGTGCCGAACAGCTGCATGCCGCGACACCGGATTCGCGAAATCGTGTCGTCGACTTCCTGCGCGCTGCCGCGATCACGGTCGTCGTGCTGGGGCACTGGACGATCGTTGCGATCGACGCGGACGGCGGTATTCAACCGCACGGTGTGCTCGACGCGGAACGTTGGACGCATCCGCTGACCTGGATCTTCCAGGTCATGCCGATCTTCTTCCTCGTGGGCGGCTACTCGAACGGACTCTCGTGGCGATCCGCACGACGTAAGCAGATCGGGTACGGGGAGTGGCTCCGGACGCGGATGCGCAGGCTCGGTATCCCGCTCATCCCGCTGCTGCTGGCGTGGTTCGTCATCTGCGCTGTGGGGCTCGCGCTGGGTGTTCCGAACGAAGTTCTCGAACTCGCGAGCCAGATGGCGCTCGTACCCACGTGGTTCCTCGCGGCGTACCTGCTCGTCATCATCGTGGCACCGGCATGCCTCAAGCTCTGGGAGCGCTTCGGATGGTGGTCGATCGTTACCGGTATTGCGCTCGCGGGCATCGTCGACGCGGTCAGTATCGGGCTCGACTCCACGCTTGCCGGCTATCCCAACTATCTGCTCGTGTGGGCGAGTTTCCACCAGTTCGGGTTCGCGTGGCTCGATGGCCGGCTCGCCGGAATAGGGCGTCGCCTACTGCTCATGGCAGCAGGGGCCGTGGGGCTCGCGCTGTTGGTCGGGTTGGGTCCGTACCCGGTATCGATGATCACGACGGCGGGGGAAACGATCAGCAACTCGAGCCCGACTCGCGTGACGATGGCGTTCCTCGGCATGGTGCAAGCGGGAGTCGTGCTCGCCCTAGAACGCCCGCTCGCTGCGCTGCTGCAGCGCCCGAGACTCTGGCTCGTGACCGTGCTCGTGAACCAGCGCATCATGACGTGGTTCCTGTGGCACCTGACGGTGTTCGTCGGGATCGCGCACCTCCTGATCGCCGTCGGCGGGTTGGGCCTGCTGCCGGCGCCGCTCACCGGTATCTGGTGGGCGACGCGCCCGCTGTGGTGTCTCGTTCTGTTGGCTGCGACAGGGCTCGTCGTGCTGGCCCTGGGACGTTTCGAAGAGGTACGCCCCGATACCCGTCCCGCTCCCAGTGTCTGGAGTCCGCTCGCCGCTGCCGTCTTCGTTGTCGCGGGGCTCGCGGTCATGGCGAACTTCGGCATCGTCGATGCCGACGGATTCAATTGGATATGGCCGCTACTGCCGATCGTCGGGCTGCTGCTGTTCGGTGTCGTCACACCCCCGAATCGGCGCAAACGCTAACCGAATTTCGCGTGCAGGGCGGTATCGATCGCAGCGTGGCAATCTTCGAAAGCCTGCGCATTGTCGAAGGAGTTCTTCGCGAGCCGGAGCGATTTCCTGTCATGCAGCACGAGGGTCAGCACCCGCCCGTGCACTTGATCGTTCTGCTCTACCAGGTTGTGAATCGATTCAAGCGGCACGGTTTCGATGCGCCGAGATGACGCGCTCGCGGGCAGCGTGATCTGGTCTGAGGTGATGATCACTTCGCGACGCCCTGCCATGACGAGCCGAATTCCGAAGATCGTGAGCCCGACGCCGGCGAGCAGGATGCCGACGAAGATGATGAGCGACACTTCTGGTGAGAAGACGGCGCCTCGTCGAGCTATGAGGCTGCCGGTCGCCAAGGAGTACACGGCAATGGCAATCATGGGGACGCCGAGAATAAATGAAAGTACGATGTTGACGCGCTTCGCGCGGTAGTTGAATCGCCGCTCCATGGGGCTTCATCCTCGTCTTTTGAGCGCACCAGCGTGCGCGCCACTGTGAACGAGATTTATTCTGCTGTATGCGCTGACGATTTGCCTAGTCCAGTACAGCGTGTCATGGTCGGTCAGCGCCGCAGGAGCCTGTGCAGACGCGCGCGTATGAGCATCCTGAACAGCGTTCGTCGCTGCATCCCACTCACGATGATGAAATCGTCGAGCGTGTGGAAACCGGGTCTGTTCTCGAACTTGCGAACGGCATCCCGCACGGCTCGCAACTGCGACAGCGTCATCTGAAGGGGAGGCTCGTTCGGCTGGTATTGGGCTCCCAGTGGATAGTCGCGACCCGGCTTTCGGGTCATCTCGATGTGGCATCCCATAACGTGCGTGACGGAGCGCTGCTCGGCGAAGGCGACGAGGCGACCCATGCTGTCGACGTAGGCGGGCATGTCGAAGCCGTACAGTCGCCCCGGATACACGGTGTCGCCGGTGAGCAGGATGCCCGTCCACGGATCGAAAATCGCGAGGGAAGTTGCGTGGTGGCCGGGGATGCCGATGAGCTCCAGTCTGCGTCCGCCGAGATCGAACGAGACTTCCTCGCTCGGCCAATCGGTGAAGCCGAAGAACGACTGCACTGCATCGAGGGCTTTGCCGACGACACGCGTGTTCGGACGGTCCTCGAACTGCACGTCACCCGCGACGTGATCGCCGTGTGCGTGCGAGTGCGCAACCACCAGTTCGTATTCTTCGCGCGGATGTTCGCTCAGCCACGATTCGATGAGCGTGTCGACGGTCGTGCGCAGGGGAAACCGCTCGGCGTCGTCCGTTGCTCCCGTGTCGAGCAGCAAGCAGCGGTCGTTGCCGAACAAGAGAAAGAGGAACGGTGCTTCGTGCGTGACCGTCAGGCTCTGTCTGAGGATGTACGTGTTGTCGTCGTAACGATGAACTTGCAGCAACGGGTCAGTCTCGGCTTGCTTGCGCGGTACGCCGTGAATCCAGTGCACGTCGAGGTCTCCGGTGACTGGCCCACCGTTGAAGTCGATCACTTGGGCAAAGTATCAAACTTGTCACCTGATTGGGGGATGTGCGCGCTGTCGACTATCGGCACGATCGAAGCATGTTGAAGAATACGTCTGCTCCTGAGGTGAAGCTGTCGGGCCCTACGGGTCTACGAACCGGGCGAGCGCCTGCCCCCGACCTGGCACGCGGATTCATGCTGCTGCTCATTGCGCTCGCGAATACACCGTTCTACCTGTTCGGGCGTGCGCACTCGGATGCGGGTATGCACCCTGTCGACGGAACAATCATCGACAAAGTGGTGCAAGCGTTCATGATCACAGCGGTCGATCTCCGCGTGTATACGATGTTCGCATTCCTCTTCGGTTACGGGCTCATGATGATGTATCGCAGGCAGCAGGAACGCGGAGTGCCGGAACGAGACAGCTTCAGGTTGCTGCAACGTCGCAACCTGTGGCTTCTGGCCTTCGGTGCTGTTCATGCCGTGCTGCTGTGGGGTGGGGATGTTCTTGCCGCGTACGGGCTCTGCGGTCTCCTGATCGTGTGGTTGTTCATTCGACGTTCGCAGCGGACCGTGCTCATCTGGGCTGCGATCGGGACGGGTCTTATGACGCTCCTCGCCGCACTCTTACTCTTCGGCGGCTGGGCGACCCTCGCCTCACCGGAACCTGTCGAAGTCGAGGCGGGCCTGCCAGGATTCATCTACGAAGCAGCTAGCAATCCTTCATGGCTGACGGCGGCCCTCGCACGATTGATGATGTGGCCCTTCATCGCGCTCGTCATGCAGGGCCCGATCGGCGTCCTGGTACCCGTCTCGATTCTGCTCGGGATGTGGGCCTCGCGTCGGCGCATTCTTGAGCGGCCGGAACAGAACAGGAGACTGCTCGTTGTTACCGCTGTGGCGGGAATCGCAATCGGATGGGCAGGAGGTCTGCCCCACGCCCTCACGCACGTCGGAGTGATCCAGAGTTTAGAGCCTGTGATCTGGATGTTCGCAGCCACTCAGTCCGCAACCGGATTGGCCTGCGGCCTCGGTTACGTCGCCCTCTTCGGGCTCATCGGTGACCGGATCGCCCAACGTGGCCAGGGCGCTGTTTCGACGGCGGTGTCGGCAGTCGGCAAGCGGTCACTCAGCTGCTACCTGGCTCAGTCGATACTGTGCGCACCCGTGCTCGCCGCTTGGGGTTTCGGGCTCGGAGCACATCTCGGCAGTGCGACGATGGCCCTGTATGCAACGGGTGTCTGGTTGGTGACGCTGCTCGGCGCCGTCTGGTTGGAACGGCGGGGTCGACAGGGGCCAGCGGA
>NZ_CAMEFJ010000101.1 GCF_945915485.1 uncultured Agrococcus sp.
GTGAGCCGGGGGAGATCCTGTGCGAGCGGGTCGTGCGGTGCGATCCAGGGCGCGAGAATCGCGGCGAGGAACCATGCGGCGGCGATCGTCAGGCCGATGATGGCCAGTGGGCTGCGCCATGCGGCAGGTAGCCGGCGCCGCGAACGGCGAGCGACCTTGGCATCCGCCGTGCGCCCGACGGAAGTAGCGGCGTTCATCGGAGCCTCACTCTCGGGTCGAGCACTCCGTACAGGAGGTCGACGGTCAGGTTGATCACGACGTAGATGATGCCGACGACCAGGCCGACGCCCATAACGGCGGGAAGATCGAGGTTGATCGCCGCGTAGTAGGCGTACGTGCCGAGCCCCGGCCAGGCGAAGATCGCCTCGACCAGCACCGTGCCCGACAGCAGCGCTCCGAACGCGATACCGAGCATCGTGAGGATCGGCAGGGATGCCCCACGCAGCAGATAATTCAGCACGACCTTGCGCGTCGGCAGTCCTTTGGCCCTGGCAGCGCGGATGTAGTCGGAGGACAGCACTTCGAGCACGGAGGTGCGGATGAAGCGCGTCAGCAGCCCGATTGTGAAGAGCGAGAGCACGAGGACGGGGAGCGCGAGGTGCGCTGCGGCGTCGATGAAGCCGACGTGGTCGCCGTCCAGTGCGAAGTCGACAAGGTAGAGGCCCGTGATCCTGGGCGGGGGATTCAGGGAGGGGGAGAGTCTGCCGGAGCCGGGCGCCCATCCCAGCTCCATGAAGAAGAGCCGGTAGGTCATGATCGCGAGCCAGAAGGTCGGGACGCTGAGCCCGATGAGCGAGAGGACGCGCACGATCTGGTCGGAGAGCTTGCCGGCGCGGTAGGCGGCGATCGTGCCCATGACGAGGGCAACGGCGAGCGAGACGATGACCGCGGCAACGGCGACCTCGACGGTCGCGGGCAGCGCGATGGAGAGCTCTTCCAGCACGGGGCGGCTTGTCCTGATCGACGTGCCGAGGTCGCCCTGCAGCAGCGTCACGAGATACAGCCAGTACCGCTCGGGCAGCGAACGGTCCATGCCGTAGCGCTCGCGGTATGCCTCGACGGTCGCCGGGTTCTGGATGGCGCCTTCGCCGAGCGCTGCCGAGATGGGGTCTCCCGGCACGATCGCGGTGAGGATGAAGGTCACCAGCGTGACGCCGAGGAGCAGGATGACCGAGGTGCCCAGTCGGCGTAGGAGGTAGCGCGGCAGCGCGGAACCGGTGTGGTTCCGCGCTGCCTCTTTCGTGGACGTCATCTGGCTCAGCTCGCGGGGCTGAGCTCAGCGATGTCGATCGTCCAGTTCGAGTTGTACGTCACACCGTCGACGCCCGAGGAAGCGAAGCTACGCGCAGGCACGAGCAGCGGGATGAAAGGTCCCTCTTCCTGCAGTGCTGTCGCGAAGTCCGTGAACGCCTGTTCGCGCTCGTCGAGATCCGTCGCCTGGCGGGCCTCCGACACGAGATCGGCGATCTCGGGTGCGGACTCTGCCGGCCAGCCAGAGCGGATGCCGACGGTTTCGTCCGGACCAAAGGGCAGGAACGACGAGGAGTCGGCGAAGTCGGGGCCCCAGTACCACATGGCGAAGTCGGCGGTGCCGTCGACGTAGGGCTCGATCTCGGATGCGAAGGGCGCGGGTGCGAGGTCGATCGAGATGCCGGCCGCCGACAGCTGCGACTGGACTCGCTCGGCGAGCGTTGTGAAGTCGACGCCACCGATGGGCTGGTCGTTCGGGAACCGCAGCGTCAGCGTCTCGCCGTCGTAACCGGACTCCTCGAGCGCTTCGGCGGCACGGTCGAGGTCCTGCTCGATACCGTCTTCGAGTGCTCCGAGGAACATCGGCGGGATGACGCCCGTCGCCTGCGCAGCGCCGTCACCGGCGAGCTCGAGGAGCGCGTCGTAGTCGAGCGCGTAGCGCACGGCTTCTGCGAACTTCGGGTTGGCCAGGTCGCCGAAGACTTCGGAGTCCTGGTTCGCGAACAGGAAGATGGTCTGCGCACCGGGACCGGCCGTGATGTCGAAGTCATCGCCGAGCTCAGCAACCTGGTCGCCGGAGAGGTCGAGCGCGAGGTGCGAGTCGCCACCGCGGAGGTTCGTCAACTGGGTCGCCGCCTCGCTGACGTTACGCACGACGACGCGTTCGAACTGCGCGGGCTGGTCGCCGTTGTACTCTTCGCTCGGCACGAGCACGACCTGCGACGTCAGGTCGAAGGACTCGAGCTGGTATGGGCCGGAGCCGACGGAGGTGCCGTTGAGGAACTCCTCTGCTGCGTCGGTGTCGTCGGTCGTGCCGCCGTTCTCGATCACGACCTCCGAGTTCAGGATGCCGAGTGCGGGGTTGGTCACGATCGCCGGCAGCTGCAGGAAGGGCGTCTCGGTCGTCATCTGCACGGTCATGTCGTCGACGCGTTCGATGTCGATGTCGACGACGAGGTGGTTGGCCTTCGACGCTTCCATGCCCTTGAGCCGCTCGAACGTGAACATCACGTCGTCGGCGTCGACGGGCGTGCCGTCGGAGAACGTGCGTCCCTCTTCTATCGAGAACGTGAACTCGGTTGCGTCATCGTTGACCTCCATCGTTGCGAGGCCCGGAACGGGCTCGGTCTCGTCGTCGCCCTCGAAGGTGAGGAGCGTCTCGTAGAGGGGGTGCAGGACGGTCGAGCCGGTCGGTACGTAGTTGCGGCCCGGGTCGCCGGTCTCGAGCGAGAACGCGGTGTCGATGACGAGCGTTCCTCCGCCCTCACCTTCGTCGTTCGGCTGGTCGCCGGAGTTCCCGCCGGCGCAGGCGGTCAGCGCCAGCGTCCCGACGAGGCCGAGCACCATCGCTCTGCGAATTTTTGGGCTTGCCATGGGGTGTTCCTACTTTCGATCTGAGATGTTCGTGCTCGGGACGTTGACGCGTTGGCGTCGACTTCGCCTCGATGAGTGCGGTCGCGGGATCACCGGACCTGCGTTGCGTGGTGGATGCTCGTCACGACCGATCCTTTGGAGGCCGGGGTGAAGCCTTCTGCGAGGAAGCGGTTGATCTCATCGGTTGACGACTGACGCCACGGGTTCGCGACCCAGCGGTCGTAATCGGCCGGCGACTCCCACAGGGCGGTGACCAGCAGACGATCTTCATTACCCGCATCCGGATACAGCTCCGTTGACAGGCATCCCGCATCCGCAACGGCCCTCTCGAGCGCTCTCGTTTCCTTGTACCAGGAGATCAGCGCGTCGCGCTGCCCCGGCTTCACATCGAGATGCAAGAAGGTTCTGATCATGCTGCGGTCTCCATCGTCGCGAATTTTCTGTATAGCCAAAGCTATACGCTTGCATAGCGATAGTCGATAGTTTCGCTTGAGTGTGATGAAAGTGTTACCTGGGCGAAATTGTGAAGAACC
This sequence comes from uncultured Agrococcus sp., assembly GCF_945915485.1. Classification (GTDB taxonomy): domain Bacteria; phylum Actinomycetota; class Actinomycetes; order Actinomycetales; family Microbacteriaceae; genus Agrococcus. The sequence goes on from NZ_CAMEFJ010000101.1 coordinate 3,378, forward strand.
GCAAGGAGGGCCGTCGCTGCGGCGACGTGTAGTTATCATGACCCTTAACGATCGAGCGGATGCTCCTGCACGGTCAGGATGCGCGGGGCAGCCCCGAAAGTTCGCAAGATTCGCCAGCTCGAAGACGAAGATGGAAGAAGACGGAATGACCCCTGATGTAGCCGACGAAGGCGGTCGCCCAGACGAAGACTGGGTGCTCAACAACATCGGGGCGCGCATCCGTGAATTGCGGAAGAGCCGCGGCATGACGCTCGCGGATCTCGCCGAACAGGGCGGTTACAGCGAGGGCTACATCTCGGCGGTCGAAACCAGCGCGACGGTTCCGAGTCTGAGTGCGCTCAGCACGCTTTCGGCCGTGCTGCGCGTCGATGTCTCCGAGTTTTTTCCGCGGGAGGTGAAGTCGGAAGTCACGGTGCACCGCGCCGGGGCTCCCAACCATTTGCGACTGGCGGAATCGAGCACGGAGTCGTACTCGCTGCTCTCCTCGCGACTCGATAATCCCTCCTACACGGCCCTGCGGCACGAGTTCACGGCGATGGATACAAGCGCCACGTACCGGTATCTCGGCGAGCGCTTCTGCCTCGTGCTGGAGGGCGATGTGACGATGTCCTTCGAATCCGAAAGCTTCAACCTGAGCCCGGGAGACTCCCTGCACTATTCGTCCCACCCCGAGCACATTCTGACGATCGACCCCGGTGTCGAACGCGTCGAACTGCTCTGGATCGTTACCCCCGCACTCGTGAGGTGATCGCGTTGGAACAGGAATCACTCGTCCCCCGCATCGGCAAGGCGATCAGAACGCGCCGCAAGGATGCTCGTCTGACGCTTACGCAGGTTGCGCAGCGGGCCGAGATCTCGGTTTCGCACCTGTCCAATATCGAAAACGGGTTGTCCATCGCATCGCTGCCGCTGCTGGCGAAGGTTGCGGCGGCCCTCAACATCAGCCTCGCGGAACTGACGCGGGACGAGAACCGACTGGTCGCTCGAGCGGCGACGCTGCCGGATGCCGCCGACGGCTGGCGCGAACTGTCGCACGCGGCACTCGAGACCGAGATCATGGCCGGCAGCTTCGACAACGGTTCGACGCTTGCATTCCCTTTGCCGCTTGCCGGCCGCGACTGCTTCGTGACGCTGTTGCGCGGTTCGGCGATCGTCACCGTCGACGGTGTTCAGCACGCGCTGGATCGGGGTGACGCGATCGACGCGCGCAGTGCGGTCGACGTCACGCTGCTCATCACCGAGGACGCGCAGATCGTCTGCTCGACGTCGCCCAGCTCCCGCCACTGACCCCTTTCTGTCGAGCTGCGTTGGCGTAAGCCCGTGCTTCGCGAGCCGAACCGCTTGGTTTCTCCTGAGAAGCTCGAATAACCAAGCAGTTCAGCGCATTTCGTCAGTTTTCAAGCAGTTCGGCGCGGGCGCGTCGAGGCCTACGCGAAGATGCGATCCAGCCAGTCCTTCCAGGCCTGTTCCGTGCGCTCGCGGTCGATGTCCTCGTAGATGTAGTGGCCGATCGCGATCGGCATCCCCATGACGGAGTTGTCGTGGAATCGGTAAAGCCCGTTGGCGGTGCGGAGCCCGATGAAGTTGAAGCCGGGCTGAATGTAGTCGACGACGCCGTCGAGCTTCGGCAATCCATCCGGATGCAGTGTCAAGTGCTGCCCGATCTCGACGGGGCCGTCGACGCCGAGAGCTTGCTCGAGGATTGCCCATGCGCCGTCGGTCGCCGATGCAGCCGGTCCCTCCGCGACCACGAACGCCGCGGGACGGTCGGCGAAGTGGGCGCAGTACTGGGCAAGCGTGTGCAGATACATGTCCCACCCGTAACCGGTGAGCTCGCCGTAGTCGAAGTCCGCATCCCAGTCGTCGCCGAGATAGCCGCTGTGCACGAACCGCAGCGTGGTGGTGCCGCCGTCGCTCGCCTCGATGAGGTATTCGAACGCGTGGAATGCGCCGTTCTCCGCTTCGGGAGTGCGCACCGCGAGCCGCGCCGGCTCTTGGCTCTCGACCTGCATGCCTTCCTGCGAAGCGTACGGGTCGGGAGACCATGCAGCTTGGCCCTCCGGCGTGGCGATTGCGCGCCACACCTGTTCGGGAGTCGCCTCGAGGGCGACGACTTTCTCGATCTCGAATTTCTTGGACATGACGGATGCTCCTCATCGGTCGGGGGTCGGCTGTTCGGGGGAGCCGTGTGCGCTGGCCGGGACCGTGGGGTGAACGGCTACGAACAGGCTGTGCAGTTTGCCGTCTCCTCCGGATTCGGGATTTCGCTCACGGTGGTACTTCGCGATCAAATGAGTCGTCATTTCGGTCAGCTCTTCCGCGAACTTGGCCCGGTCGGCGGCGGAGACGAACCTGACCTCTGCGTCGAGTGCATATGTCGATACCGGCTTGTTCGCTCGCTGGGCGCCGACGAGCAGCCTGCCGACATCCCGAACGAGCGTTGCGGCTCGTGCGAGCATCCACCGTGCTGACAGTCGATCCGGCGAGCGAGCGGGGTCGGGCTGTATGTCGCCGAGGGCGTCGGGCGAGATCACGTATGACGCAGCAGAAGCACGCATGACGCGCTCGGTGAAATTGCCGCGGCGGCGCTCTTCGGTGAGTTCTATCAAGCCGTGATGCTCGAGGATGCGCAGGTGATAGTTCACCTTCTGCCGGGGCAAGCCCAGGGCCGCGGCGAGTGCGGAGGCCGAACCTGGCTCCTTCAGCGCGGCGAGGATGCGCAGGCGCAGTGGGTGCAGGGACGCTTCGGCGGCGGCTGCATCGTCGATCGTTCGTACCTCGTGCATGCCCATCATGATTTACTAGAAAAATAAATTTGTCAAGCGCGGAGTTGCAATGTCTTTGATGCAGGGCAGGGCTGACTGTCGAAGTTATTCGCACCCGTTGAGAGCGGTGTGCGTGGTGAACGCTCTAAAGCGCCGCACGGTTCGTGATGGGATCGGAGGCTGATTAGCGGATGCCGGGGCCGTGTGGCAAAATAACTCCTGGTGCCTTGTCCGAGCGGCCTAAGGAGCACGGCTGGAATCCGTGTATGCGGGGTAACTCGCATCAGGGGTTCAAATCCCCTAGGCACCGCCAATGTGACGACCGATGACGTATGCGACGAGATAAGTCGCGTGCCGGAGGGTTGTCGTCAGGAAGCCCTGGGCCATCGGCCCGGGGCTTCCTTCGCGTTGCGCCATTGGGTCCGCTCGCAATGTTTCACCTGTCACGACGCGCGAACCCCAACGAGATGCGGCATGTGTCCGGCCCTCCGGAACAGCTACTTTCGACCTCGCACCGAAATCGAGTGGTCGGCCCTGCACTGTGGTTGCCGTCCGGATTCGTTCGGAACTCCGCAACCGATGGATTTCCACGACGGCAACGTCATACGATCAATGACACGCCTCTGTTCGTCGTCCCTTGCGCCAGGCGACTCGCGCGCCACGAATGAGGGTGGAAGACCAGCCAGAACGATTCTTAGAGAAGAGAGTTATCCATGCCCCAGTGCCTGCCTCGCGCTGACCGTACCGGAAAGAGATTGTTCGCAGTAGCCGCAATCGCCGCCGCTGGGATGCTGGTCACCGCGTGCGGAGGAGTCGGTGAGACGGAAAGTCCGTCGCCCGAGGACGACGTGCAAGAGGAAGCGGGCGACCTGCTCGAACAGTACGACGAAGAGGATTCAGCAGGGGTAGATGCCTATCGCCTGCTCAACGTCGAATCCTGCACGGAGATCGAAGAGATTGTTCAGCCCCTGCTCACCAACGGTCAGTCGCTCGTTTCCAACGAAGTGACGAATACGGTTTACCCGGACCCCGCCCCCTATTCGTTCGAGTGTTCATTCGATATCGACGGCGATGACACGGCTTCGGTCTCGGTCAGGGGCTTCGCAGACTTCAGAAGCGATTCGCTCGAAGACCTGCGTGAGGACAGAGGGTCGCGAGCTACCGAGCTCACCGCCGATCTCAATGCGATCGTTTTTGTAGACGATCCGGCTGATGCGGTTCCGTCCTATCTCGTGCAACTCGCGTCTCCGATCGCTCCGTTGGATGGGCTTACCGGTTACGTATCGATTGGATTCCATTACCAGCCGCGCGAGCTGTCTAACAGTATGCCCGGCGAGAGCGATGTCATCGACGCTCTCTTCGCGCTCCTCGAGCACGCCGACTAAGAGCCCGCGTCATTAGGCGGCGTGTATTGCGCCGTACGCGATGTGGATGTCGGGCTGCATCGCGCCCTTCGGGCCATTGCCACGAATTCGATGCACCGGATCGCGCCTTTCGGGCTACTGCCGCGTCTGGGATCCGTTCCTGCGGACGGATCCGTGGAAGCACCGCTCATCCACGCGGTAACGCTTTATTGGCTTAACCTCCAAATCTGAACAATTTGCTCGACAGATCGGAAGCAGCCCCCGACGAAAGGGGCGTGGTAGCCGTACCCCCGTCGCTGCCAAGGCGGGCCCGAAGCGATTGCCACTTCTTGGGTCCGACAAAAAGCGGCAGCAGTTTCTGCGATCGTTAGGCTAGATCCGTGACTCGCATCGTCATCGCCTCACCAGAGGGCCATACCGGAAAGTCCATCGTTGCGCTCGGACTCATCGATGCGCTGAGCCGCAGGGTTCGACGCGTTGGCGTCTTCCG
>NZ_CAMEFJ010000102.1 GCF_945915485.1 uncultured Agrococcus sp.
GCGAGATTCAATCGTTCGTCGTTGCGCAGCGTCACGAGCGCCGGCGTGCTCGCCGAAGCGGCGTAGGCGGGCATCCCGTACCAGATCCGTGGTTTCAAGGATGGCGCCGCCGTCATGATGACGTCGTGCACGCGCCGCATGACCGACTGTCGCGGCTCATCCATCTTTGCGATCTTCTCGGTCACCTGCGCGAGGTTCTTCTCGTCTTTTGTCGACATGTCATTGTCCTATCGTCGGCCGATGTTCAACATCGGCGATATGAAGTCGGCGCATCGTCTGTGCGCCACACCCCACCCGGACATGTCCTGAGCGGATCAGGCCTCTCCGCAATGATTCACGTGGGCTTCACGTGGAAGTGCGATCAGTGGCGTGAGCCACCGCCTTCAGAGTACCGGATGCACGATGGATTGTGCCCCAGGGTTCCACCGGGCCTCCATGCTTGCAGCGAGCGGGCGCGCACCTACTCAGCATGCGCCTTTGAACACTCGGTATCGCAGCGTTGCGAGAACCGCTCGTCGAGCGTCACCAGCGACCACGGCGTATGCGTTGCCAAAGCCCGCACGGTTGGGTCGACCCTCTGCGTACACCTAGACACTGCGGCATCGTCGTGGGTGGCTCCGCTTCTACGTACTCCTGGAACCCGTCGCCGCGGGTACGCCAATAGTCTTGCTTCCGCAGGAGCGCGTTCGGCCAGTACGCGTTCATGAATATCTCGCAGTCGCAGAATCCTCCCTGATCGGCCAGTCTCTTTTCGAGGGAAGTGGCACGCGGCGCAATGGTGTCTCGAAAATGTGCGGCGAATCGCAGGGAGCCATCGCAGTTCAGCTCCAGCAAGTGTCTGTGTACGAAGCACTGTAGGCACTCGGCCGGCATCGGCGTCAGCAGTTCATCCTCGAAATCTCGTACGAGCCCTTCCGCTACCTCAATTACTGTTCTCGTTTCCATGAGCGAACTGTGCACGCCACCTCTGACACGTGGACCTGAAGCGACGCTGTCGACACGCAACAGCCCGGGAACGCCATTGACGATGCAGCATAGCCCCTGGGCTCAAACGAAGAACTGTTCCGCGGTGTGCCGTGTTGGGATCGTCTCGCTCTACCCTGTTCCGAAGGCCTAACGGTCAAGCCCGCGTGGTGTGGTGCACTGCACGCCATCCGAACTGCCGCGCGGCGTCCACATTCCGCGCCGTGTCATCGAGGAACACCACCTGCGCAGGGTCAATCCCCGTGCCGATAGCTTGCATGAGCCGCGAATGCGCGGCCTCGTACGCCTGCCGTTCTGGCTTGGCGAATCCGATCTGGTGAGAGCTCAACAAGTACTCAGCGTCTTCGCCAACCACGTCCCGAATGTCTAAGCGAGCAACTTCGTCTCGGATTCGATCCGTCCCGTTCGTCAATACGAGCACCTCGAGCCCCAACGACCGCGCCTCCAGTAGGAGAGATCGCACCCGCTCGTCAACATGCGCAGGAGTGTCGGCCCACTTTCGAACCGCTTGCTGCGCTGCCTCGCGATCGATTCCTTCATCGATGAGCGCAGCGATTGCCGTCTCTCGCCACTCTTCGAACGACGCTCGACCCCGCACAACGTCGTGCAGGATTGCGTTCCCTAGCACCGCACGAAGGGATACTCCTTCGTCCAGCCCCAGGCCAGCATCCAGCTCCGTCCACAATGTTTGATCGAACACCCGCAGCACGCCGTCAAGGTCGCTCACCAGCGCTCGCGTGGTTGGGTCGCGGATCAGCTCATTCGCTGCCTCGAGAGAAGGTGCCATGGGGCCACTATAGTTGCCGTGGCTACGGCCCCGCCGCGAACGCTCAGACCCACGGGCGCGTGGATCTGCAAGCCCATTTCGTCAGTAGCCGTGGCGAGATGGGCGTCGCAGGCGCCCATCATCTGGAGTCGTGTTCATGTTCAACATGACGAACTGGCTCCTTCAGCGAGCACCGTAGCCAAGCAACGAAACTGCACCGCGTTCGTGAACGGAACAGCCGCGTGAACCGAGTGGGTCACGGTTCAGTCTGCGACCGGCGCGCCTCCAGTTTCGAGGATCCCCGCTTTCGCGGCAAGACGAAAACCTCACCCCTTGAGCACGTACCGCAGGGTCTCCACTACCTGGTCGGTCGTCGTGCACCAAGCCTGCGCCCCCGCGTCGACCTCTTTGAGCGGATGCACGATATCGGCATCGTGAAGGGTCACGTAAGGCTTGCCCAGCGCGGCGCAGTAACCGGCATCGAAAGCGGCATTCCATTGCTTGTACTGGTCTCCGAAACGAACCACGACGAGGTCGCTCTTCTCGATCAGCGTGCGGGTGCGGATGGCATTGACTTTGGCCGACTGATGATCACGCCAGAACTGGCTATCGGTTTCACTGAGATGATCACCGGCGGCATCACTAGCGGGGTGATCGGTGACCGGTGCGGTGAACGTGACATCGAGCCCCGCGGCCTCTGCGCCGCGCCAGATCTCGTCACGCCAGTCGGTGTGGATCTCGCCGGAAAGATATATAGAGAAACTCATGGTTCACGCTCCTGTATCGGGTGTGGGCGATTCTGGTCTGATCCCTCGTTCACCACACTAATAGGTCAGTGAATCGCCCCGAGTCCCCGGGGAAGCCGACAGTCTTGGTGCAGTTCAGCTCGGCCGTCGACACCTCCCCCGCGGCGTTCGCACGGGCGCGGACTCGCTTAGCAAGGTGCCCACTGCCCTCGCCTCGCTGGACCAATCCATTCAGCAGCACGGAATCGACGCTGGGGCTAGCCTCTGTGGGCGATGAGTTGCTCGACAGAGCGCAATCGGATCGTGTCGGTGGCTCGATCGGCGAACTTCTCATGATCCGCCGCGAGCACCGGCGCGACGAGCAGGTCATCAGAATCGAGGTCGATCGCGATGAGCCGCGCACCAACGGCATGCAACCATTCATCGAGCTTCCGCACGCCGTCGAGCGCTGTCGTCGTCTTCTTCCGTGGCACACGGCCCGGCGCCGGGATGCCCAGTTCCCGACATGCCGCCTGCAACATTTCGGCTGTTTCCTCAAGTGCCATGCCCTTCCAGTCGATGACGAGCAAGGTTCCCGCTTCGACTGCGGCTTCGAGGATCGCGTCGTCGGTCGTCGCCCCCAACGGGCCGTCGCCGACCGGAGTCACCAGTGCCTCCAAGTGAGCGCGCGACACGGTCCCTGACAGCGCGACCGGCTCGCGAGCCACTTCCGGCTCGATGACCTTCGGCGGTGCGGGCTTCTTGAACGGCCCGGGCAGCCGGACATCGTCAGCCAACCGTAGTACTCCTACTTCTCGCGCGTGATCGGCGAGATCCACGGGGTACTCCGGGACATCGCGCACCGGGGCGTCGTCGAGCTGGAACGCCTGCGCCAGGATGACCGCCTCGAACGCCCAGTCGCCGGTGAAGAACTCACTGTCGGGCGGCGTCAACCCACGGAACTTCTCGTTGTCCGCGCGCCAGCGGCGCACATAGCGCTCGAACGCGGCCTGCCGGCGACCGCGCGTAGCGCTTCCCACTTTCAACCACCCCTCATATGCCCGGGAGAGGTCATCACTCTCGCTCACGGCCCGCGGCACTCCATGAATGACCGCAAGGGCATCGAGGACACGCGCAGGCAGTGCCGCCACTGAAGGATGCGACAGCACGGCCGTCGCGACATCCGCGCGACCGAGGCTCGTTGCGACCACCGCGAGATCAATCGCCCCACGGTATATGTCCCTGTCACGGAACACGGCCCTGAGATTCGGATCGGCCCCGGTCATCACGTTCTGCAACCGCAATGAGATCACGAGGTCGTCACGCCATGCGTCGCAGAGATCCGCCGCGAGCTCCGCAACCGGCATGCCCGCCGCGTAGCAAAGACTGAAGTACCTTTTGTGACCGCGGGACAATCTTGGCGCATTCGCCACCGATCCTCCCAGAGCTGCAGCCCCGGACGACGGATCAGCATCAACCCGCGCTAAAGATTGGAGGACTCGCCGACGGTCCTGACGGATCTGCTCGCTCTTTTGCTCCCGACTGGCCTCGAGTTCGTCGATGTTGATGCGGTCATCGCGGATAGCGTGTCCCAACCGTCAGCCTCTCCGTTGCTGTCACTGTGATCACCACACTACCTCGCCGCACCGCCCTCTTGCCGGCTGGCCGTTCGGGATTCGCCTGCTCGCGGATGGCGCAGTGATCACGGAGCTGCTCTAGGACCTTGCCGACTCTCTACGTACTTGCGTACGCGATCCCACGAGCCTGCGGACGTAGCCGACTGGGATGCGGCGAATACCTTCCCCGCGTCAAGGAGCGCCGGGTCTGCGCCGTGCGAGATGAGCGCGCACCTGCTGTCCCAGGAGATGTTCTCGAACGCGGCGTCGACCTCATGTTCGTTGCCGTGCAGAATCGTATCCAGCAGTCGAACCGCCGCAGATTCATCAAGATGATTCAGGCTTCCTGCCGCATAGCACAGTGGCAGGAGTGCGGCGCGTACCAGTACGTGCCGAGGAAGATCGTCCCGGATCCGTGCAACGTGCTCCTCGGAGACGGAGACCGTGAACTTCCTCGCGTCGCCGAGAGCGTCGGCCCCGCCGATGATCTCCAGAAGGAAGCGTCCACCGTCGCTGGATACACTGGGCAGCCAATGGCCACGAGAAACTTCCGTTCGGGACATGTCGCGATTGTACTCGGGCGCGTCACGGTCGTCGGTGCGGGAATCCCTCATCCGTGGGGACGCGATCAGACGTTGAATCTAAATTCGACCCATCGCCACAGATAACGACCTGTCAACGATCACTAGGCGCGACCGCGCAGGTCGGCCGCGCAGTCCAGCGCGGCGAGCCGCGCCGCGCGAGGTGATCATGACGGACTCTCACTGCGCAGCAGCGATGTCATCGCGCTACTGGTTACGAAACCGGGACAGGGCCGCGGGAGTCATGAAACCTAAGTACAAGTTGTAATTAGCGGTCAGTGAGCGGACATCCGGACGTTAAAGCGGAACTCCATTAAACATTGAACCTGAACTCCACCGCGTCGCCTCAGATAACAACCTTTGCTGTCCATTTTGATTCGGGCTCAGTCGGCCGCGAACAGCCCCGCCCGCGCCACCGTTGGGCCCATCCGTTAGTTCACAGCGCTTCCTGCTTTCGTCGCGCGACGATCAAGCTGTTCCAGCCTTTGACTCCGCCGGTCTGCAGCGCGGTCGCCTCGAGGTGCGCTTCATCCTCTTCGAACAACACTTCGGTGAGGTGGTTATCCACGTGGTGCCACGCGTCCAAAGACTTGTAACGATTCTCCACTGCGGCATGGGTCTCCGTATGCTCACGCTAACTGCTCACCCCTGCGTACGGACGCCACCCGTCTGAAGCAATCGGTCGGTACGACTTACACATTGAACCTGAACTCGACCGTGGAACGTTTCACAGAGGCATGCGCATAGAGCAGCAGACTTTACCTACCGGATGGTAAAGTTCTTCTATGGTTTCAAGTACACGCGAACGGATCCTGCACGCAGCAAGGGTCCTCGCCGAAGAGAATTCGTCCGTGCAGGGGGTCACGATCTCACTCGAGTCGGTGGCGCAGAAGGCAGGGCTCACCAAGCCGGGGCTTATATATCACTTCCCCTCCAAGGAAGCTCTCATGATCGGCCTCGTCGAACACGCGGCAAAGCACTGGGACGAGATGCTGCGTGCACACGCCGGTGCTGCACCGGAGTCGCTTTCACCGTTCGAGCGGCACCGTGCATACGTCGTCGTCGCGACAACCGCGGACGTGTCGCGTGCGGACTACTGGATCTTCTCGGGTGCCCTCTACCACCGCGCACTCACCGAGCCCTGGCATCTGCATCTCGGGCCGTGGCACGACACGACTGGCCTATCCGGGCCGGAACGGTCGCTCCTCACAGCAGCACGCTTCTGCGCCGACGGAGCATGGATGTCCGAGGCCACCGGCGTGTTCGCGGCCGAATCACTCGATGGAGTGCAGCGACAAGCTCTTGCGATCGTTGATGCCGCCGAACGGAAGGCTGTGACAGTGCGAGATGAGGGGGGAGGCACATGAGTCGATGGCTACTTCTGACCGGGGCGATACTCGCAGAGGTCGTAGGAACGCTCGCTTTGCGGGCCTCAACGGATCATCCGCTCTGGATCTTCCTCGTCGTATTCGCCTACATCGCCGCATTCGCACTGCTCGGCCTGACTTTGCGCACAGGCATGAATATTGGCGTGGCCTACGGGATCTGGGGCGCAACAGGTGTGGCACTCGTGGCTGTTTTCGCCATGGGGATCTTCGGTGAGGCGCTGAGCGTCGGCGATGTGATTGGAATCACCGTGATCGTCGCGGGTGTCGCCCTGATTGAATCTGGCTCTCATCCGCGCCGCCAGGATCGGACGCAGGTGGGGCAGGCATGAGCTGGATCTGGCTTCTTCTATCGATCGTCTTTGAGGTCACCGGCACGTTGTCGCTCCGCGCAAGCAATGGTTTTCGCAAGAAGGGCTGGCTTGCGCCCATCGCGCTGAGCTACGTGGCCGCATTCACGTTTCTTGGGCTCACGTTGGAGTCCGGCATGCACGTCGGTGTCGCATATGGGCTCTGGACGGCCATCGGCATCGTGCTGGTGGCGGTTATGGCGCGCGCCATCTGGAAAGACCCGCTGACCCGACGCATACTTGCGGGGATCGGCCTGATCATCGTCGGGGTGGCCCTGATCGAAATCGCGTAGTCCGACGGGCCACCGACGAATCAGGTCAGGTCACACGTTGAATCTGAACTCCACCGAGTTCCGGCACATACCAACTTCAGAAGTCTCGTGAAGGTGAGGTCTCGGCCTGATCGCGGGACAGCCAGCGTCGGAGCACGTCGCTCCACTCATCGAAGGCGTCGAGGTGGGCGTCGTGACTGCCGCCGTTGAGGTCAACCCTGTCCGTCTCGGGCCTACGCCGGATCAACTCGTCCTTGTCGGCATCGCTGAACATTCCGTGCTTCGCGAAGACGGTGAGCGTCGGAACCTGCAGCGCTTCCCATTCACCCCAGCGCGGCTCGTGCACCGCCTCGATCGTGCGCTGCATGACCGTGGCGTCGAAGCGCGGGACGAGTCCAGCATCCGTCTGCTGAAGGTCCGCCACCCAGGCGTCGACGATGGCGTCCTCACCGAGGAATTCGCGAGCGGCGGCCTCGTCCTCGAACGGCACTGGCCAGGACGCGAAATACCTGCCGAGCCCGGCAGCCTCGCGTGGGTCGTCACTCCCCGACACGTGACCTTCCAGCATCACCAGCCCTTCGACCAGGTCCGGATGCGCCGCTGCCGCAAGAAACGCGGTGTGGGCTCCCATCGACTGCCCGACGAGCGTGGCGCGCCGCCCCGGCACGAGCTCCTCGATCGCCGTCACGACATCGCCGACGAAGGCATCGCGCGACACATCATCGGGAAGCCGTGTACTCGCGCCGTGCCCCCGCTGGTCCACGAGCAGTACCCGATAGCCCCGTAACGCATCCGCCGTGGGCAACAGCTCCCGCGAGCTCCCGGCGAGGCCATGGAGCAGCACGACCACGGGACCGGCGCCGCCGAGGTCGATGGCCGCGATTGAGACGCCTCCTGGGCGCGGCACCGCGCAGTCAGTCACGCGACCTTCAGCGGCGTGATCGCAGCAACCTTGTCGCGCAGTGCCCGGCGCCCGAGTCGCAGTTCGTAGTTCGACTGCAGATTCATCCAGAACTCCTCGGACGTGCCAAAGTAGCGCGCCAGACGGATCGCAGTGTCAGCGGTGATCCCCCGCTTGCCGTGCACGATCTCGTTGATCCGGCGCGGCGGCACGCCGATGGACACCGCGAGCTTGTTCTGCGTGATCGCGAAGCCCTCGATGAAGTCCTCCATCAGGATCTCTCCCGGATGGATCGGCTCGATC